>JBOGQR010000011.1:0-22107 GCA_050749225.1 Nitrosopumilaceae archaeon | reverse complement strand
AAGTAATCCAATGGAAAGATTTGGATGGGCTTTTTTTAAAATATTATTCAAAGTAGAATTGCTTCTTGCTATGCAACAAAAACTTGCCGATCAGATTGCAATCTCAAAAGGAAAAAAACACGAAGATAAATTTATCAGTTTTCTAATAAATTTTTTTGAATATAATAATTGTAACGTAAAAGTAAAACTATTAGAAGATTAAACTCTTCTTCCTCTTTTACCGCCTTTCTTGCGGGTTGTGTCATGTGGTATTGGAGTTACGTCATCTATTCTTCCAATCTTAAAACCGCCTCTTGCTAGTGCTCTTATTGCAGCTTGTGCACCTGGACCTGGTACTCTAGCTCCTACTCCTCCTACTGCCCTTACCCTGATGTGAAGACCTGTAAAACCTCTATCGTGTGCAACTTCAACAACAGCGCCTGTGGATTTCATGGCTGCATATGGAGATGATTCATATCTGTCTGCATTCACATGTCTTCCTCCAGAGCTAATTGAGACAGTTTCGGCACCAGAGAGATCTGTGATGTGAACAATTGTATTGTTATAACTACTATAGATGTGGGCAATTCCCCATTTTTCTTTAGCTTCTTGTTCTGACAACATTTCAAAAGCCATCTATGGGTTTAAAAAACATTAGGATTTGAAATGAAGCCAACCGCATTTTTTCACGAGAATTAGTTTGTTTTCTTGACAGTAAACAACATTTCGACCATTTGTAACATATCCAATTTCAAACAAGGGTGTTTTGTACATTTTTGCTATTTGTCTAACTTTGTCTAAATTGCGTCCTGATACTGTAGCCACGATCTCATATTCTTCGCCACCGCAAAAAACAAGATCTGTTAATTTTATTTTGTTTGTATCTGCAAACTTTTCTACATCTGATTTGGTAGGAAGTTTTGTAATTACGAATTTTTTTCTACTTTGCTTGCTCATCTCATTTAAAGTAGCAGATAATCCATCACTTGAATCCATTGAAGATGAAATATAATCTGAAATTCTTAAACCAAATTCTAATCTTGGAGTTGGCTTGTTTACATGTTGTTTGCATTTTTTAGTAAACTTTACATCTGCTTTAAGATGATTTAAAATGATTTTCAATCCAGCAGAACAATACCCAAAGGGACCCGATGTGATAATCACATCATTTATCTTTGCACCGCCTCGTTTGACTATTTTTTTTGAAACGCCAAACATAGATACATCAATTACTATTTCCTTTCCCTCATTTACATCGCCACCAACAATTTTGATGCCATATTCTTTTGATGCATTGTAAAAACCAGCAGCCAATTTCATTATTTTGGATCTGGAAAATCCTTTTGGAATTGCAAGAGAAACAGTAGCATACTGCGGCTTTACCCCCTTACATGCAAAGTCGCTCACACATGCAATCATGCTTTTTCTAGCTATTTCATTAATTTTCATACCTGGTGGCACATCTGTACTTTGAACTAGCATATCTGATTTGGATATGACCATGGTTTTGTTCATTCTTAGAATTTCTACATCCTCAGGTACAAATTTTGACTTTTTTCCAAAACTTTGTTGAAATATTCTAATTATTTCTGCTTCGTCTGGCTTGCTCATAGCTTTGATTAACTAACTCTGTAACTTGTTTTTGAATAGACCTTGCTTTTTTCAAATTGTTTGATTCAGTGGATATTCTTATAATGTGTTCAGTATTTGATTGTCTTACTAGTATCCAACTATCCTCATCGATGATTGATTTTATTCCATCAAGTGTAATTATTTCGCTGTATTGTTTTTTCATTTTGTCTAACAAAATCTGTAATGTTTTTTTATGAAATACTGATCCTACTTCAACTTTAGTTCTTAATTGGAAATACTGTTCCATGAATTTCATGACATCAGTAAAGGTTCTAGTTCCAAGCATACCAGCTATTAGTCCGCTAGTCAATATTCCATCTCTACACATGTTGAATTCTGGTAAGATAAATCCAGCACTACTTCCTTCACCTCCTGCTTGTGACTTGGTTTTTATCATTAAATCCACCACATTTGCTTCTCCTACTTTTGATCTCTGAATTTGACCTCCATGTGTTTTAATAAATTTCTCAACAGAAACACTAGTATCTATACTCAAAACAAAACGCTTGTATCCTATCTCAAGTGCTTTTGCAATGCCTAATCCGAGAGTTATGTCAGGTGCCTGTTTTTTTCCATTTTTTACAACTACTAATCTGTCTCCATCAAGATCAAACGCAAATCCTATGTCGCACTTTTTTGTTGCTGAACCTAGCTCTGTAAGCTTCTCATATGTAGGATCAGGACCATGTGAAGAAATTCCGGGTTTTTCATTGATTTTCTGTATCTTGCAACCAAGAGTCTCAAGCATTTTTGGTGCAACTTCAAATGCAGCCCCCCCGCCAACATCTATTGCAACTTTCGGTGAACCTTTTACCTTGCCAATTAATTTTATGGCATCCATTATGTATTTAGAATTTATCTGGAATTCTGAACCAATTTTTTCTTTTGAAAACTTGGTTTTACGAATAATCTGTTCTAATTCTTTTTCATTTATGCCTCTTCCATCTATGATGAATTTTAGACCATTCCATTGTAGGGGATTGTGTGATGAAGTGATTATTACGCCACCTCCGTATTTTCGTGATTCTCTAAAAGCAACTGGTGTTGGTGCAATTCCCAAATTGTATACATCAAGTCCTCTTTCCATCAAAGAAGCAATAGCAACCTCGCTTACAATTTTACTTGAAGGTCGTGTATCTTGAGCAACTACACATTTTTTTG
Organism: Nitrosopumilaceae archaeon; assembly: GCA_050749225.1. Taxonomy (GTDB): domain Archaea; phylum Thermoproteota; class Nitrososphaeria; order Nitrososphaerales; family Nitrosopumilaceae; genus TA-20. Next base: position 19,335 of record JBOGQR010000011.1, on the reverse strand, counting down.
ATTTTACTAACAAAGAAAAATTTTGGCAAAATTTTATTATGTCACTAAGGTTTAGATCATGACCAAAAATTCCTCTCACACCAGAGATGGATACTTTCAACGAATCCAAAGCACAAAGGCTTTTTATAAACTCTGATGACATTGCGAACCATTGCCTCGATAGCTCAGCCTGGTAGAGCGAACGCCTCGTAAGCGTTAGGCCGTGGGATCGAATCCCACTCGAGGCTTTATCATTAAAATTGAATTTTTTATTATTTTTCTGTTACAATAAATGCCTAATTTGGAGAGTTTTATTATTAAAAATAAATCTATATGCTATTTTCAGATTCCTCGAGATTTTCTATATCTATTTCAAGTTCCTTGCCCAATCCTTTCCACCAATCTGAAATATCTGTCACACTTTTTCCTCTTTTCTTACACCATAATCCACCTTTATAGATCTGTCGGTTTTCTTCTATTTGATTAATTTAAACAAAAAATTCATTTGTATAAATAAAAAGAAATAGCGATCAAAAGGTTTCTTCAAAAATTTTCAAATACTTTTTTCTTTATCTTTTTTCTTTTTTGCTCGGTACATGACAATTCCTAAAGTACCAACAGCGCAAGGCCAAAAAAGAGACCATATTGGACCATTTGATCCTCCACCAAACATGGCATAAAACATTCCTCCTATCAACGCAAAACCAATGGCTTCGAGTGTTTTACTCATAAATTGCTAAAATCTGCGTATTATATTAAGATCAAAAATTGATTAGTTTTAAAATATTCTTATGGCTTGTCTAAATTTAAAGATCTAAACCAAAAGTATCTGCAAGGGTTTGGAAGTTCTTGTATGATTCCAAGTATTGTTTGCCTTTTGGAGTTATAATAAAGGCATTTTTGCCATCAAATTCAATTCTGTTTATTAGACCTGCGCCAGTAAGATTATCGATAAATTTGCTTAGTCTAGAATGTGAAAGATTAGCTTTTGTTAAAAGTGAGGTTACGTTTATGCCACTTGCTCCGCTCTCTTCAGTAACTGTAAGTAGATCGCTTACTATCTGCATACTAGTTCTATAGGTAACCATATTTAGTGAATATATGATTTGGTGATATAAGGGTATTACGCTGTTCTTTTACTATAATACGAATAATCTCACACACATTCAATCTAGAGACCCGAATGCAAGAGTTTTATCCATTTTTAACACAATAATAATGTGAATTTTGAATGTATCCAAGATTGCTCAAAATGCTGTATTGAACGAGAATATTATCCTACAATAAAATTTGGCAAAATAGGCGTTCTAATTTTGCCTGAAGAAAAGGAGAAAATAGAATTATATGCAAAAACACATAATCTAGAAATTTTAATTCTTCCCCGTATTGGTATTTCACATGAAAATTCTGATGGACCAGACAAAATTATTGCATATCAGCTAATGGGGAAAGACTCTAACGGTAATACGTGTCCTTTTTTGGATACTGAAAGTAGCGAAAGATCTCCGCATGGCGGTTATAAATGTAAAATATATCAAAATAGACCTCTTGCTTGCAAAGCATATCCTGTAATTGAATCATCACCTGTCATTTTAGATTCCAAGTGCAAATTTTGTGAAAAATGTGGTACTGTTGCTACAAATGTAAATCAAGAAGTAGAATCTCTTGTTAATATTAAAAATAAAATGAAAACAACTGCTCCTTTGGTATGGCGATACGCTACCGGTATAGGTGACGAACATAATAAAAATAAAATTATGACAGGTTGGTTTTTAGAAATTTAAGATTTGTTTACTCTTTCATGAGTTCCTGGATATGACTCGAAGATTTTTTGTGAATAACATTTGCTACATAGAAATCCTTTGATGTTCCATTTTTCCATTGGATGATAGACATGATCCAACTGTCCATTGCACAGGGAACACTTTTGATTTTCTTCCATTGTAATATTGTTTCTTAATTTTCGTTATAAAAATCATGTTAAACGAGCGTACTTCGATATTTAATAATATGAGGCATATAATAAGAGACATGGAACAACGAAGTATTGTAGTCTTTGAAAACTCGATCAAGAGCGAGGGAACAAAGAAAACTTACAGACATTCACTTACGAAATTCAAGGAATATTATAAAATCAAAGACTTTGACAGCTTACTAACAATCTCTGATGAGAAGGTTCAGGTAATGCTAGAAGACTACCTATTTTACCTAAAGAAGAAGGTGTCTCCAAATTCTATTCCGACAATTATGGCTGGCATAGAACTGTTTTTCCTGATGAACAGAAAAACAATCAACACAAAGATTCTGCACAAGATGTATCCTCCACGGGTCAAGGTCTCGGGGAACAAAGCTTGGACTACTGATAATGTAGCTAAATGTTTGCAAGTCTCTCCTTCAAAGAGAAGTAGAGCACTAATTCACTTTATAGCGTCAACAGGAGCAAGGGTTGGGGCTATTGATGGTCTTCAGCTAAGACATGTAACAGACATGCCAAACAACTGCAAAGCAATCACATTGTACGAAGGAACTAACGAAGAATATGATTCATTTTTGACACCAGAAGCATCTAACGCACTTTTAGAATATTTGGAAGAAAGAAGAAGGGATGGTGAAAACTTACTGCCACAAAATCCTGTCTTCAGATCCATTTACAGAATAGGAATACAGAAGATCAAACCGCTTTCAAGAGTTGGAGCCATTGGGATTATATCAAGATCAATCAAGAACGCAGGACTCTACAGGAATAAAGCTGGCAATAGATACGAAATTCAAGGAGACCATGGTTTTCGAAAGAGATTCGCTACCATTTTGAAACTAAGAAATGACATTAGTTATTCTGTGACTGAACGACTCTTAGGGCACAAACAGAATCTTGATTCATCATATTTCCGAGGGACGAAAGACGAACTATTCGAAGAGTTCAAGAAAGCAATATCTGACCTAATCATAGATGATTCGGAGAGAAATAAAATTACAATAGCAAAATTAGAAGCCGAGCTTTCGGAAAAGGAGAAACTAAATGATGAAATACAGCGACTTAGGCAAGGAGTTGATTATCTGTTAAGTAAAGATCCAAAAGCTAAGAAGCTTTTGAAATCATAAACCAAAAATATTTGAAATTATTTCTCTGTTAGAACCATCATCCATCTGCCTAGATGTGGTATGACTTCGCTGTATGGTAGGTTTAAAATTATTTTGGCTTTACCATCGCTAGTCTTATACAAATGTCCTTTAAAGTCCCTCCAACCACTATAGTCTAATGCTTCCAGTGGATCGTTGTGATCCATGGTTTTTGATTCCTTTTCATATTTTTCGGTCTCATCCAGATATGTCTCGATTATCCTCTTTTCAAGCAGAGAGAATAGACCCAAGCTAAAGATCCATTCATTATAGTAATTTGCCACTATGAAAGGGTCATTATTTCCATATCTGTCGAATTTTTTAGCTAATTTGCCGCCTAATGCCTTGTGTACTTCGTCCAACCGTTCTATCATACCTGATTTGAAGAATTTACGCCTAGGTTTTTGGTTATCTAGCCAATACTCTACAATGTGATCGACTGTAATTGACTCACTCATCTTGTCATTTGGTATTTTTGATTTTGGAAAGAAATTCTGTACAAATCTAGAAATGATTCTCTGTTCATCACAGGAATCAATAGCACCATTTTTAGAATAATTTTTACTTATAAGAAAATAATACCTTCCAATTATTCTTAGAAATTCTGCTTGCAGATCTGGTAAGGGAAGACCTCGTACTAGAGATATTCGTGTGTTGATCTTATGATTGTCATAGAATTGGTTTGAATAGTATGGCGAATTAGTATAATCACGCTGTAACATTTGAAAACATCTCGTCATTACCGAATAGATAATTTTCATACATTCATCTTTAACAGAATCTGAAAATTCATTTTGTGGATCATTAATGTAATTTACCAGAAACGATGGTAGATTTTTAATAATATCATATCTTGCCTGTAAACAAAAAGCATTAGGAGCACCATCAAACCTTTCAAACTCTTTGGTATATCCTATGACTTGTTTCCAGAGTTCAAGCTCACGCATATGATAACCGTCTAATGGTATTTGATCAGTCACATGCCAACTAAAACAGTCACCCGTAACGAGATCTTTGTCCAAAAGTTCTAGTAAGTTTTCCACATGTTTTATTTTCTCTCTAAATTCGTTTATTTTCCTATTTTTCAAAGTAGTAAACAATCGTTGTTGTTGTTTTGTAACATTTCTTAGTTCTATTTGACCTTCCGCTAGAAGTTCATTGAAGTATTTCCAGTAGGTAGCTCTGGAACCACCATGCCTTGTGATGAGAATTATTGCTGCCTCATTTTTAGAAATACCATTTTTGGTTTCGTGTTCCTCTACTAATTTGACTATGTTTGTTTTTACTTCATTTCCCTTCGTAGAATACACCCGTACACATTCTAGTACACCTGTATGATATATATTATTTCTGATAGAAATGTTATGTGAGACTACCAAAATCCATAACACTTGATGAATCGACATGGGCACAAATAGATAATCTCCGTGGAGATGTACCACGCAGTCGCTTCTTAGAAAAATTGGTAATCAAATCTATTACAGGAGCTTGCAAATGATTGAATCCATACTTCGCTGTTGTTCCAATAAATCAATTTTCTTAGTGACTTATGAATTAGGAAGCCAATATTTTGTCTGTTCTAAATGTATAACACTTACACATTGGGCTAGAGGAAAAAAAGAAATTAAAGAATTAGGAAAAGAAAGTTGTACCAATTAACTACTAGTGCTAAAAGAAAACCGAAGATCAAAAATGAAAATCTAATCAAATATTTTCGTCCTGCCTCTAAACAAAGTAACCAAATTTTAGCAGCAGTAGCAGCATTTGTTGCAGATTACAAATGTTTTACAAATTGGCTTACAATAGAACGCGATGGATGGAAGCTTCCCTGTACTCTTGACAAATATGACTGGTGTGGTGTCTGGATAACTCTTGGTTGTCTGAAAGATAAGCTACATGAAATGTTAGGGAAAGGAAGACATAATTACATAAAACAATACCAACGTTCCTGTTACAGACCATCCTGTATGCATTGTTATCTGAGATGGATAGCAAGACAGGCAAACAGGGCAACACAAAGAATTGAAGAATATGCTAAAAGAACAGGTCAAAAACCAATTCATCTAATGCTCATGGTTAACACTTCACAATATAATCTTCCATACAATTTGTTGAGGAAGAGAATGATGGAAATCCTCAAGATAGCTCAATGGGAAGGCGGTGCAGTCATCTTTCATCCATTTCGATTCAATGAAAGTTCTAGACAGTGGTATTATTCACCGCATTTCCATCTAGTAGGATTTGGGAACAGAGCTAATATGTCTAGAGCATTCGGTAGATATGGCTGGTTTGTAAAAATAGGCGAAGAAAGGAAATCAGTCTTTCAGACATTTTGTTATCTTCTCTCTCATTGTGGTATAAAAAAGAAGCATCATACAGTAACATGGATAGTAGAGTTGTCATATAGCAAAGTACCTTCTGAAAAAGAACAAAAAATCACATATTGTCCTGCGTGTGGAGGTGACTTTGTACCTGTTTACTACGAAGGAGTTCACCCAATAGTCACCTCAGAGCGGCATTTTGAGGGCTTGGTGGACTCGGATGAGCGTTGGAAGATAGTGCCAACTGGAGGATGGTATGAAAACGAATACTATCACTTTGATTATGCATCAATTAGAAGTTTAAATGAAATATTAAAATCACTAACAGAAGCCAATTAGGTATCGTAAATGTCATCTATTGATTTCTGCTCTATTGCACCCATACCAAACTTGTACATAGAATTAGATTCTCCCTTGAATGTAAAAGACATTAGGCTCATTCCTCATCTTAACGATGAACAGCTAAAACAGCAATTTTCGATTGAACTTGATATTATGAATTATGTTGAACGGGAAAATTGGGTTAGTTCTCCGATTTATGTTAGGAATATCACTGTTACAGGATCCGCACCAGGTAGTGAAGCAGAGACTGCGTTTCAACTCGCAAGTAAACAAATTGAGGATTTCATTAACACTTTGATTTTATTCAAACCTTCAATGACTTATTTAGCAAGAGGTCCATTTTGGGTTCATCAAATAGTCGATGGTAATGTCACGGGAACTGGCAAAGGAGATTTTGCAACAGTTCCTAAATTTGGACCTGCTGAAAGATACCAATTATGTAAATCTGAATATTTAGAATTTGTCAAGTTTTATGAAATATGGAATTCCTACATGTCTAATAATTCTAAAACCAATTTAGATCTGAGTATTTCTAATTCTTATCACTGGTTAACAAAGGCAAGAATGAATTTGATGCCCTACGATCGCTTAATTTTTCTTATCACCGCATTAGAATCATTGGTTGGTGCTGGAACTGAATTAACGCACAGAATTTCTCACAGAACAGCTACAATTCTCGGTAGTGACTCAGTAGAAAGAGGGAAAATCTATGATAGAATAAGCGAATATTATGGACAAAGATCTACATTATTACATGGTTCAATAACTGATATTTCAAATAATATGATATTCGATTTGGCCGAAATGGTTAGAGCAATGATTCTAAGATTCACCTCATTATCTTTGAACACATATACAATCACAAGAAAAGACTTGATGGAAAAATTGGATAGATCTGTAGTCGACGAAACATTAAGAGACACTATCATTCAAATCGGGAACAAGTCTTTTGGAATACATTCAAATCCACAATTAGTGTAGAGAACTAATCTATTATATCGACTAAATTAATTTAAGATTAAATACCTTATTCATTAAAAGACAATATGTCAATTACTTCCTCGATATATGATTACAATAGACAGCTTGGATTCTTAGATACAAAGGCTACATCGGGGGAGGTCGATAAATATTTCATTAGAATATTTCCATTTAGTCTATTAGCAAAGTGGCCTCGATTTATGAAATTAATGGAAAAAAAATCACATTTACCCTTTGCAAAAAAAGTTTTTGATGAGAGAAATAGAAATAGAGCTTATACCATGATGCTGGCACTTGAAAATTGCAATAAAAAAAATGGTGGAACTAATGATAGTAAGAGAGCTTATACTCTTATGAAACAAGAATACAATTCCAGGACAAGAAGGAGCAAACCAAAAAAATTAGATAAAATACCTTTACTAATCTTGGTTGTTGCTTCACTAACTCTAATAATATCTATTGCAGAAGGAAGTTTCAGTTGGATTTTGTATCTACTAGTATTAGGAGTGCTCTTGTCCCTACCAACAATCAGCGGTCTTGCATCGATGAGCATCTTTTCTAATTGGTTCCAAAGGTGGTGGTATGACCATTGTAATGATCATGTAGGTGTAGATGATACAGAATCGAAGATTTTTGACCTGATTAAGGAAATTTAATTCATAAAGTATGCTTGAGTATTATACTAATTTAGCAAAACCCATCAATGGTTTCAAAATTTGGTTTTGTTAAATGGCTAATTATGAACATAAAATCATGCTTAAACAGCTAGTGTTGAACTAATTGAACAATAATCTCAATGGTTAGGACTAAACCAAGATAGTAGTGATTCTTATCAGATCTTAATCCAGAATTGATAAAATTAAATAGAGAGATTTTCATATTGGATTTGAAAACTATAGGATTTGTATCAAAATCATTTTAAACCAAATTAATTACATGATTTGGAATGTTCTTTTGATAGCGATCATTTTGATTTTCCAGTTATTATCTATGAATCAAAACTCTAAGATATTTTCATACAATTCTACAATCAAATTAAAAAAACCTAAGTTAAAGGTGTTCAATGTTTCGTTCCTTGATAAAAACTAAATTATTGTATGTTATTTTGATTGGCACAGCTGGCATTGCAATAACAGCTGCATCAGTTAATGTTGTTCTGGCAGCTTCAATAACAGTTTCAGCTGCACAGCCATCCTCAAACTTCCCGAACAGAGCAGCAAACTATGTAGTCGGATTCACAACGGTAACAACTGGTGTAATCGGCAAGATAATCATGATATTTCCAGCAGGAACAACATTTCCATCTGGCCAAGTTGCAATAATTCAAGGCGTTGGAGTAGGCACATCAAGCGTAGTTGGAAGCGGCGGAGCAACACCGACTTTGACATATACAATAACTAATCCTGTTCAAATAAATTCGGGAACTAAAATAGGTATTCTTTTACAAAAGTTCAAGAACGGTCCAGCAAGTGGCACTGTATCAATTGAAACCCAGACCTCACTTGGCGTAAACATCGACGGACCATCAACAACTCTCCTTGGTCTAGGAGATAATTCACTAGGCACGACTGTGATAGTAGATGATACCAGTCATTTTGTTGGAATAGGAAATAATCTGACTCCACAAAGGACATTGGATGTAGGTGGAAATATTGGACTTTCAGGCAATATAGTTCCAAATAACAATAATCCAATTTGTATAGGAACTGGATGTTAATAGAAAGGATGTTAACGTATGATCCCAATAAAACTAATTTTTGTTACATTGGCATTATCTTTAATTGTAACACCTGGAATATTATTTGTATATGCACCAACTTTAAACGAAAACAGTTCTAGTACAGACTCGTTAAATAATTCAAACCAAACATTAGATTTTTCAAGTTTTAGTAGTTCCACATCGATACAACCTGACTCTACCAACTGTGTAAGTCAAGTTGAACAGAAAGCTGATACAATAAATCGTTCCCTTGACACTTCAAAAGCAATCTCTTTGGCAAGTAATGCTGGAGATCTAAAGACTAGGATTCAAGGATACAATTCTACTTTTAACAGCATTTTTGATACATGGTCATATGATAAGAATTGTAATCTTACAATGAAAACTATCAATGTAGTTTATTCTCTTTATAATGCTACAGGTTTTGTAAAAAATGTAGTAATTACAGAGGATCCAAATTCATCTCAGATAAATAATATTACAGAACAAAAACCACCCAAATTCTCAGGTTTTGTTAATTGGTCTGGTTATGAGATGTATGGTTCAAACACACCACAAAATGATCTAACTTATAAAACACAAGCTATTTGGAATGTACCAAGTGTATATGAGCCGTACATTGGTGCTTGTTTCTTTCAGCCATGCGATCTTGGCATTTGGACTGGTCTGTCACCAAGTTCAGGTGGATTGGCACTAAATGGTTCAGCAGCTTTAGTACAGACAGGAACAGATTCATGTGTTGGTGATTTTCCAAATCAATGCACATCAGGATCTTTCTATGCTTGGTATGAATTCTTGGATACCAATCACGCACCACCTGTTGTATGTAATTTACTAAATGTTAATGATCAAGTTTCAGTTGATGTAATAAATGAACAATCTGGTGGAAACCCCACTAACAAATACGATATTCACAATGTAGATACAACAGCATCCACAATGTGTACTCCAATAATAGGCCATATATTTAATACAGATACACCGCATTATGCTCAATACATTAATGAAAGGATTGGAACTACACAACAGAATGCAGAAGCAGTACCAAAATTTGGTTCAGATACAATGATTGGTTATATGACTGATCATGATACTGGTTTCCAATCAATCTCAGTGCCATATGGTAAGGGTTTCTATAATATCTCTACAATGAATGACCAATCAGGTCAAAATATCAATTTTGGAGGAGCTTCATCTGGATCATTTATTCAATTTTGGTCTCAAAATTGCTCTCCACCAGGAACTGGAACTAGCTGGACAATACAACAGAGCTGTACATTAGTAAGCGATTATGTAGCAGGAGCAAATATCGAAATATGGCCAAGTTCTATTCTCACTATAGCTAGCGGAAAAATGTTAAACATAGATCTTACACAGAATCATATCGAGATCGACAATAATGGTGGTTTATTAATAGAAGGAGGAGGAAAAATAAGCAAGAATTAACAATTACAAACACGATATAGACATAGTTTCATAGAATAATCAATTAGTTTAATTTTAAAACATTTATTGTGACATGAATATAATTAATTTAACGGTAAAGTTTAAGATCAATGCTATTGTTGTTGGATTATGAAACGTGGATACAAGATCTTAATTATTGGAGGTAGCATGGAAGCTTTCTTCCTTATTGGTTTAGCTATTACAAATGTTGTATCTCCTTGCCCTTTTGGGCGATTTTGTGAACGTATTATTGCAACGAATCTTGACACGTTTTTTTCTTATCTATTATTTTCCATGCTATATGGTGGAGTGGTTGCTCTGTTAGCAGGAGCTGTAATTTTCATTTTGGATAGAAGACAAAATAGACTCAATTCTAAAACCATTTAATCTGCCAGATGCGATAATTTTATGAATAAACTGGGTTCAAATTGTCCATTCTGGTGATATAATTCCTCACTAGACTCGACTCAACTTTTTAGGTAAGGGTATTAAACTAATTTAGGTAAACCCACCACTAGTATTTCATAATTCAAAATCATGTAATTTTCTAAAATAATTTTTTTTATATATCAAAATGTGTTGTTATTAATCATGTTAAATACTACTATTTTATAGAATAAAGCTGCGGTAGACTGGATGGCTAGATGCGGACCTCCTGCAAGAGACCTTATCGGTCACCCATCTGCCGCTATTTGTTTAAAAAACTTAGAAAAGATCTTGTACTATCTTTTTTATACTGCCTATCTCATCTTCTTCTTGTTTTATCTTCTTCTCGATTACCCGTATCATAGAGTCCTGCCATACGTGATGAGAAAAGAAATTATGATATGTATTTGCAGCAGTCATCTCATCATCTACAACCGTGTCCTCTAGAAATTTTGTTGCGATGGTATCTGTGAGTTTTAAAATTCGTTGATTTAGTTTGAAACTCTTGAAAATAGGTTCAAGCTTTGCTATATCTTCTTTGAAATCCCCTTTTGTGAACAGAATTTTTTCATGTAGAATTTTAAAGTATACTGCTACAAAAAAGAGTGTAGCATATCTCTTTGTCTTATGGCCTCCTTTCTTTCCATAATTTAGTATTCTTTTAGCATATTCTTTTACAATATATGGATACAAAAGTAATCTTAAATCATCTTTGAGTCTTTCATTGAAGACCTCATCATACTTACTACCGCGTGGCAAAAATTGTGCAGGAGAACTGTAAGATTCTGTAGGACGTTGTTCTATTCCAGCTACAAATGCTTGTATGGCATCTTTTGCAACAATTACTTTTTTATGATTTTCAGGAAGATATTTGTTATAAGTTGAATCTCCACAAAACTCACTTTGCTGTGATTTTGCCTTGGAATCAAAAGAGCCGGCTTGAATCTCATAGAAATATCCAAAGTTTTCCATTTGAGATTTAATTGATTTGTGGAAATCCATAAGGGAAACTAAATCTTTTCCTCTCACTGCATTTTGGGAATTTCGGTATTTTGTAATGTTGTTCTGATCTTGCTCATCAGCAGCTTTGATAATTGTTACCGTTATACTACCCTCTAGATTATGTGTGCGTTTTGCATGATCCAAAATCGAATTTGATGTTTGAGCTCCATTTACTATTTGCGGCGCATGTAAAAGTATTGCATTTTCCTCCAATTCTTCAAAGTCACTTACAACAATAGTGATTCCGTTGTTATAATAGAAAAATTTGTTAGGTGATTCTTGAAGAGTCTCTCTAAGACCTTTATTCACTGTTGTTTTGAATTGCATCCATTGTCTGATATTGGATTCAAAAACATAATCGCGATTTTTTGTAACAAAGTGTGTTAACTCCCTTAGTTTTAAAATTCCAAGTAGGGTGTTTTGATATTTCAGTTTACTTTCAAGTTTTATAGTGGCTTTTTTACCTGCGGCTGGTTTTTTTATTCTATCCCAAAGCCGCTGAACGATTATTTCAATATCAAATATCTCAAGTGACTCTTGATTCTGATAATCTACTTTTTGATCTGTCACATATACACATTCTACTTTTAGATTCTTTTCTCGTATTTGAGTTACCAAGCGAGCTAATTCTGGTCGCATTTTTGAAATATCCTTATATTGTAAATTCCTAACATCTTCTTTGAATTTGGCAATAGCTTCCATGGAATGGGAAGTGCCATACTTGGATTGAAAGAGGTAGATTTTATCATCAGAAAAGTCAACTGGAAGATATGCATCTATGCCAAGATCATTTGCACCATCTACTATGGCATCTGTGGCATCATCTTCGGTTGCTTCAAAAACCCTAGTGAGCACCCAATGAAGAAAGTTATGCCCTTTTTCTACTTCACTTTGCGCGTCTTCTGAATATTCTCTTATACTATCTCGAATATTTTGTGCAAAACCTTCTAGAGGTTGTCCGTTTGTAATTTGTTGCAAAACAGGACGTGCCCCTGGAATGAATTCCAATAAACCGTTAGATCTTTCCGTCAATAGCATGATTAGAAATTGGTGTATTTAGAGAAGTTGGTTATTGTGATATAATGAAAGGTGAGGAAGGGATTCGAACCCCTATAGATTCGCTTTGCAGGCGAACGCATAGCCGCTCTGCCACCTCACCGTACTCAAAAAAGATTTCAATGAACAATTAAATCTTTTAGATCAGAATTTTGCAAACTGTTTTGCAGCAAGCCTAACATCTTCTGCTTTTACGGTCTTTCTTCCTGCATGTCCTGACATGTCAACGGCACTTTTTGCTATCACAACTCCAATCTCTTCTAAAATCCTTCTCAATTCATCTGCAGATTCATCACTAACTCGTTCTGCTCCGGATTTCTTTAAAATGCGATACATTGCAGAAAGACCAAACTCAGATGATGTCATGTGATGATTTTTCTTAACTTTCATAAAAGACTTCAAGTGGAAAAAAACCTACGTAGGAATCGATTTCTGCAGACTAATTTAATGTCAAGCTTTTACCTAGATTCCATGTGTTACTATTTTAAGGACAAAAACAAAGGTTTTGCATGAGTTGGCTTACTGATGCACACATTCATCTTTCCGATGATGAGTTTTCAAAAGATTTGACATTTATTATTAACTGTATGAATAAATTGAGAATACAAGCTTGTTGTGTGTCTGTAGACCTTCAAAGTTCAGAAAAAACACTTGAACTAGGTAAGAAAAGTAATTTGATATTACCATTTATTGGTATTCATCCTGAGAAAGCATCTTCAAATGATTTAGAATCTGTTGTTACTCTTATAGAAGAAAATTCAAAACATATCTCTGGAATTGGTGAAATCGGACTTGATAAAACATATGTTTCAGATGAAATTGGATTTAAAAATCAAGAACTGGCTTTCCATAAAATGCTATCATTAGCTGAAAAACTGAAAAAACCAATATCTGTTCATTCTAGAGCAACATTAGAGGAAATACTTGCTATATTGCCATCTTATTCGATTTCTGGTATCTTACTACATTGGTTTGCGGGTAGTAAAAAACAACTAAAAACAGTAATGGAACGTGAATATTTTGTTTCATATGGACCTGCTATGCTATATGCAAAAGACAAACAAGTTTTACTTTCGGAAACTAGCACAAAAAGAATCCTTGTCGAAACAGACGGTCCTGTGAAATTTTCACGCTGCTTTGGATTTAAAGTGGGACAGATAGCATTTCTTCCAAGTGTTGTATTTTGTGCTGCAAAAGTCTTACACACAACGTATGATGATATCTCTAATCAATTAGAACAAAATTGTAAGCACTATCTTGGTGTATAGGTATAAAAAACCCCTGTTGCCAATCGAAAACGTGAATAGAATCAAACGAATTTCAACAGAGGTACTAACTATCTATAAAGAGAAATTCGGAACTGATTTTGCACAAAATAAAAAAGTCCTCGATCAAATTGCTATTGTTAGATCTAAAGGCCTAAAAAATGAGATTGCAGGCTATATTACAACATACATCAAGCGTGAGATTGAAGAACAAAATGAGAAAGAGGCTCAAAGAATAGAAGCTACAGAATCTGTTGAGCCAGAAGAATTGCAAGAAGAAATATTAAATTAATTTTATACCTGAATTTGCTCTTGTTAATTTGAATCAGAAATTCAATATAGGCAAGAATCTATGTTTGACTGATGATAACAATAAAACTTCTGGGAGGAGCAAAAAAATCCTTTTCTACAGATAAATTAGAAATTGATAATGATTCAATATCAGTCTCTAAGTTAATAGATCTCCTTCAGGAAAAGATTCCAAAAAACTTGCCACAATTAGATGTAAAAAATATGTTGATTGCAATAAACGGTATTGATTCTTCTAGCATGGAAGGCTTGGCAACTATTCTCAAAGATGGAGATGTAATTAGTATAATTCCGGTAATTCATGGTGGGAATATGAAAAGAATATGGTTTAACATATTAAAAACTAGGATAGAATTAATAGGAATAAAAAATAATTTTGATGATCCAATAAAATTTCTTGAAGATTTACGTCAAAAATACATGGATTTGATAATTCAAGGCATATGTTCTACTTATGTTCTAAACTTAGAACATGCAAAAAAAGTAATTACAATTTCTCTTGTAGCTCAAAAAACTGGTAGTATGCTTTCAAACAAACTTGAAACAGATATTTTAATGCGATTTGCTAATACGAGACAAATTAGTGAAGCAATTCAAAAAGTTGGCATGAAAAAACGAGAAAATTTTATTTTAATAGCAATTGGAAAAAAATCATCCCTTGATAAACTATGTTCCTCACTGGGGCATCTCTTAACATCTACGGTTTTTCCACAAAATAACTTTAATTTTCTAAAAAAAGAATTTAAAATATCTGCAAAACAGTTACGATCCGTAATGTCACTTACTCCGCTTGAGGATTTACTTGCAGAAAAATCAGCTGTTCTATTCAGATAAGCTGCGTTTCAATTTTTGGGTACTCAAAATATCATTTTCTTTTAATATCGAAATACCCGTCTTGTTTCCAAGAATCTCTATTAATATGATCCAATCAAATTTTTCAAGGGATACCTTGTTATCTATTTTATCTGCAATTGCATCGATTATTTCCTTTGTTGAAATGGCAGAATGTCTCTTTTCAACTGTTATTCTATAGGTGTCCTCAACTCTCATTATTTTTGCATGGTTGAATACAGCATTCACTATGTTTTGTTTTTCAGTAATTACTGTTTCCTGGATAGGTATAATCCTATGACAATATCTAATACTCCACGGTTCTTCAAGTATTTTTTCTTGAATTTTTTTAATTACTGAAAATGGTTCAAGCGTAGTAATACAAGTCACAATGCCTGAAAGATTTGTTATGTTTATCTTACTATTATTGTCTCCAAAACTTTCTAGAATCGTGGTTATCTCTTGAGCAGCATCGTCTTCAAGGTGACGACTAGATGTTACAATCAGATTCAAAGTAATGTTGTTAGCTCCGTTTTAGTTATTTTTCCAAGTCTTAATATTTTCAAATTACCTTCAACTATTTCTACAATGGTGGATTCATTAGAATTTAGTATTTTTCCGCCATCTAGAAAAACATCAAATTCTGAAAAATTCTCCAGTACCTTCTTTGAATCAGAAAATGGAGGATTTCCAGAATAATTTGCGCTAGTTCCGACTATGATTTTACACTCCTTCAAAAGCGATAGCACACATGGGTGATTAGGAACTCGTACGGCAATTTTGTCATCTAGCTTCATGGAATTACCAATTTCTTTATCTTTTAATTTTAAAACTAGGGTTACTGGTCCTGGCCAGAATTTGTCTGCAATTTTATTAGATAATTTATCAAACATGGCTATTTTCGATATCTCTTCTTTTGAATATCCAAGTACAGGCAAATTTTTGGATTCTGCTCTTTTCTTTATCCTGTATATTGCATCAATAGCTTTTGAATTTCGTGGATCACATCCTATGCCATAAACGGTATCTGTAGGAAACACAACTAGACCGCCTTTCTTTATTGTAGTGGCAGCTAATTTGATCCCATCTGGATCGCAAGCAACAATCACAATTTTTCCAAAAGGAACGAAGTAAATTATGTCTTGTTATTAAACAATATAAGATTGATTAACGTATCATATCTATGGATGAAGAAATTCAACAATGTCAATGTCCACCTGGAGGAGAAACATATGTCAATGAAGACGGCATGGACATTTGTATTTCATGTGGTGGTTGGGTAGGATCTTCAGTCTAAAAGATTATTGTTGAAACAACATATCATCGGAACTTCAATTATCTACATTTTATGTTTCAAAACTAAAAATGATTATCAATCTAAATCCTTAATAGTGATTTACTTTTGTCTACTGACGATGTCCGATGAATTCGATAATGATTTTGAGGATGATTTTGATGATGATATAAAAGACGAAGAAGATGTAGAAGAAGATAAAAGCTAAATTCTTAAACCAAATGTTTCTGCGAATTCTCTGAATCCGCGATATGCCTGCAAAAATTCTCTTCCTCTTGAACTAATCTTATATTTGCATGCTCTATCGGATCTTGTTTGTTCTAAAAGTCCTTGCTGTACTAATGTTTCTAAAATTTTTGATATTCTTCCATAAGAGATGTTAGCTTTTCGTATGATGTAGGTAACACTGGCACCAGTCTCGTCTGGTATCTCATCTCTTGTAGTGGTGAGTATGTCGCCAATTATACTCATGTGAGTTCTATATGTTGCCGCCAAATTTCATACCTCTCAATGGAACTTTGGAGATGGGTACAAACAACGCTCCCAATCCTACTATCTTAGTTGAGATTGATATCACATAGAGAATTGATTTTGGAAACACTACGGAGTACCATCCAAGAAATTCTCCTAATGCAAGTAGCCCTAGACCAGAAGCAACGAAAATCGTACTAGTCTTCCTATTTTCCATATATGACATTATTGTCTCTATTGTCCCATATACCAGTAGGATAAAAGAAATTGACCTTATAATATGCTCAATTGAATTACCTGGAATGATGAAAAGTGGCACAATAATTGATTTCAAATATCTTGACTTGGGGAAAAATGACTTGATGCCATGAGAAAATGCAATAAAAAAATATCCTACTGTCTGAATTCCAATTCCTAAAGTTTGGATTCCAGGTTCTATTTTTCCAGAATGAATGAAAAAAGAATCACCCATGTATCCCAAACCTACAACGCCAAATCCTATGCTTATTGACAGAAAAGATATTGTTAAACGGAAGAGTGTTGGACTTCCAGTATTTTTAAAACCAACATGTGCAAAAATTCCTATTAGAAGACCTACTCCAAAACCTACTAGATTAAGAATTATCTCAAGTACAAATTCCAACTAATGGCAGTATTCCTTCAAAATTAATTAAGTCTTACAGGTAAATTTTTTCTACCAATCGTCAAGAGTTCCAGCTGTAGTGCCTTCTGTAGTAGAAGCATAATCTCCTAGAACATCAGAATATCTGGCATCTTTGTATGTAAGATATTTTACATATTCGCCATATGTCATATCAAGTGAACAATGCGAACACTTTACAAATGAAAAATCATCTCCCATCTCTGCTATATCATTGCATTTTGGGCATTTTATCTTCACATCATATCTACGCTAATTACTTTAATATCTCTTTATTAAAAGAATAAATTGCTACGGTTTGTTGTCACACTATGGCAAAAATATGTACCAAATGTAAAAAAGATATTCCAACGGAAGTAGAACTTGATCCTATGGCTGCAAATTATCCCTGTTGTAATGAATGTTGGGCCGAATGGAAACAATATCGAGTTATGGTTATGAATGAAATGAAGCTTGACATGTCAATGCCAGATCACAGAAAGGTTCTCAAAAAATATGAAAAAGTCTTTGTTGGTATTTTAACACCGGAGGGAGATGTTGTAAATTTTGCTGATGAAAACAAACGAAATCCCGAAAAACCAACCTAAATTCCAAGTTCAATTTTTGCTCTATCTGGTATTATGAGGAGTAATGTTCTTTTTTTATTATCATCCAAAACACCAATTATTTTTTTAACCGATTTAGAAATCATATCCTTTTCACCTTGATTCAAGGATAGATATACTTCCAAAATCCCATCTATATTAAATAAAATGATTTTTTGTGGATTTTCTATAATTTCGTTAATGTATGTAGTAAACATGACAGTTCTTTGTTCCTCTGATAAAGTACTCAAAATTTCAAGCCAAGTCTTAAACAACTTTGAAAATTTATCAAACGGTATTGTAGGTCCAGCCTGAAGAGCATTATTTATTATTTCTAATTTATCTAATGGTGACATTGAAAAAAACTCCACCAATCTTTTTTTCAAAATAGGTTTTCTAAGAAACTCTGGAAGATTTGCTAATGAAACTATGATGTTTCCAGCATAGTTTGAATCTGACAACAAAATTGCACTGACTCACTTTGTTAAAATTGTATTGGTATAATTTGGCTTAAATATGTCCAGCTATGTTTTCCTTGTATGCCTTCAACAGTTATTGTGGGTGGATTTTATGGAGATGAAGGGAAAGGTAAGATAATTTCCTATCTTGCAATGAAAGATAATCCGGTAATTGCTGTAAGGGGAGGTGCAGGTCCAAATGCTGGTCACACAATTGAATATGGCAATAAAAAATACAAAGTAAGGATGTTACCAAGTGCATTTTTGAATACAAATACTAGACTTCTTATTGGACCCGGAGTTGTGGTAAGTCCAGAAATTCTTTTAAAAGAAATAGAAGAGTTTGGAGTATCTGATAGATCATTTGTAGATTTTCAATGTGGAATTATTGAAGAATCCCATAAAACAGCTGACTCTCAAGGTAGGTTGAAAGAATCAATTGGTAGTACTGGTTCAGGTACAGGACCTGCTAATGCAGATAGGGCAATGAGAACACTAAAGCTTGCCAAAGATATAGATTCTCTAGCACTTTATCTTGAAGATGTCCCTAATGCCATTAACTACGCTTTACAACAAAACGAAAATGTTCTTGTTGAAGGAACACAAGGGACATTTCTCTCATTATGGCACGGAACATATCCTTATGTTACATCAAAAGATGTTACTGCATCAGGAATATGTTCTGATATTGGACTTGGGCCAAAGAATGTAACTGATGTAATGGTAGTTTTCAAGGCTTATGTAACTAGAGTTGGTACAGGTCCTTTAAAGAACGAACTTTCTCCAGAACAAACAACTACAAAAGGATGGCAAGAAATTGGAACGGTAACTGGCAGACAAAGAAGAGCTGCTGAATTTGATTTTGAACTTGCAAAAAGAGCAATCATGCTTAACAGTGCAACTCAAATTGCCATAACCAAGCTTGACGTGATTTTTCCCGAATGTGCACACATGCAATCTTTTTTGGATCTAAGCTCGCCAGCAAAATATTTTATTAACTCAATCGAAGATCAACTGAAGGTGCCAGTAACTCTTATTGGTACTGGTCCAGACGTGATTGATATATTTG
>JBOGQR010000010.1:0-22662 GCA_050749225.1 Nitrosopumilaceae archaeon | reverse complement strand
ATCCAAGATAACCATTTAATTCTAAATCTATCCATGTGTTTTTATCACATATTCCCAGGTATTTACAGATTATTTTACATGATTGCAAGATATCATATAGTGATTTTTTCTCATCCAAAAGCTCTACGCTTGTCGTTTTTGCTAATTTTAATGCCTCATCTTTTTTATTTTGGCTCAAGATATCAAACTAGTATTATGACCCATGATTTTACTTTATCTTGTTAGGCCCATAATATTCTAATGTTCGTCTTTACCTCACATCTGGATTAAAAAAAGTTACACAACGTGTGATCTTTTATTGTCATAGCCGCGGAAAATAAAACCTTGAAACTGTTGTATATTGAAACAACAATACAAACAAATCACATCTATTGTACCAAAACCATTTGTAAAATGGGCAGGTGGAAAAAGACAACTTTTACCAATATTATCACAACATATACCAAAAAATTTTGATACATATTTTGAGCCATTTTTAGGTGGCGGAGCAGTTTTGTTTCATCTGGTATCTCAAAATTCTCAACTGAAGTGTTTTGCATCTGATTTGAATTCTACTTTAATTCTATCATATGTCACAATTCGTGACAAAGTAGATGAATTGATAATGTCGTTAGAAGAGCACTCAGAAAATTACTTTAAAAATCCTGATAAATACTATTATCAAGTAAGAGACAATAATCCAAAAAACCAGATTGATCAAGTTTCAAGGCTCATGTTTCTAAATAAGACTTGTTTTAATGGTCTGTATCGAGTAAACAGTAAAGGAAAATTCAACGTGCCAATAGGGAAGTATGTAAATCCAAATATTGTGAACAAAGAAAACCTTCAGGTACTAAGCCATGTTTTACAATCAAAAAGAATTTCAATAAAGTGTGAAGATTTTACTATTGCTCTTAAAAGAATACAAAAAGACGATTTTGTGTATTTAGATCCACCATATCAGCCAGTAAGCTCTACTGCAAACTTTACTAGCTATACAAACGATAGTTTTGATTACAAAGATCAGGAAAAACTCTATACAGAATTTAAAAAACTTGATTCTAAAGGTTGCAAGATTATGCTTTCAAATTCTAAATCACAAGAAGTAATAGAACTATTCTCAGAATATTCTGATAACATAATAGAAATAAACACAAATCGATTTATAAATTCAAATTCAAAGAAGAGAACTGGGCACACTGAAATCTTAATAAAAAATTATTAAAAACTCAATTTTATTCTATGCGGATTTACTTACAAATCATAATTTTTACAAAATTTTTCTGCACGTGTTGATTTGTTAAAATTATCTATAGGATAACCTAGTTGGTAATCAAATAAAGTAAAAGGAAAGGGAAGTTAGTCCCACTTACTCCAAGCTGCCATCCATCTGTATGTCCACGTTGTCAATTTGCAGCCTAAAGCTGTCATTGTAACTGACAGAACAGCACCGGCACCCGCACCTAGTGCGACCGGACTATCATAGAACTTTCCAACTTGAGGTTCTATCGGAGTCATGTATGGGGGCAATGTAGTTCTTGGGTATTTGAATGCAGTCTCTAGCGGATCGTCTATCGTTATGAGATTTATCATGTTGAACATTGGCAGAGACATTCCACAAAGCACACCGCCCATTAGAATGAGAGAGTGTTTGTTCTTCTTTGTTGCCCAATATACCAAGTCCATCAGCATAGCAGACGGAATCCAAACTGGTACAACTATGAAGCTATATGGATATCCTAGTGAGAACCACGCTCCTTTTGCAATCCACGTATACACCGTCATTATCAGTGCATAGTAAGTTGCAGTTCCTGGAACTCCAGTGAATGTAAGGTAGTACGCGGCACCGACAGCAAGCATGAGTGTCTGTGATACTGAAAATACCACAAATGAAGTCCACGCCCAGTCAGTATAGAATATGTAGTCTCCGGCATTGATGGTCAACAAGGTAGAGTTGACTGCTACCACTACTATAAACAAGTAGTGAGTACATCGTCTTAGCCAGACCATTAGCCACTATGATAGATGCGTTGTATATAAAATTTTACGTAGGCATTGAGATCAGGTTTTATACAACGTCGTAATTGTTTATTTTTTACTTTCAAGTAAGAGTTAAAAAAATTAAAAGAGGGGGATTGAAAATTCTTATCCGAAGAAGACGCTGTCAGTCACGATTGTAGCTATTGCAATAGCTATAATGATCCCTGCCATTGCACCATTATAGGTTTTTTCCTTTGAAGTACCTTCGGTTGTAACCTTTACACATAGTAAATAACCAATGGCTTCTATAATCGTCAACACCGTTAGAGCAAAGTGTGCACTCGGTGGAGGATAAGCCCATGGATAGTAGGTAACTGCTACGGCAACACCACCCCATGTTCCTAGCCAGAAGGCTACAAACAAGCCGGAGATTATTCCAAACATGTCTTCTACGCGTCTACCAATCATTTTGTTGATGTCGGAACTGGAAGTTCCTCCACCAGAACCAAAGCCTTTTGGTAAAGTCATTTGGGTAATTATTAATCCGTATGCTTTTAAGTCTTTCTTAGATGAGAAGAAAATGCTTTACGCTTTAGGGATCTAAAAATAATAAAAAATGCGCTTTTGTGCGCCTTTTTCTATGGGATGGATCTACTGTACAATTTGCCTTCTAGGGCCATCTTGTACATTTCTGCAACATATGGATTCTCACCTGGGGTTTCTGCTCCAAGCTCAACGAGTCGTGCGTATACTCTAACTACATAGGCAAGTGCGCCCATGAAAGCAACTACGACGCCCATGTTAAACATCCAGTGGTTTGGTACTGCAAAGATTTCCTCTACATACCAGAAGTGCCACATTTCGTTTACACCTATTGTGAACATTGTTGCCAAGTAACCAAGTATGGTCATCTTAAGACCAGTGTTCATGGAGTTGTTTGGACCCCTTAGGATAGGTATTTTTCTGTCATACATTCCAGCAGCTGCCCAACCTAATGGAAGAGCAATAAAGTGACTGTATAACCACCAATGTGCTGGTGTAAATGCGCTATCTCTGATAGATGTTTGATGGAGTGAACCATCAACGAAGTTGTCTACTTCCACGGAAGCAGCGATAGATCCCATTGCGATGACGATTAACCAGATCTTTTTCAGTCTCTGGATCTCGACTTCTTTTGGAATCAGTGCGGGCATTTGTGCCATGTGTTATGTGATGAGATTTCAATATATAAAGCATGAGTAATAAACTGGCCATTTTTTTTATATTTTATAGCAATACTATAATGTATAATTGAAAATTATAATATAAATTTCTCTATAAAACAAGTAATTTTTATATAAAAAAAACACACTCTCAATGTTTATCATCAATGTTTATCAGTATTTTTATCAATACTTTTCTCATGTTTGAATTGGATCTCTTATTACGAGGGTAAAACATATATCGTTGTTCTTTCTCTGATGCATTAGTTACGTGATATGGTAGATAAGAAATTAATCGTAGCAGCACTTGGTGTGATTGTAGCACTTGGAGCAGTTGGTCCATCGTTGGCTCAAATGTTCCAGCATGCAGAAGCACATGGTGTACAGGCACAACTACAAAGTCGTTTTGTTAGGATAGATGATGAAACTTGGTCAAAACAATCTGTCCATACAGGTGATACCCTCACAGTATCAGGCAAATTCGTAAGTCTCGTACAAAGAGACCTAAGAGGTTGGTATACTGTATATGGTGATTCTCCTAATGCAGGTAACAGATGGGAGATTGTAGCAAGAGATCCACCTGGTAACGTCATTGACATTCCAGGAAACTCAGTCATTCCTTACACATTGACAATCAAGGCTCTAGAACCAGCAGTATATCACATGCACACACAGCTTAACGTCGCAAGCATAGGCCCAGGACTTGGTCCAGGACAAACAATTGTGGTCACAGGTGATCCAATAGTCAAGCCAATTCCATACACAAATGTAGCCTATCAGTCGATAATAATTGGCGTTGGCTATGTTGTAACGTTTGCAACAAGACCGTGGCAAGTGATTTAAAACAAATTCCCCCTCTCTTTTCATTTTATCAAGGTCTTATTAGATAATATATTCAAACTATAATCATCCCAGGTTTTTCATTCGTCCGACTTTAGCCAAACATACCAGTGGGTAAACGATTGTATTCCAATGTCCATTTTCTTACAAAGAATACAGGCACTCCCACTGTCAGCGGTAAAGCGAAAATCACACCAAATGGCCATGGAATAACCGTTTGAATCAAAATATCTACAAGAAAAATAACCAATTCTATAACTAAGCCTTTTGTAAGTTTTCTAATTCTGTAAAAAGCAATAAGCTGAGTTATAAAACTGGGGACTATGGTCAGTATCATCTGACCGCGCATACCAACCATTTTTTACAATTGATAGCCAATGTATTTTTAGTTTTGTCTTATAGAAATTGTTAATGATGTATGTTACTTTCAAAATGTATTGACTGGTATTATTCTTAAAATCGGCATAATTCTAATAATAATGGCAATAGCCATACAAGTAATTCACATTCCCTCAGATCACAATTCTCCAATATTATCCATTTTTCTAAACCCAGAAATAACTAGTACATTATTAATCATTCAATATCTTTTTGTGATAGCTGGTATTTTTTTATTAGTTAAATTTATCATAGATAAAATATTCTCCAAAAAATAGAATTTATTTTAATCTTTTAATTATAAGACTAGTATTTCATTTCCAGATCATCAAAGTATGCGGTTGTATCTTTTTTTGTCCATAAACCAATCTGTCCATGCTGATAATGTTGATCATATCTCTTGATAAGCTCATTACCATCAAAATAACCGCCTATGCCTTGTGCAGATACACTAGCGGTGATAGTATGCCATTGATCAAAAGTAACGTTTGCTTGTTTGTCTACAAGACATAGAAGTTCTCCTGGTTGTGCTCTACACAGTGAGAATGTTTTGTTTTCAGCGTTGGCTACAAGAACAAAATATTGTTTAGTGTCAACAAATCTAAATACCAATCCAGCTGCTTGTGATTTTTCTCCAGAATTAATTTTAACTTGCACGCTTGCCTCATAATTCACACTGTCAATTCCATCTGGCATTATCTGTACATGGTAATCCGATACAGTATCATTGTTCATTAGTTTAGCAATCACATTTGGTGAAGACGGTGCAGAGGGATCAGATTTTACAATCCAGGGATCATTTTGTAAATCATTTTGAAAATATGAAAACCCTTCTGGAATAGTACCATCTTTATAAGAATCAAAATTCCATGTTTTGAAGTTTTTGTATGGACCGTTTTCCATTGCATAGTAAGCTGAAACAGATACTCCTATTATTGCTACAATTGACGCAATAGCATATCTTTTCTTTCTTCCCCATCTTATAGAACGACTTGTTGACAAATATCCTCACCATATTACCAATTTGTGATTGATATAAACATACTAAATTATTGGACATGTTTTGAAAAAATCGGATTGTTTTTATTTTTTCGATTTTCTAGGTTTTTGTTTTGTTTTCCATTTATCAAAACCCCATCTTGTTGCAGCAAAGACTCCAAGCGAAAAGGAAAAGCCTCCTATATACATAAACAGTGGTGCATTTTCTACAAATCCCCATATGAAGCCAATAGCTGCGCTTACAAATTCTAATACGACAAAAATTAACCATCTATCTACCATCTAACGAAAGGTAAATTCTACTCCTTTTTACCGTTTCTAAGTTTATGAAATAAATCTCAAAGCAATAATGTAATTAAAAAAATCAAAGAATACTCTTGTTATGATAATTTTATAAAACTAGAAAGATTGAAAAAATATTTCTTAAGTCTCACTCATGTTGTAGGCTCGTTCTCCTACTTGTGAGATATCTAGACCTATTTCTTCTTCTTTTGGTGTTACTCTTACACCACCTGGCCAGATTACATCTTGAATCTTCCAGATCAACAGAGTAATACCAAACGCCCATGTTGCTGCAAATCCTGCTCCTATTGCATTCTGGACTAATGCATATGGATTACCAAAGAACAAACCGTCATGTCCGTATGGATTGATGCGTTTTTCAGCAAATGTTCCAGTTAATAGAGCACCAACAACACCACCCATACCATGTACTGGCCAAGTGTCTAATGCGTCATCTATTCTTCTCCTATTCTTAATTATTAAACAATAGAAGCATACTGTTGCACAAGCAAACCCAACTATAATTGAAGCATAAGTTCCAATAAATCCGGATGCCGGAGTAATTGCAACCAAGCCAGCTACAGCACCTGCTGATGCACCCATCGCACTAGTTTTTCCAGTGTGTGCCCATGCAAGAAATACCCACCACATGGCGGCAACTGCTGTTGCAATATTTGTATTTTGGAATGCTTGAGTCTCTAAGAAACCTGCAAATCCTGCACTTCCAGGGTTGAAACCAAACCATCCAAACCAAAGTAAAGTAGCACCTAACATAACTAATGGAATTGAATGTGGTTCAAACGGAGCTTTTCCATAACCAATTCTTCTTCCTAGGAACATCGCAGTTGCTAATCCTGCAAATCCTGATGTAATGTGAATGACTGTACCTCCTGCAAAGTCTAGTGCACCAATTGAAAACAACCAACCAGGAGCTGTACCTTGACTTCCTAATGACCAGTTTGCATGACCTGCAACGTCATAGATGAAAGTAGTCCATAGAACTACATGTATCATAAAAGCACTCATCTTCACTCTATCTGCATAACCTGCTATAGCTAATGCAGGAGTAATTGCAGCGAACATGAGCTGGAACATCACATATGCCAAATGAGGTATAGTTGGAGCATAAACATCAGCTGGAGCATTATGTGCTACATTATTCAAACCAAGCCATTCAAAGTTACCAATAAAACCAAATGAGTCTGCACTTGGTCCAAACATTATAGAATATCCCCACACTACCCATTGAATGCTCACTATTGCATATACCATAAAATTTTGTAAGATAACTGTTAAAGCGTTCTTTCTTCTTGTCATACCACCATACAAGAAACCTACACCACCAGGAGTCATTATCATGACGAATACTGCTGCTGCATACATGAAAGTGGTATCACCAGTATCAATACATGGAGCATTATCGCCTCCAAATGTTCCAGCACCTGCTGGTTTCATTGGTTGAGCACAGTGTATTTCACTAGTTGCGTTTGGATCTGCTAATTTGTTTAATGGACCAAATTGAGCATGTGCATCTTGAACTGCAGTAACTCCAGCCATTGTGAAAATTAATCCTGCTAATGCAAAAACTAGAGGCCACTTATTTTTAGTAACAAATTGAATTGACGTTGCTTGTAGTGCGCCAGACATCTCTTCGAAGTCAGTACTGCAACTATAAAAGGTATTTTATCCTAGAAATTTTTTTTTATGATATTATGCAAAATTACAAAATTATGCCTGATCGTTTATCAAACTGGAAATCAATTTTTAGAAATTCAACATATATCATAAAATTATAAAAAATTTAAGAAAAATTATTATACTAGATAAAAGGTAGATGGCGTTATGGCAGAAGCAGGTATAGAAATTTTCATCGCAACCGCTGCAACGCTTGCAATAACTATTGCAATATACTTCGGTGAGCGTGCCTACAGATACAAACGAGTAAAAGAGAATAAACATGCTGGCACCTATGGATTCAATTTTGAATCACATGGAACACACGAATAAAATAAACAGCAACAAATCCTCTTTTTTGTAAAAAATAATATTAAAAGATATTTTCTACAGATAGACTAAATTGAAGTAGTAAACCATCCAATAGATATGAGAGTAAATTTAGAAGATGATGAACATATGGTGGCAGCATTGCCAAAAATCTGGGCAATTGCATTAGGATTTAGGGGGTTTTTCAATAAAAATAAAGAAGGAATTCTTGTTCTAACAAATAAAAATCTGATCTTTGTTTCACGGTATTTGTACGTTTCACCAAAAGAGAGAGAGAAATATTTTGGTGAAGACAAGGTAAAAGTAGCACATCTTTGGGATTATTCAGAAACACAGCTTGACGAGGATATTTCTGAGAATTCAAAAAGCTGGATTGTTCCTTTAGAATCAATAATAGACATATCACAGGTAACATTGAGAAAAGTAAATTTTATGAGGATAAAATTTTCTTCAAATGGAAAAGAAAAATCGTATGATCTTGGCGTAGCAAAAAGTGTAACTAACTATCCTATAAGGCAACCACTTTTGTTTTATAATATTGATTGGACCGCTTGGATAGATCTATTAAAATCACGAATTTGAATTTAATCTACAGATATTAATTTTAAAAATCAATAAAATAATTTTAGTTTAATTTTGTTTTTCTGATGTTCCGTGTAAAAGCTCTCTAGATCTGCTAACAATGAAATCTTGTTCATCTTCAGATTCTTTTAAAAACTTGATATCTGTGAGTCTTTTTGTGTATTTGAATATTTCAAGTTCATATGAATCACCTTTTGGTTTGTATAACGCGATACCAAAATTAGCAGCTCCGTCAAAATCCTCTTTAAACCTCTGATAATTTTCAGAGATTTTAAGTGATTTGACAAAAACCCAAGTTGTCAATATGACTCTGGATTCACAATAAAGTACAAATTCAAAAGAATCGTTAGTTTCAACAAATCTAATTTTAATTTCATCATCTGGCCAATATTTTATGATGTTATTCCAAACTTCTGGGATTTTTTTTCTTTTATCAAAAATCAAGAGAAGTTTTGGTCGCACATCATAGAAATGATATCCTACACCAAGGAAATCATCATACCACTTGATCTTTGTATCAGTCAACCTATTTTGGCACATCATTTGCCATATTTAACGATTGAATGTTTGTGAGAATAGTAAAAATTTTCCCCAAAAATTTCTTTATCAATTTAAATGAATTATTAGAAAAATTCTGTATTTGTATACTCTTTATTTTTATATTAGAACAAAATAATTCTAAATCATTGAGAGTTACTAAAATAAAACCACTAGATGAGCTTCTCAAAATGAGTAAAGAAGAATTATTTCAATATTTGAAAGAATCTGAAAGTTCAATGCAGGCAACAGATTCAGTTCAGATAGTTCCCTTTGAACATGGAACCAAGATATTGTATTATCACAAAGACCAAACCAAACCATACAAGACACGTGCATATCTTAACAAGGTTGAAGATTCAGAACTATTGAAGTAATTAATAGTAGCACATAATTCTGACTACGTTCATTATATTACATGGTACGGACAAAATCAAATACTGATAGATGGGCATTTATTGATACAATTCAAGATTGGTTTTTTCCAAAAAGTAGGTTTTGGGGTTCAATTAGTTTATTTTCATTTTTTTCTCTAATTATTTTACAAATTATTTTTTCCATTGCTAGTGACATCACCCCAAGAGCTAGACAAGAAACAGATTTTCTGGTACTACCAATTCTTGCTTTATTCATATTCAGTATTTTTTGGAGAGGTTCAATACCTACTTTTCTTTCCTTAACTGGTTCATTGATGATGTATACTGGCATGTATTATATTCAAGCAAAATATTTTGGTCTACAAAACTTACCTCCAACAATTGCAAATAGATTAGGATATGGTATTATTTCTCAGAGTCATTTTCACATAGACCAATATGCTCAACTTTATTTTCTTTCAGGAGTATTTTTTCTCACATTATGTTTAGTGATATCTTTCAAACCATCATTTTTTAGAGCCAAGGGAACAAAATATTCACCATATCCTGTCTGGGAAAACAAAAATTTAAAAATAATAAATAAAAATTCTTCTTCAAGATTAATTCCTGTTTCAGGTTTGCTTAATTTTGCAGAACAACATATAGCTACTAGTTACAAATACATTACACTAATGATTGATGGGATTATCTATTTTGTTTCGCCAGACGATTGGGTACCACAAGGATCTTACATTATCAGAGATAAAGAAACTGGTTCTCTTATAGGAATACCTAAGGTTCCTGATGGATTTAATATTTGGTAAATAACTAATCTAGAAAAGAGAGTCTTTTGCTTTTAATTCACGCCACTTGCCGCGTGCCCAGAATCCCCATTTTTGTTTGTCTTCGGATGGATAGAAGCATTTTTCGTTGTGTGCACATCCTGTACATCTTGTAGATGGTTCTAGAGCTGGTGCTACATTATTGTTCAATAATGTATTAAGAATACGTGCTCTTCGTTTAGTTTCACCAAAGAGTTTCTCACTTTTTGGAACAATGAATTCCATTTCATTGCCATCTTTATCAAAATATACTATAACACCTTCTGGTTTTTCAAACATATGCAGGTATGAATTTAATTGCATGAAATGTTCAGCAAATGGCATCTCTGGCAATTCCTCTACAGATTTGAACATCATCACAACATCGTCCTCAACTCTATCTGCACGGCCAACTAGTTTTAATTTGGAATCAATTTCGATTGTTCCTTCTAGTGGTTTCTCTAAAATACTTAATGCACTTTTTTCCATTAATTTAGACATCATTTGTTTGTGTGTTGGTTCAGCTGGATCCTTTCGATCTAGGTATGCACTTCTTAGACATCCACTAACTTCGTCAACTGAAATTTTACTTTCATCTTGTAAACTTGGATTAATTACTGCAAATACTTGCTCTATTACATCATATACATCAACTTTAGCTGGAGCATCACTTGCAGCTCGATAATTATCAATTCCTTCTTTGATTTTATCTTGAACTTTTCCTAAAATGTTTTCTTTTTGTACTCCTGACATCTCTTCGAAATCTGTTCTACAACTATAAAAGGTGTTTTATCGTAAAAAAATTTTTTTATGATATTATTTTTAATTGAAATTTTTTGTATAAATTTTAGCAATACTTTAATAAAAGCGATTCATATGTGGGTTGGGTTATAAATTATGAAAAAAATTGAAGCCGTAGTCCCAGCATCGAAAGTAGAAGTAGTCGCTTCTGCCATACTAGAAACAGGAATTGGCGGTTTGACAATTTCCGATACAAAGGGAAGAGGAGTACTTGAAAGACCAGTGTTTGCCAGTGGAAGAGGAACTGGTGCGTACAGACCTGCATTTAATGTGAATGCAACGATTATGGTCGTATCTAGAGATGATCTGGTTGACAAAATTGTGGAAAAGATTCTTTCTGCTGCAAGCACAGGCGCAGCGGGTGAAGGAAAAATCTTCGTAACTGACGTAGCAGAAACTATAGACATCGGATCTAAAAAACGTGGAGATTCCACACTTTAATTTATTTCAAAAAATTATTTTTAAAATATTAAAAATACCATTCACAGAACAGGTATAACATATTTTTGATTAGATAATCACACTTTCCTTTTTTAGGCAATTATAGAATCCATACAAATCATTATAACTCTAACACATGAAATAACTCTATGATTTGGCCTGGAATGGGCGATCCTACAAAGCGCAAAAAAACACTCAAATTCTTAGCAATTACTGCAGCAATCGGCTTTGTGATTTATTTTGGAGGTCTTGAAATTCAGAATTACTTACACAAAGATGATCCACTATACCAATGCATAAACAATCGAGCCATAAACTACAAAATTTCTGCAACATTAGAATTGACAGTGGATGGGAAAAAAGCGGATATTCCAGCTAAAGTAGGATTCGAAGGTGGATGTCAAAAATCACTGTATACGCTTTCAAATGACGGAGTGATTTATGCAGCTTGGGACAATAAATACAGATTTGAAATTGGGCAGTTCTTATGGGTTTGGAAATTTCCCTTACGTGATATGGATGAAACTAAATCAAGAATACTTGTAAACGGAGTTGAGTCACCAGACTTCATACACACACAGCTTGAAGATGGGGCTCATTACAAGGCAGAATTCATTTCAAAGGCCTCAGAAAGCGGCAGTCCTAGCTTCACACCACCTGGAACTTAGACAATATTAATTATCATTGAATTAGCGAAAAATAAGGAAAAAGAATGGAAATTTACCAGTATTTTCCGTTGTCTGGTATCAAACCGATGCCTTCTTTCTCAAAGTGCTTGTCAAGTTCTGATACCCATCTTTCTCTGGTATCGCCACCTAAACCGTGTACTCTAAGCCAGAATGCAATTACTCCAAGGAGGAATACTGCAAACATCATGGTCGCAAATATGTAGATCATGACATCATAGAACAATGGGTCATAGTTTGGACCTATCTGACCAGCAAAGTTTGACAGCACACCTACGAGCATAGCAAATACAGCGCTCATCAACAATCAAAACATTTCATGTATGATATATACATTTCTGTTAAAGGAAAACAAGCTCATCTTACAATAGAGAATTAAAATAATAAAAAGGAAGAGTTAGTATGTTGTTTTCTTTGCTTGTTTTGCTCTTACTACAAAGGCAATGAAAATTCCACCGAATACTGCACCGACTGCTATTGATGCACCTAGTACACCACCTGCGTCAAGAACTGGAGTACCAGAACCAGTATGTGGATTTGCTGCGGCTTCGGTTACTTTAGCATGAGCTAGTTTCAATTGCTCCTCTAATGTAACACCGCCAGGACCACCTTGTGTATAAGCATCTCCAGCTGCCATAGGCAATAATGCAGATGCAGCAAAGAGGCTCAGCAGAGCTGCGCCAGTTATGATAGG
Organism: Nitrosopumilaceae archaeon; assembly: GCA_050749225.1. Lineage (GTDB taxonomy): Archaea > Thermoproteota > Nitrososphaeria > Nitrososphaerales > Nitrosopumilaceae > TA-20. The sequence goes on along the minus strand of JBOGQR010000010.1, from coordinate 10,080 downwards.
TTTGTTCATATTAAGCACCTCCTTGAAATGCGCGTTCGTTCATATTTAACTTTTGTGTCAAATGCTAAAAATTTTTGCCAAGTAACGTTTATGTTTTGCTCCACAACCATGCGACCTATGGGCAGAATGCATTCACACAGACATGGACAATCACATTCGATCAGACCAGTTATACCTAGTACACCAACATGGGTAAAACAAAGCCCTGCAGAAATTGAAGAATTAATTTTAAAATATGCAAAAGAGGGTCTAAAAACAAGCGAAATCGGAGTAAAACTCAGAGATCAGCATGCAATCCCACTTACTAAAATAATAGTAAAAAAATCTATTACAGAAATACTTACTCAAAAAGGAATCAAAACTGATATGCCTGAAGATCTGAATAATATTGTAAACAAGGCACTAGGATTACAAAAGCATCTCAAGACACATACATCAGACAGACGAAATGTAAGATCTTTGGAGTTATTGGAAGCAAAGGTTCACAGGCTTTCTTCCTATTATAAAAAAACAGGTCGCATTCCTAAAACTTGGAAATATAAGTCAGTCATAGCTCAACTTGAGTAATGGCAAATAATCTTGATGCGGCGCTTTCTTATTTTCATGATAAGATATCAGATTGCATAAAATCTGGCAGAAATATTTCAGTAATAACTCATCTTGATTGCGATGGAATAACATCCGGAAGTATTGTGACAAAATCTCTCATCAGATCAGGTGCCAAATGTACAGTTCGAACAGTAAATGAATTCAATAAGAATTTAGTAGATAGAATGAAAAATGATTCAAGAGAATTTCACATAATTACTGATCTTGGCGGAGGATTTGCAAAAGAACTTGATTTGGGATTAGATGACAACTGGATAGTTGTTGATCATCATCAGATACCAGAGGAAGAGTTCGACAATGAACGGGTAATTAATGCATGGAAGTATGATATCGATGGAGGATTAGAGGTCTCAGCTGGCGGTATGGCATATTTAGTTTCAAAGGCATTACATAAAGAAAATACTGATCTTGCATGGATAGCTGTTGTAGCTGCTCTTGGTGACAGACAAGATCAAGGTGAAAAAAAATCCTTTTCAGGAATTAATCTAGATATTGCATCTGCTGCTAAAAAAAATGGTCAAGTTGAAATTGATCTTGATATATTGCTAGTTGGAAGGGAGACAAGACCACTTCCAGATGCTCTTGCTTTTACATCACACCCGTTTATAGAGGGTCTTACGTGGAATCGTGATGCATGTTTATCATTATTAAATTCATCAGGAATTAAATTAAAAGATGGAAGTAGATGGCGGGTTCCTGCCGAACTTACCGAAGATGAAAAAAGAACTTTACTTCAAACAATTTCTAAATTCACAACAAGCAAAAACGCTACAGAAATAATGGATGAACTTGTTGGGTATACATATACTCTTTCTAGTGAAGACAAACGCAGCTTTTTACGTGATGCTAGAGAATTTTCCACTATGCTAAATTCCTGTGGAAGAATTCGTAAGGCCGGAGTTGGAATCGCGGTTTGTATGGGAGATAGAACAAAAATGTTAGAAGAAGGAGAAAATATTCTCTTAGAATATCGTACATTATTACGAACGTATATGAACGCACTTTCAAGTGAGCGTTGGAGGATAGTGGATAACGGCAAATATGTAATGGTAGATGGGGAAGGATTAGTATCAGAAAACATGACAGGTGCAGTATCTTCGCTTCTGGGTGGCTCACAAAAGAACACAGGTAAAATTATTATATTAAGAACAAATGGTGAGGATGGAACGATCAAGTTTTCATCACGAAAATCTACAGGATGTAAATCTGAAGTTAATTTGGGATTAATAATGAGATCATGTGCAACAAAAGTTTCTGGAGTTGGTGGCGGTCATAGTGCAGCTGCTGGAGCTAGAATAACTAAAGACAAATTGGACGAATTCTTAGGCTGTTTAGAAGAAAATGTCACTAGAATGTAAAGTTCAAGTCTTTCTAAATAATCTTACACCACAAAAATCTGATTCCATACGAAAGGCCTTAACACCAGATAACATAAACTTCCCAGAGAATCTTTCCATGGAGATTGAAAATGTTAACAATTCTCTTATCTTTACGTTTCAAAGTAAAGGAAATATACGAACATTAATTTCTACTATTGATGAGGTCCTTGAACATGCCCAAGTGGTACTCAGAGTGACTGGCTAATGCTTGATCCTAAAATTTTACGAGAAAATCCTGACAAAATTAGAAAAATGCTTAATGATAGAAATGTCGATTTTCCGTTAGATGAATTGGTAAAACTAGACAAGGAACGTAGAGATCTCATTATTAAAACTGATGAATTACGCAAGAAGAAGAACGAAATTTCAATAGAGATTGCAAAAAGGAAAAAAACCAATCAAGATACAACATCACTCATTGAACAAATGCAAGAAACATCTCAAATACTTACAAATCTTGAAACTGTCCAAACCCAAACAGAATCAAGTTACACAAAACTAGCACTAACTATTCCTAATTTAGTTGATAAATCTGTACCAATAGGAAAAGATGATACTTCAAACATAGAGATAAAAAAATGGGGAAAAATTCCTCAATTTGATTTTAAGATAAAAGATCACATAGACATATCACAAAGTCTTGATCTTGTAGATTTAGAAAGAGCCGCAAAAGTAGCAGGTGCTAGATTTTATTATTTGAAAAATGATCTTGTAAAGTTAAACCAAGCATTAATTCAATATGCGTTAGATTTTCTTTCTGAAAAAAATTACATTCCAATTCAAACACCTTATTTGATAAATCGTTCATCTATGGAAGGTGCAATAATTGCACATGATTTTGAAGATGTTATTTACAAAATTGAAGGTGACGATCTATATCTAATTGGCACATCAGAACATGCAGTAGCATCAATGCACTCTGATGAAATTCTAGAAGGAAAGATCTTGCCTCTTAGATATGCGGGGATAAGTCCATGTTTTAGAAAAGAAGCCGGTGCACATGGAAGAGATCAAAAAGGCATATTTCGTGTACATCAATTTGAAAAAGTGGAACAGTTTATTTTTTCAAGACCAGAAGAATCTTTGAATGAACATGAACAAATGTTATCTAATGTTGAAGAGTTTTACCAGAAACTTGAGATGCCATATAGAATAATGATGTTGTCAAGTGGAGATCTTGGAAAAATCTCTGCCAAAACATATGATCTTGAAGCATGGATGGCAGGTCAGAATAGTTATCGTGAGATAGTTTCATGTTCTAACTGTTTGGAATTTCAAGCAAGAAGACTCAAGATAAGATTTCGTGATAGAACTAACGACCCTCCTCAATACGTACACACACTAAATAGCACACTTGTAGCAACAACACGAACTCTTGTTGCAGTGATGGAAAATTTCCAGACAAAAGATGGTCATATTTCAATACCAAAGGTTTTACAAAAATACATTAACAAAAAAACAATCTAAAAAGTCGTACAACTTATATTTTGGCTAGAAACGTCGATTATAGTTGGCACGTCAAAAGACAACCAGAGTTAAGGACAAATGGAGAGAGAAAAAATGGGTTACTGTGCTTGCTCCTACCGCGTTTAACAATGTACCCATAGCATACATTCCCATAACTGACGATGTAAATGCAATAGGCAGAGTGATAGAAGTTACTTTGTTTGACATAGTAAAAGGTGATCCCTCACAGCATCAATTCAAATTGTATTTTCAAATAAATAAAATAGATGGTGAAACTGCAACAACAATTTTCAAACGATATGAATATGCAAAAGAATTTCTTAGAAGTCTTGTAAGACGCGGATCTTCTTTGATTAGTTTTATAGGAGATTATAAAACAAAAGATGGAAATATCTTTCGTATAAAGATAATTGCTCTAACACAAAAGAAATTAAATACATCTCGCAAGCATGCACTTAGATTAATTGCAAGAGATGTCATGTCAAAAACAATTCCTGAAATGACTATAGAGCAATTCATTCAAGCTACTGCGTTTGGGAAAATAAATTCAGATATTATGGCTGCTGTTAAAAAAATAATTCATGTACGACATGTAGGTATAGAAAAATCGAAGATAATTAGAACTGCAGAAGCTGAAATTGCCTTGCTACAAGCTTAATAGATTTATTGTTTAGGTAATAATCAAAAAATATGGTAAATCACACCGAGGTTACTGCAGAGATTATAATACATGCAACAGAGGATAAGAAAAAATTTTTTGATCCAATGTACGAAATATTTGAAATAAAGGAAGAAGAATTTATACAAGAAAGAGTAGAGGGCCATTTTGGAAATCCCATTTTAATGATGAGTATAAAATTAGGAAAAAAACGAGCTGAAGAATTCATTAAAAAATTAGTTTCAAAGATTTCAAAATCTCAAATCGATGAGTTTTTACAAAATATTGAGATATATTTTGAAGACTCTTCCTTGTTTATACGAATAAGCAAAAAAGATCTTGTAAGAAAATCTATTAGTTTGCAACAAAATGATGCATTGAAAATCAAAATTTCTACTCCTGTGTATAAAAAGAGTGAACTTGTCAAAACATATTTGAAACTTTTAGGACAATGAAAAAAAAGAAGAGGTATCTGTTATTACAATTAGAAAAACCAATTGAATTTAAAAAGTTCACTGAAATCAAAGTAATTACAAACGAAAAAAATCAAGCTATTATTTCATGTGAACTTGCTAAACTTTCACAGGTAGTTTTGGAATTTGAAAAGATATGTAAGATTGTGAATGTTTCAGGAACTCTCAAAGCACTACGCAGAGTTTAATAGTATTTCTAAGACAAGATAAAAAGGGAATGATGTGATATTTGCCGCTCCAGTCTGAGCAATTGCTGTGAAGAAGCCGCGACGAACAGACCCAAAAACCTGATCTATTTTCATACGGTTCTTTTAAATATAGTAGATCCATTTTTTTGGCTGTGAAAACTGATTATGATATCATTGTAGCTGGTGGGGGACTAGCTGGAATGATTGCAGCCCAATCAGCTTCATTTTATTCTAAACAAAAGTTATCAATTTTGATATTGGATAGAAATCCAGAGCCTGCATTAGGAAAAAAAACAATAAATGGTTGGATCTGCGGAGACGCAGTCGGTAAAAATACTGTAGACTTTATGACAGAGAGAATTAAAATTGCATGGGGAAACCCAGAGATCGAGCACCCAGTAAAAGGAGTAATGGCATTTTCACCAGACAGACAAACGTCTATACCTTTTGATGGTGATGGGTTTATGCTAAATAGACAAGAGCTTCCCCAGCGTCAACTTCGTGATGCAAAGAAGATGGGAATAAACATACAGCATTCTGTTGCACTAAGGAACTTGTTATATGAAAACGGTTCAGTAATAGGAGTAGAAGGTACAGATCTTACAACAAATCAACCTTACAAAAAAACTGCAAAAATTGTAATTGATGCAACTGGAGTTACCTCTATGCTACGAAATGGGCTTAGCGTAAGTTCAAAGATTGAAAAAAAAATTGATCGTGATGATTTAGAATCTACTGGCAGACATATTATGAAATTTGAACAAGGAATAGAAGACAAGATAGATTTTGATCCTGATTATTGCATAATACATCTTGATCAAGATATTGCACCTGGAGGATATGGATGGGTCTTCCCAAAAGGTAAGAACAAAGTAAACATTGGTCTTGGAGTACAACAAAAAGAACTCCTGAAAAGAAACGAAAGATTGGGGAAAAAAGACGATGTTACCAAATTGATTAATGATTATGTAAAAATCAACAAAGCAATGAAAAATCCTCGATTATCTGACGATCCAAGTGACTCTCAGAACGCAACTGGAAACTGGCAGGTTTCTGTTAGAAGGCAAAACGATTGTCTCGTTGCAAATGGATACATGTTAGTTGGTGACTCGGCATGGATGCCAAAACCACTAGATGCTGGAGGAATAGGACCTGCCATAGTTGCTGCAACTTTAATTGGTAAAAATGCAGTTGATTCCATAGAAGCAGGAGATGTAAGTGAGAAGGGCCTATGGCAGTACAACATTGATTTCATTAATGAATATGGATACAAAACTGCAGGTCTTGAAATTTTTAGAAGATTGTTACAGACTTTGACAAATGAACAGATTAACTATGGTATGAAACACTTTTTGTCAAATTTAGATGTAGAAGCGATAAGTAAAGGTGAGCACCCAGATTTTGGTACAGTTAGTAAGCTTGGTATGATGATCAGAGGTGCTTTGAATAAAAAACTTGCAGATGGTCTTAGATTTACTGCGCAACAAAATAAAAAATTAACTGAACACTATTATAATTTCCCAAAAACTCCTAATGGGTTTGATGCATGGCATAATACTTTGCACCATATTTTAGATGAATCATATACCAAGCTTGGAAATTAATTTATCACATAATCACTGTTTTAACTTTCGCTAAACTTATTTTGTAAATTAACTTGTTTGGTTCCTATCGCACTAGTAATATTGAACTAGAAACAAGGCAATTTTAAATTAAGGTCTTATGTTTTCAATATCATGCTAGCAGAATCGTTGTATATAGATTGGAATAATTCCTTTGAAGTTCTAAACAAGGCATATGACGCTGGTCTGTTTGTTCTAATAATAGGACCAAAAGGTACTGGTAAAACAACTCTTGTTAGAGAATTTGCTGCAAAAACAAACAGAAAGCTTGAATCAGTTAACTTCAGTTTACGAACCCGTGAAAGTCACTTGGTGGGAGCAAAAACTCTGGAAAGTGGCGCAATTGGTTTTGAGGAGGGAATATTAGTGAAATCCATGAAAGAGGGGGATATTCTTTATCTTGATGAAATTAATGCTGCAGAGGCAGATGTCTTACTCAGATTAGATGAAGCCTTAGATGACCGTAGACAGCTTGTCCTAAAGGAATCAGGTGGCGAATTAATTCAAGCAAGTAGGGGATGGTTTGTCATAGCAACTATCAATCCATTAACACATGTCGGAACAAAAGAGTTGCCACCACAGATTCTTAGTAGATTCCCTATTAGAATAAGATTAGAATATCCGCCAGAAGAGATTGAGCTTCAAATTATTAAAAAATACATTACAGGTTCACACGATAAAGAGCTTTTACAAGCAATAAAACTTGCTAACATTTTAAGACAAGCTGCTTCTGTAGAAGAACTCTACTATTCCCCAAGTCTACGAGAAACTATAGCTTTTGGAAAAATGCTTGATGCAGGCGTAAAACCAAGACATGCTGCAGAGATTATCTTTGCAAACATATACTCACAATGGGGAAATGTTGAATATCAAAAAGTCAACGACATCATTACATCCATGTTTGGTAATTAATGCAATCTCTTCATCTCAGAAACGATACTCTACTTGAAATTGCTACATTTCTTGTTAGACGGTGGTCTGAGAAACAAAAGATAACTGTAGGGATTACAGATCAACAGGAAATTCAGACCAAATTGAAAGAAAATAAAGTTGTCATGTTCCCTTTAGATCGTTTTTATGGTACTGATTTTCAAAAATACCGACAATTTAGAACAGCTTTATGGTATGAAGCTATGAGGTTAAAACATAGTAGTAAAATCCTAAGTAATGATCACGCTTTTGGTTTTCTATTAAACACGTTAGAAACAAGAAGAATTGAGAGCATAGGTAGGAAGGAATGGCGCGGAATGGATGAAGAGATCATATTCAATTATGGGTTTTCCTGGCTTTACAGACCTTTATTGAATTCACTATATGGAAAATCAAGAATTGTTGAGGGCTTCTTTCAGTATTTTTTGCTTGGCGACATAAAGGGCGAAATTACACCCAGTTCGTTTGAGAAAATCAAAAAAGCTATAAACGTTGCAAACGAAGCAGTAAAACAAGCTGTAAATAATAATTACAGTACAGATTGGCTTGAAACAAAGGTTTCCGAAATAATAAAAATTTTGGAAATTGATCCACTTCTAACTATCCCAATATCAATCCCAAAAATCAGTACTGGAATTGCAATATCAGAGAATGATTTTATCAAAACCATTGGCAAAATAACTAAATTTCGTGAAAGTGATTTTGGAGAACTTGATTCAAAACGAATTACTGAGGGAAAATCAGTGTTTGAGGAATTTAAAGTATTGTTACAAGAGACCAAGAAAAATGAGAACAGAGGTTTGAGTACAGAATCAATTGGAATTAGTATTCCTTCTTCAACAAATGTCGATGAAACTAGAATATATGATGAAGATCTAATAAGCAATCTAAAAGCAAAATTCAAAGAATGGAAAACAGGATGGAAGGAACAACATGTTATTGCAGGAGATGAATTTGATGAAGAAACATACATGGAAGGACATAAACCCTTTCTTACAGATCAAAAGATTTCTATTAAGACAAAAATTGTTATTTTATTAGATCATTCCTCAAGTATAGCAAATGAAGAACTTCAATACAAAAAAGCGACTCTTGCTCTTTGTGAAGTACTTTCATTTTTAAAAGTAAAATTTACTGTCTACGCTTTCAATACTGAGCAAAAACAAGTGACTTGTTGGTTAGTAAAATCAGAGAATGTAAAATGGAATAACTTGGCTGCAAAAAGACTAGCCCAAATAAAAGCAAATGGTGGAACACCATTAGCTGAAGTTTATTCAATAATGTTTCCAGGACTACGTTCAAAAAAACCAGACATTTTCCTTACTTTGACAGATGGTGAACCATCTGATCCTGATGCAGTTCGTTCTATGGTAACCTCCTTCAAACTCTTAGGCATAAGAATGGTAGCAATAGGAGTAGGTCCAGATACTACCGCAGCAACAATAATTGCAAATAATTTAAAACATTTAGGATATGAAAGCACATTAGCGGTAAGCAGATTAAACGACATACCAAATAGAGTCTTGAATGTTTTAGGAAGAAATTAGTATGAAATGTCTTTCAGTTTCACAACCTTATGCAGATCTTATCATTAAAGGCAAAAAAACAATTGAACTTAGAACATGGAATACAAAATTTAGAGGAGAGTTTTTAGTTCATGCCCCAACAAAAATAAAAACAGATGTTTGTAAAAAGATGGATGTTGATCAAACAAAGCTTAGAACAGGGGTAATTTTAGGTAGAGTTGAAATTTATGATGTGAAGAAATATGGCTCAATTACAGAACTCAAAAAGGATTACAAAAAACATTTTGGTTCAGAAGAATTCTTGTGTCATAAATATGGGTTTTTACTAAGAAATCCAAAAGAACTTCGTATACCAATACCTTACAAAGGAAGTTTAGGGTTTTTTGATGTTAATTTAAAATCAACTATAAAAGAAAATGACATAAAATTTGAATTATTTGATGAAGAACATAGGTATCAATGGATAGGGAGACATTAACAAGAATCCAAAAATTGTTATAAAACATTATAAAAATAACTAATCATGCTACTGCCTTACTTTTTCTATATGTGGGGTTGCATTCCAGAAATTACAAAAAATTGTCAAGACATGACAAATGCATCAAGTACATATCTTGGTATTGCTGGAGGAGCTGTAATAGGAGCTGTTGTGAGCTGGTGGATTTATAATCGACAAAAGAAAACTGCAGACATGCAGGATTCTGCATTAAATAGCATAAAGGAATTAGATGAAAGTCATGATAGAATTTTGAAGAAGTTAGAAGATTTTGATATACGCCATGAGACTACTCTTGATACTATAACAGAATTAAGCAAAAAAATCGACACATTTGTTGAAAAACAAGAAAAATCAGGAAATCCCATGAGATCAGATTCATCTGAAATTTCTAAGGATTATAAATAAATACAATCTGGAACACATGATATTAAAAATCAATTTAACTTGTGTTATTATAGAAATTGTTTATTTGTACTTTTTAAATTCTGATACTGGGATTTTCTTTCTTAAGTTTTTCCCAGTCAGCTAAAAAGTTCTTTAGGCCAACATCAGTTAGTGGATGTTTAAGCATCTTTCCAAGTACATCCGGTGGTAGCGTCACAACATCAGCCCCAATCTTTGCAGCATCAACAACATGCATTGGATGCCTAATACTTGCAACTAAAATTTGTGTATTAAATTTGTAATTTTGGAATACTTCATGTATCTCTTTTATCAAATGCATGCCAT
>JBOGQR010000009.1:0-22697 GCA_050749225.1 Nitrosopumilaceae archaeon | reverse complement strand
AGCTAATACAGCTCCAAACCTTTCAGGAGGAATAGGAACAGGTGTGGTAAATACGCCACTGACATTTTATGCATATCCTGATAGCAATGGTAATTACAAAATACAGGAAACATTATACCGTAGTGTCTTTGGGCCAGGTACGTATACTCTAAAAGCCACGTATAATAAATTGACAACTACTACATCGTTTTCAGTTTATGATCCATTAGTAACAGGAAACCAAGCTGTAGTAGCAAGTACGGATAAGCAAGTCTACGGTGTTGGAGAAACAGTACATCTGACTGGCAAGCTATCTAGTTTTGTGGATACATCGTCATATACAATTACATTAACACTACCTGATGGTAGTATAATCACAAACCCATTGATAGTAACCAATGGATTCTTCTCTTGGGATTGGACCATACCAAATTCTCCCACTAATCACGGAACTCTTGCAACTATAATTAACTCTGGCAGGCAAAATGTTGTAACCATAAATAATTACCCAAACACATTTGGAATCTACAGGATAACGATTGGCTCAAACCATGCTAAAACTGATCTATTCTTCGGTGTTTCTCAAAATCCACAATCAGAAACCAAACTATCGCCATTTTTCCTACAGACAGACAAATCAGATTATACCACTACTCAAACAGTGCAAGTCTTTGGCCAAGTAATACCTCAAGTTAACGCAGCGGCACTTGAACAAAATACTATGATTAACATTGTTGTGTATACCAGTACTGGGCAGGAAGCCTCCAGAGCAACCGTACAAGTAAACGCAGGAGGCCAATTCCAAACTTCATTAGAATTGCGCCCTGGAATATTTCAAACTGGAACATACAAGATATACGGAAACTATCTTGGAACAGCTTCACAGACGAGCTTTAACGTAACTGATCCATTTACTACTTCATCAAGCAAACTTTCATTGTTGTTGACAACTGATAATGACAAGTATCTTCCAGGTCAGACTGTCTTAATAACTGGAAGAACAAGCTACATAATTTCAATAAACACTGTTGACATTTCGGTTGGTCTTGCAAATGATACCGTCATAAATGAAGGACAAATAGTATCAAAGAAAGGCAATGTGTTACCAAGAGTTACAGTGCCTTTTGATCAAACAAGTTCCTTTAGTTATGATTATGTGATTCCTAATAATGCAAAACTTGGAAACTATGTTGTAATGGCCCAAGTTCCATTTGGTATATTTAGTGCTCCATTTCAAGTTGTAAATCAATTACCAAATGCAGTAACACCTCCTCAAGTAAACGCTACTCAAGAAAACACAACATCGCAAGGAAATGAAACACAAGGAACCCCACAAGTAATTACTCCGTCCATAAAACCAAGTACGATTGGACCTACTCAGAAAACAATTCTTTCAAATAGGATTACAATTGACAAAGTAAACAGAATAACAGATTCATTTATTCCGATAACTATTAAAGAAAAAATTATTGGAAATAGTACCTTCTATCCAAGAATGATTGATGGGCTCTTACGCATAAATCCAAGTGATGAATCAAATGTTAACCTTAAGGTAACTTTTGAAGATGGAACATGCTTGATAGGCCAGGATTATGATTGTAAGATTATAGGTTCTACTCAAAACTCTGGCTCGCTATATCAAACAATTCAAGTAGGCGGCCAAAGCTTTTTGGTTGGATATAGCGGTTCTGGAGCTAGGTTAGAGAAATTTACAATCTTGCCAGCAGATGCAAATAGCGTAATTCAAGATGGGCAATGGAATGTACAAATTATTAAGAAAGACCAGCCGTCTAGATTCTATTATCAGATTACTTACGTGTCTAAATAGGCATAATTACAAACATCAACACTTCTGGTAGTTTATTATACATCTGATACAAGATAAAATAATATGCAAATTCAGGTTTTAATGTTCAAGCAAGATGATCCAAAAAAATGCTCTGCTGCAAAACTTGTTAAATTTGGAATTGCAAAAAATGTAAAAAGCACTTTGTCAAACACATTGATTTTAGATCCTTTTGCAGATAAAATGATTTTAAAAAATGATAGGCTTGTTGCTAATTCTATAACTGGAATTGATTGTTCATGGGAATTTGCGCAGGAAACATTTATAAAAAAATTTTCTGGTATGCATAGAAAACTTCCACCGCTTTTTGCTGGTAATCCAGTTAACTATTCAAAACTAAGCAAGCTTACAACTGTGGAAGCAATAGCAGGTGCATTGTTTATCATGGAATTCAATGATGCTGCACATGACATGTTAAACAAATTCAAATGGGGCCATACTTTTTATGATCTCAACAAAAATCTCCTCGAAGACTATGCAAAAGCACAATCAGAAGAAGAGATCATATCTATCCTCAAAGAATATGATATTTACGATATTGTAGAGAGCCACTAGGATGTCTGTTATTGTATAAAGAAACAAGTAGAGATTTATTCAACCATTTTTTCCAAACCGTTAGATAATAATGTCTGCTGAAAAGTCATCTCCAGGTCTTGTACGTAGCCTGTCGCTGCTTGATATAACAATGGTTGGAATTGCCGCAATGATTGGAGGCTCGATCTTTAATCTGGTAGGACCTGCTGTGCATGAAGCTGGCCCTGCATTAATTGTAGCTTTTGTATTTAGTGGAGTTATCAGCTTCTTTACCGCACTGACCTATGCTGAACTTGGTTCTGCATTTCCAGAAGCAGGCGGTGGTTATAGATGGGTAAAAGAAGGGCTGCCAAGACCAAATGCCTTTATCAGTGGATGGACTGCGTGGTTTGCCCACATGATTGCAGGAAGCTTGTACGCAGTTTCCTTTGGATCATTTTTTGGAAGCTTGCTTACAAACATAGGAATTTCGTCTGAATATGGCGGAATGCCACTGGAGAAGATCATCGCCACAATTTCAATAATAATTTTCACGTATGTAAATTACAGAGGAGCTTCACTTACTGGCAAAGTTGGAAATGGGCTAACAATAATGCAACTTGCCATCATTGTAGTTCTAATCATTGCAGGCATCTATGCATTGAGCTTTACTAATCCTAATTGGACAGCAAACTTTCAGAATTTTTTGCCAAAGGGAATAACAGGATTAATTTTAGGAATGGGAATTACATACATTGCTTTTGAAGGCTATGAAATAATTGTACAAACTGGTGAAGAAGTCAAAAATCCAAAAAGGAATATTCCAAAAGCAATTTTCATTACACTTGGAGTTGTTACTGTTCTTTACGTAGTTTTTACATTTTCATTCTTAGGTGGATTAGATCCATCCAAAACTGGTAAAGACGCATGGAATTTCATTGGTGATTACCAAGAGCTGGGGATAGCACAAGCAGCAAAATTCCTGTTACCTTTTGGAATGATAGCAGTATTAGTTGGCGGTCTGGTATCAACTATTGCAGCACTAAGTGCAACTACATTTTCCTCAAGTAGAGTTTCATTTGCTATGGGAAGACAATACAATCTTCCCTCAATCTTTAGTTCTGTTCATGCCAAATATCATACTCCGCACTTTGCAATAATTGCATCAGGTTTCATCATGCTTGTAATGGCAGTATGGCTTCCAATTGAACAGTTAGCACTTGCAGCTGGTGTGATGTTTCTATTTTTATTTACACAAGTAAATTGGGCAGGAATACAAATCAGAAGACTCTATGGTAACAAACTTGACTATGGATTCAAAATCCCGTTCTTTCCACTCATGCCAATTATAGGTATATTTTGTAAAGTAGGACTTGCAGTCTTTCTTCTAATATATAATCCACTGAGCTGGGCAATTGCCATTGTCTGGATATTGATTGGATTTTCAATTTACAAATTGTATATTGCAAAAAAGGAGATTGAACACTATGCACCATTAGTTGCAAACGAAGGTCCGCCTCACAGAAAAGATTATCGTATAATGATTGTCTCTAACAAGAAAACTGTTGAAAAACTAGTAAAAATTGCATCTGCAATTGCAAAAAATAAAGACGGCGAAATATCTCTTCTAAGTGTAGTAACTATACCTATTCAGATCCCTCTTTTTATGGGACAGGGATTTGCGGAGCCCACTATGCGTTCAGTTGGAGATATGAAAAGATCTTTACCTGAATCCTCCGATTATAGATATCTAGTAAGATTGACACATGACACAACAGAAGCCATACTAGCTACTGTTGAAGAACAAGGAATTAACTTGCTTGTGATGGATTTCTATGATCTTCGCAACAACAGAAAATTACTATCGCTTACTACATGCGATATACTCGGAGTACATATCAAAAAAGAATTTGAAAAGGAACTTGCACATGTTGTAGTGTTATATGATAAGGGAAGGCACTCTGACTTGGGAGTTGAAGTTGCAAGTGCATTTTCTAATACTCTGGGAAGTAGTATGCGAATTGTTAGAGGTGTAGTTGAATCACCTGAAGAAGAACGTGACATATTAGGAAAAATTAATGAAAAGATGTTTGATTTGGATCTCAAAAAAATTCCTGTTGAAAGAATCTATCCGACAACCGAAGATATTGCCAAAGATTTATTGCAAAACCTAAACAAAGATCCAGAGATTGTCATAGTAGGGGCAGGAAATCAATCAGACCAAGCTTTTAGTCCAAAGACATTGGCAATCGTAGAAAAATCCGCTTACAGTGTGTTTGTTGTGCGTGACTCTAGATTCTCAAATATTAGAGCTCGATACTTTTGGCATGTGATTGCCCCTAGACTTAGGGAAAATAAATTCATTTACAGCATGTATATCGAGACCATGAAACTAATGGCCTTTATGAGAGCAAAGAAGAAACCTCTCTCAGATGAGGATTATTTTGCACCAAAAATGTAATATTTTGTAAGGTATCTTGTGTTCTAACAATGTTAAAATAGAAATTTCTGATTATGATTATCAAGGTGCGAGCTGGTGAACGAGCTACTGCTAAGGCAGAGGAAACTCCTCCCTCCATGCAGTAAATGTGATCCAGAGATGGATAGTCAGAGATGGCTGGCTACAGAACAGAAAAAAATCCGACCCGGCGTACTGTGATGGCAAAACCTGAGATTTCCGGTAAAGAGTGAAAAAGCTGACCCACAGGGAGCAAGGCCAAACAAAACTAAAAGCACTGCACTTGGTTTAGGTAGGCCGCATAGCTGAATCTCGTGAAAACAGAAGGAGGGTTACGTCTAGCACGCACCATTTTATTTTTATTATAATTAAGAAAATGTCAGACTTTTGTTATTTATACTGCTGATTTTTTATCAAACTTGTCAGCCCAGTGTTTTCGATCTTCATACTCTAGTGTCCTATAGGGTCTTGTATCTTTTGGCCTGTTAGCACTATCTTTTAGTTTTTTATTACTCCAGAATAAAACTCCGCCTGCAACAATAGCACCAAAGGCTGCCATTCCGTAGATTATTCCTACTGGAAATCCTCCACTTGATGTATCACCGCCTTGAGATTGTGGAGTAGTACCAAATGCTGGTGTTCCGCCCACGCTAGTTGTAATTGCATGACCTTCAATATTGACTGTAGCTGAACTTGCATGTTGGATTGTTGTAAGTTGGTAATTAGCATCTGTAGAAATATCTATCGTATTTTGTGTTGGTTGATGTTTTCCTTCACTTATGCTACTTTGTCCCATGGCATAGGTTGTTATTGGCACTTTCTCTCCCTTGTACCCAAAACCGCTAGTCTCAGATATTATAAATGCTGGATCAAAAAGATGATTCCATTGATCAATTGGTTCTTGTAAGATACTGCTTGCATCAATCAAATTGTTATTCAAAGCATCCCCTAATTTTGGTGCAATAACAGAATATGCATCTGGTGCTATATTTTTTACAAAGCTTACTGGATTGTTGACTTCGACATCTCCATATTCTGCAGTTTTTATGACAACGGGACCCTTTAATGTGAGACCCATCCATGCTGCATCGATGATTGTTGGTTGATTACCACTTCCTTTTGTAATGACATAGCCTGTCAAAGTTGGAATCAATTCAAGATTGTAATCAATTGATGTTGATTTGTCATCTCCTACAAGCGTTGCAGTGTACTCTACGATCAAATCTGATATGATTACTGGGCTTTTCTGATCACGCACTAGTGCTGTATTTAGTTGATGCATCAAATCTTGAACACTTGTGTTGTTAGAGTTTTCAGTAAAACTTATGGTGTAATTTTTGCCTGCCAAGAGATCCTTTAGTTTACCACCGTTTGGATATTCAATAAATGCCGATTCCAAAAACTTGAAGGTTGATTGTGCGGGATTACCTGATGCACTGAGATTTACAGAAAGATCTGAAGTTGCCCAAATCGGAGAAATGCTGCCAAAAACCAATAAGCCAATTAATCCTAAAGCAAAATACCTGCCTATAGTCACGTTCAGACTACTTTTAGGGGCAGTAATAAATCTTATCGTAAATACTGTCAATAAAATTGAAAATCTGTTTTGTGGCAAAAGTAATATTGTGCATACTAACATTACCAATCTTCGTAGGAAATTGAAAAAATGATAACAATACTTGCAGGTGGCACTGGTTCCGTTAAACTTGTTAGAGGAATATCCTCACAAACAAGAGATATCAATGTGATATCAAACGTTGGTGATAACTATTGGCTTTATGGTCTGTATATTTGTCCTGACATTGATACAATTCTTTATGGTCTTGCTGACTTGCTTGATGGAGAAAAAGGATGGGGAATAAAAAAAGACACTTACAATTTCTTACGTCAAATGGAAATGTTAGGAGAAGAGACTTGGTTTAAAATTGGAGACAGAGATGCAGCAATTCATCTTTTACGAACAAATATGCTCAAAAACGGCAAGAACCTATCTGATATTACCACATGGCTATGCCAAAAATTTGCTATTGACATAAAAATAATTCCTGTCACAGATAATACTGTAGAGACAAGAATAGTGACAAACAAAGGTGATCTTCACCTTCAAGAATTCTGGGTAAAACACAAGGGGCAAGATAATGTCGAGGGAATAAAATATCTTGGGGCAGATAAGGCTAGGGCAAATCCTGCAGCTGTAAATGCTATACATGATGCTAAATTGGTTATAATTGCGCCAGGAAATCCATTAACAAGCATAGGACCTATTCTTTCAATTAAGGGAATAAAAAAAGAACTATCTAAATCAAAAAAGAAAGTTGTTGTAGTAAGCCCACTAATTGGAAATAGCTCTGTTAGCGGACCTGCCGCTAAATACATGGAGGCAGCTGGCATGGAAGTATCAGTATATGGACTTGCAAAAATGTATTCTGACGTGGCTTCTCATATAGTGATTGATTCTTCTGATAGACTTCTAACAAGAAAGATAGAAAACTTGGACATGAAAGTATATGAAACTAAAATAAAAATGAAAGACAAAAAAGATGAAGATGCTCTTGCGTCTTTTATTTTAAAACAAGTACATGCCTAAATTACGTACGGGCGCAATTGTTCCAGTAAAAACCTTTTCAAAAGCTAAAACGCGACTAAACTTGTCATACGAAAAAACAGAGGAGCTTTGTAAGATAATGCTAGAGGAAGTCTTACAAACAATATCACAATCTGATGTCATAGAAAAAATCACAGTTGTAAGTAAAGACGAATCTGCCTTTAAGATTGGGAAAAAATTTAACATTGTTGAAATCTATGATGAAAAAGAACAGGGTGTAAACAGTGCAGTTGCTATGGCAGACACGTATTTTTTGAATGAGGGATTTGGTGCGACAATCGTGTTTCCTCAGGATGTTCCTCTCATGCAAACCGAAGATATACAAACGCTGTGTGATTTTCAAATGCCTGGCAAGTGTGTGCTTGTGGTGCCCTCAAGAAGATTTGATGGGACAAATGCACTATTTAGAAGTCCAGTGGATGCCATGGAAACTCATTATGATGAGGACAGCTATAAAATACATCTAACTACTGCAAATAATAAATCTGCAAAATCTGCACTAGTTTTGATTAGAAGAATAATGCTTGATGTAGATGAGCCAGAAGATCTTCAAACTATTTTAAAATACTCAAAACCATCAATTTCAAAGATGCTTGAGGATTTGTTAATCTAACATTATAATTTTCGAAACTAAATTCCAGATTAATTGGTATTAACACATTCAGACTTGTGTTATGGTTGATTCTTTTTTTGATTTTATGTAGTTTAATGTAATGCCTACAATCGCAATTCCACCTGTAATCAAAAGTAATGCCTCTAATGTATTTGAAAATGGATCTGAAAACTCGTTTGTAATTGGAGATTGGATCATTTCAGATATAAAATATGCATACGAAAATATGAAGTAGTTTGTTGCCCAATGAATCAAAATGGCAGGTGCAAAACCATATCTAACGTAAACCCAACCAATTATTATTCCTGCCATAGTTGCTTGAGCAAACTTGCCTGCACTCCATGGTGTACCTGAAATAATGTGTGCTACTCCAAAAAATATGGCAACTGTTAGAATCAACGCTAATACTTTTTTGTAGTTTGTAACCTCCAAATTTTTTGATGGGTGCCAAAGTGATTTGAAAAAATGTTTTAATGATGCTTTATGGGAGAACATGGCAAAAAGTGGAAGCCCAATAAGTAGAACTCTAAAGCCTACCTCTTCACTTAACGGTGATGTTGTAACTTGAAAGAATTGGATTAATCTGTTTTGTGATGTTGGTGGTTCTATGTTTATACCAAAACCATGTTGAATAAAATCAATAATTAATGAAAAGACAATTAAAATAGAAAACCAGGTTATCATGCTCAAAAGTGCATTGTTTTTGATATTGTGCCATCCTTCTGTCATTACTAAGGAAAGTGCTTTCATCAAGTTTCGCTGAGGACCAGTCAGTGAAATAGTGAACAAAACAAGATAGACACACCACATGACAATAAAACCATCGCCAATCTCAAAATGAATCGGTAGCTTGAATCCTATGCCGCCAAGAAAAGCATCTACGCCGTCAACTGGATATTGAAAATTAATTTCTTTTCCTATATTAGAGTTAAAAACTACATATGCTCCAATGGGAAAAGAAATTATCATCATACCAAAGATGACTGATGCTAGCGCAGAATATGGAATAGCTATGACGCGTTGGAATTTATCGATTTTTAACAAATCTCATTTAATGAACTTCAATGCTTGCTTCTGGAAATCCGAGTTTGACTAAAGTAGTTTTGATTGTATCTCTGTGGTCACCTTGAAGTAAAATATATCCTTCTTTTACTGTGCCACCACATGCATATTTTGCTTTTAGTTCTCTTACAACTTTAGCTAGATCATTCATTTTTGGATTAATTCCTTCAATCATTGTCCCTTTTTTCTTAAAACGTCTCTCTTCAAGACGAACTACAATTTGAGTAGCATCTTTTTCAAGTTCTCCACAGGCACATAAATCGTCAGGAAGTCCGCATGTATTGCAGATTACCGCCATTCAAAATAAAAACTTGGTTTCCTACTATTAAGCCTTGTTCGACTACATTTTTTACTTGGAAATTCCCAAATTAGTTTATGTCTAAGGAGCTTACCAAAAAAGCTGTTGAAATGCTTCTAAAAGGTGCAACGCTTGTAAGTGATCCTTGTCCGTATTGTAAAGGAGTACGTATAATGAAAAATGGTAGTGCATTATGTGTAAACTGTGGAAGAGAGGCTAGTGAAGAAAAAATACCCGAAAAAATAGAAGAAAAACATAGTGGCGATGCCTTACTTGCAAGCCTTGAGCAAAAACTAAAGGAATTGACAGGAGAACTTGAACGTGAAAAAGATCATCAAAAACAGCAGCAGATCCTAAAATCCATTAATGATATCATAAATATTAAAGAGAAGATCAAAAAGATCTAGCACAAAAGTATTTATGTAAAAATCCTGAAAGTCATAGTAACATGAGTAGCAAGAAATCGGCACCACTTCCAGCATCTAGTGCGGGTCTGTTGAGATTCTTTGAGGACGAGACAAAAGGATATAAACTAAGGCCAGAAGTTGTTGTGGCTATTCCAAGTGCATTGATTGCCATCTCGTGGATATTGAAAATATTTTTCCTACCATGACCGAAAATGCTGATAATGTATCTCGTATACATAAGCGATATTCATTAACCACTCTGACTCCATCATCGCACTATCTTTCTCTTCTGATTTCTATAATAGTGACATCTGCAACTGTGGCACTTGCGTTGTTTGCATATTTTAAAACAAGTGACAAAATATTTTTTAGTTTACCATTGTCAATTGCAGTACTTTATGGAACACAGCTTTTAGACGCACGTTTACTAAAAACAGAATTTTCCAAAATCGTGCATCTATCTGCATTTGGAAATCTCTTATGGTTTGTAACCCTTCTTGGAGGGTTTGTATCGGCACATGTTTTCTCAAAACCTGAATTATTGCCAATATACATTACAGAAGGAATGTTTTTGTTTGCAAGCTTTAGAGTTGGACTTTTTACATCTGTAATGGGTGCAAAATTAAAAACTGCATGGGCAGTTTGTCTAATCCAACCACTGGCGATGTTTTTTACATTTGTACCGTCAGAATCTTGGATCCCAATGCTTTCAGATTTAAAAGTTATAGGATATGGTTTTGTGTTTTTGTTTCTAGCAACAGCTTGGACGCTATTATCAGATAGAGCTGCTGGCATCAAAGTTCCACGAACACATAAAGTATTGCAAGCCTATGTGGCAGCTTGGACAAGAAACGATCCTTCTGAAATGGAAACTTTGATGGAAGAGCGCTCACAACCTACCAAAGTATCGACATTTCAAATTTTATTTAAAACAAAAAACAATGAATGCAGATTAGTTGTGCCTGATGTCCATCCAGGACCATTTCATCCAATTGGAGGGAGCAACATTCCGTATTTGATATACAAAAATCTGAATTACTCTGCAATGGTTATGCATAGCGTCTCTGATCATTCTCTTAACTTGCCATCAAAATCTCAAGTCGATGCATATCTTTCTAGTCTTACCAAGAGTTCTATAATTCACAAAGGTTATGATTGTACAAAACCAGTTATAGTTCAAGTAAACAAAGCGCGTGCAGTTGGAATGCTTTTTGGCAAAACAGCAGTTTTGATTTTATCATTATCACCACATGGAATGGAAGACGTTCCACTTTATGTTAAAAGTGAGCTTGAACAATATGGGAAAAATCGTGGGTTTGAAAAAATATTAATCGTTGATAGTCACAATGCCATGGGAGAAGAAATTCTAAAACAAGACTCTGATGATCTTCTAAAAGCGGCAAAATCAAACCTTGATACTTTGATAACAAAAGAAGCATACCAGTTAGAAATTGGATATGCAAACTCGGAGACTTTGAAAATTCAGGCAGATGATCTTGGTCCTGGCAAAGTAGGAATGATGTGTTTGAAAATTAACAACGAAAAATTTTTCCTTGGCTGGGCAGACTCTAACAACATGAGAAATGGCTTACGTGAAGAAATTGTAGCATCACTTTCAAAATCTGGATATAATTTGCTTGACATTTGTACCTCTGACTCTCACTACAAGGCAAGAGAGGCAAGAAACAAGTATGGTTATTTCTATTTTGGAAGCCTATCAGAATCACAAGAAGTTGCCTCTTGGTATCTAAATTTGGCAAAAAAGGCAGAACAAAACCTCTCTCCTGCAATGTTTGAGACGCTTCAACAGGAAACAGATGTCAAAGTAATGGGTCCAAAACAGCTTGAGAACTATTCAAAATCGCTTGACAGAGCAATGAGAATTACACAAGGATTTTTGATAGGAACTACTGCTTTCTTCTTATTCACTTTGCTCTAAAGTATCCATCTCATCTAAATTCCCGTAAAATTCATCACAAAATGAATCTAGCTGGAATATGGGTATTATGGGAACCTTGTTGATGAATTTGACTTCTTCTTGGTATAATGTAACAATTGCAGGAAGTGCTGCACGTACCTTTTCTTTGATAACATATTGTTTTGCTCTTTCAATTTGTTTATTGACAGCATTATCTAAAGCAGAGTAACTTAGTCTCTTCCAATGTTTACAGTCTATGAGAATCGCCACTCCTGCTTTTATGCCAATTACATCTATTTGCATTCTTGGTTTTGTCAAAATTATATTCTGTGTGATATCAAATTCTCGTAATTCTAAAATTTCTGAAACAAGTGCTTCAAAATCCTTCCAGTCTAAAATCTGTGAAATTTCATCAATTGGCGCACCCATTCTTAATGCAAGTAAACTGGTTTTTAGTCTATCATTATCTTGAAAATGTATTTGATTGTCTTGGAAAGTTCCAATGCCATTTTGCATGAAATTATCTAGCATTTGTCTTGCAGTTTCTTCACTGGTTTGCGTTACGATGCTAAAGTCTTTGACAGATAATCCTCCTGGAATTATTCCCTTGATGCTCCTGACTAGAATCTGAATATTCAACAATCGTTGGTTTATTTTGCATTTATAAAATATTATTCATGAAACCCGATTAAAGGATCCAGTAAATGTTTACTAGATGATTTTTCATGATTGGGGTTCATTTTAACTCTAATAATTACTGGTTTTAATTACCAATTATTACCAATAGGTATATATGCCCTTACCAATTAAGGGAAACCATGAGTAAATCAACATCGGAATCAAAAGAATTCCATACAGAATCAAAAGAAATCCACTCGGTTTACAAACACAACGCAGACAGATTTTTTGATGAGGTAGAAAAAACAATACCACAATACCATCAATCAATAACAAATCTTCAGCGTGCATACGCTACAGCATGGAAAAACATAACAGAATCAGCCATTTCCACACAGCGTGAGTTTGCAACCAAAGCAGGCATGAACACAAGTGTTCCAGCAGCTCTGGTAAAGATAGTTAATGATACAACTGAAGAGTTGATCAAGGCACATGCAGTACAAAATAAAGTAGTACTGGCTGCAATTGATGCGACACAACAAAGTATCAATACTTTCAACGAGAATGCAAAAATGTTCTCTGGACTAAACCAGGGCATAATGCAATATTGGATTCAAGCATGCACACCTGCACGAAACTAGTGCAAAGAGCTTTTTTCTTTTTTTAGTTAAATCATTATGTTATTTTAGGATATTCTCATACAACAGATAATAATGCGTTATTTTTACTAACTAATATAAATAAAAAATTCATTGATAAGACAACTATTATCCACTAAATACCTAATAATGACTAAAATGCTCAATTCAAGTATGAAAAAACGATCACACGCATCTTATGTAGCTGCAGGCAAAAAGGCTGCAAGAAATAGAACACATGCATCTTACGTAGCTGCAGGCAAGAAAGGTGCAAGAAATAGAAAAAGAAGAGGACACTAGCCTTCTTCCAACATAAAGATCAGCAAAGCCTTTGAATTGTATCTTTGCTAATGTAATTTTTTAATATTGACTGAGAAGCCGTAGCCTTTTAGGAATTTGATATTGTAATGGTTTTGTTTGCCTTTAAGAGTCATTCAACCCACGATATGAATTTGAAAGAACGCCACACTTGTGACTATGTCTTTTGGATTGGCATCATCTGGCAATGCAAACAAAACGTTGTAAGGTATTGTTCCATTAACAAAACTTTTTGGCAAATCTTTAGGAATGCTAATACTTAGAACGATTTTTTTTGATTCTCCTGCAAGTAATGAAATTTGATTAGCTGATGATTTCATGGTAGAATTCAAATCAATATGCCCGTTATAACCATTAGGGGTAAAATACCCCCGAGCCCCATCGTAATTTACAGTTGCAGTAGGCAAAGGATTTGCACTTGTTTCATGCTTTAAGGTAAGAGTTACTTGTACAGTAGAGCCTATTGTGGCATTTATTTCGTTACTCTCTGGAGTAACTAAAATATACGATCTTCCACCATCTTGAAAGAATTGTTCAGGAGTGCGATTCCCACCTGATGCTACTCCTTCACCAAGTGGCTCATAATGCATACTGGAATATACGGCAATGACGACAACAATTACAATTGTAGAAATTATTCCAACTAATATGATTTTCACATCATCATTACTTTCGTATTGATCTTAAAGATTCTCCAACAAATCCCACTCAATCATAATTCTAGTTATAACGTATTTTTTAGGAACGGTTGGGGGGGGGATTGCATTTTTACTCTTTATCAATAAACTCGTTTACTAATCCCCTAGTTTTTTATTCTTATATACAGTTTTAAGCAAAACAATTCATGAATACGTTTCTAGTACTCTGTGGCATTGTTTTTGTTTTCGGTTCTAGCCTTGCATTTGCTGACAAGGGGACGTATGTAGACAAGATACAATTTATCCAATACTCTGATGAGAATACTGCACTAGAAGAAGTGAAAAATGGAAACTTGGACATTTATTATTGGCCAATCCCATTTGATAGAATCTCTGATCCTCAATCACAAGAAGGTTTGAAAATATTTCAATCAACAGGCCAATCATATAGTCTTCTTGTAAACCCAGCTCCATCTGCAAAATTCAATCCATTTTCAATAAAAGATGTGAGATTTGCACTAAATTATTTGGTGGACAGAGACCTAATTGTTGATGAGCTTCTTGGCGGTTATGGTGTGCCAATGGTTTCAGCGTACAAACCATTTGATCCTGACTATCTTTTAATTCTAGGTGAGATTGAGTCATTTAACTTTAGATATAATCCTGTGTTGGCAGAGCAAATGATTTCAGATTCTCTCACAAAGGCTGGGGCACAAAAAATTGACAACAAATGGTACTATGATTCAAAACCAATAGAGATTACAATTTTTATCAGAAGCGATGATCAAATACGAAAATCAATCGGTGAGATAATTTCCTCACAGCTAGAAAAAATTGGATTTTCCGTAAAAAGAGATTATGGTGATTTAAACAAGGCATTTACAATAGTGTATGGTTCGAACCCATCTGATCTAAAATGGAATATCTACACTGAGGGATGGGCAGCAAGTGGCTTTGTACGATATGATTCTGTTATAACTGCACAGATGTATTCACCATGGTTTTCTAACATGCCTGGATTTAACAATCCATCATATTGGAATTACAAAGATGATTACATGGATTCTATTTCACAAAATATTTTCATAGGGAATTTTACATCAGCAGAACAAAGGACTGATTTGCTAAAAAAAGCAGTTAACGAAGGTCTTAAAGAGTCGGTCAGAGTTTTTCTTGTAAGTAAAATTGATCAGTTTGTGTCAAACAAAAAAGTAGATGGCATAGTAAATGACTTCGGTGCAGGAATTACAAGCCGGTTTACTCCAATCAATGCAAGGGATAATTCTGATTCGATAAAAATTGGTGTACACCAGATTTATCAAGGTGCATGGAATCCAATTGCAGGTTTTACCGACTCTGCAAGTCAACAAATTTTGGGGGCAATATCTGATCCAGGAAGTTTCAAGAATCCATACACTGGAATAACTATTCCTATTCGTTCCAGTTGGAAAGTGGAAACAGCAGGACCAACTGGCAAGCTAGACGTACCTACTGATGCAATAAAATGGGATCCTGCCCAGCAAAAATGGATTCAAGTTGGTAACGGCATAAAATCTACAAGTAAGGTAACATTTCATTTAACATTTGGAAACTGGCATAATGGTCAACCAATGGACATGAATGATGTCTTGTATTCAATTTATTTCCTGTATCAGTGGGGAGCAGATTCAGAAAACAGCAAGACATTTGATTCGGAATACTCACCAAAGGCAAATCAAGCGGCACAGACGCTAATTGGAATTAGAGTTATTGATAAAAACACAATCGAAGTTTATCAGGATTATTGGCACTTTGATGAAGGAGAGATTGCAGATTCAGCAGGTGTGTTTCCTTCCATGCCATGGGAGATATTTTATGCCATGGAAAAATCTGTGACTGATGGTAAGATTGCATTTTCAAGATCAGAGGCTGTTAGTAAAAATGTTGACTGGCTTTCATTGCTTGTGCCAAATGATGCTAATATGATAAAATCAAACCTAGAAGATTTTTCAAAATCAAATTCCATTCCTGTTGCATTAGCAGGGTTTACACAAAACTCCAAATACTATTCTGATAGATATTTTGCATCTATCTCGTGGATTGAAAAACATAACCATGCGATAATAAGCAACGGTCCATTTTATCTTGATAGTTATTCTCCAGAGGCTAGAATCATAACTATAAAGACATTTGATGATCCGACATATCCTTTTGGAGCAGGTTATTGGAAGAAATTTGAGAACATTGGTGTTGCCAAGATAAACAATGTTGATGTTCCTACAACTGTTTCACTGGGTAAAGAATTGACAATTCCAATTTCTGTCACACCAAACTCTACCGTCTACTATTATTTTCTAAATGCTGATGGTAATATGGTGGATTTGGGTACTTTACAATCAGAGACCGGTAACACAAATATCACACTATCGAAAGAAAAAACATCACTTTTGAGTATGGGTGCAAATGACTTGAGGGTATTTGCAATATCGGAATCTGCCCTCAAGCCTGACATGTTCTATACCAGCTTTTTAGGAATTTCAGGTGAAAATCCAACAATTCCTGAGATTGTACCTTCGTATAAGACCTCAATTATTAGTTCGGACTATGTTGTAGTTGGTATTGTGTTGGCAGCAATTGCTATTGGAATTATGCTCGTTTTAAGGAAAAGAAGGAAACCTTAGATGTTATTAACTCTCAATTAGTTATCTTGTAAAGATGAGCTTTACACGATTCATCATAAAACGAGCCGTAACGATGTTTGGTGTGCTGATGGCTACACTGTTGATTACTATTGCACTTGTTGGCTCAAACATGGATACTATTTTAAAACAAAGTGTAGCACTAGAGATACGACAACAAGTTACTGATAACAAACACCTTGTCGCAAGTTTCAAAAATCCACAAGAACTTGATGCGTTTGTAGAAAATCAAATTAAACAGAGAACAGACGCATTAGGACTTGACAAACCTTGGTACTATCCTCCAAGACTTGGACTTTCAATGTACAAGATACTAACACTTGACTTTGGGCATGCAAAATTTCTTACTAGTGATACTGGTTCATCTGATGTAAAAGATATCATAATTGAGAAGATACCTAGAACAATTTTACTTTTTACAACTGCTACACTAATAATTTCATTAATTGGAATTTTTCTTGGTGCACTTTCTGGAAGCAAGATAAACTCAAAGCTAGACAAGATAACTTCGGCTTTTGCTATCATTAGTAGTAGCTTTCCAGTCTGGTGGATAGGCATGCTTATGATCTTTGTATTTGCGTTTGTGTATCAAATCTTTCCAGCAAGGGCAACGCCGTTAATTCCTGTAACAGATCCCGGGTACATTGGTGCACTATTGTATAACATGGCGCTTCCACTAATCACACTAGTGATGATAGGATTTGGCTCGTGGGCATATCTAGTAAGGAATTTCATTGTTGGAATTATGCAAGAAGATTTTGTGATAGCAAAAAGAGCAGCAGGTATTAGTGAGAAAAAAATAATCTATACACATGCACTCAAAAATGCAGCACCGCCAATTGTTACTGTTCTTGCATTGAGTCTCTCAGGTTCGCTTGGTGGTGCGATAATTACAGAGGCCGTATTTGATTGGCCAGGAATGGGAAGGCTGTACTATGAGGCAATCAACGTACTTGATTTGCCTGTAATAATAGGTGAAACCTATGTCTTGACCGCATTTTTCCTTGTAAGTATATTCTTGGCAGATGTTTTGTATGGTTATTTTGATCCAAGGGTGAGAAAAGGATGAGTTTTTCTTCAAAAGAAGTCTGGCGTGAATTTTCAAAAAATAAAATTGGTCTAGCTGGAATAGGAATACTTGTAATCCTTTTTGCAATGTCAGCAGTAGCTGCTCTTACCATTCCCGTAGAGAATTTCAAGGAGTGGAATGATCCATCAAGTTGGCTAACTTTCCCAAAATCTGCTCTTCCTGCATGGGTGAATTATTTTCTTGCAGAAAAAATGCCAGAGCACATGATTTTACAAAATACACAAGCTATATCACAAAATATTGGAAACATATTTCTAACTAGTAGTATTTTTGGTCTTGATTACAACTATGATAAATTTCCAAGTGATTTTATCTACGAGTATACTGCAAAATATACAGGATCCCCATTGTTGCAAATTTGGGTGACAAGACCAGATGGAAAAGAACTGGAATTGATATCAACATCACTTCCGCAATCAAAAACTGAGACATCATATCACGGGTTTATTTTTTCAACAGACGACTCTATGATAAAAAATATCAGAAAAAATAAAGACAGTTTTATGTTTCCAGTTGATTCTCTACTTGCACAGAATATTGTTTTTTCTAAGACTGGACAAAATAATGTATTAAACGGGCATTATTTTTTTAAGATGAATCTGTATAGTGTTAATTCAAAACCAAGCCTTGAAACTTCTAAGCTCATCATAGGAGGAAAAGTGTATGGCTTGATGGGAACTGATGAGCTTAGACGAAACTTGGCGGTTGGGCTGTTGTGGGGTACTCCACTTGCATTATTTATTGGCATAACCGTAGCAATTGGTTCTGTAGTTATTGGATTAGTATATGGTGTATTTGCTGGCTACAAGGGAAAAAAGACTGACGAGTCATTAATGCGCCTTAATGATGTTATTTATGCCATGCCTGCCCTGCCCCTTTTGATAATTTTGGCAGTAACTATTGGCAACAGTATCTTCTTAATTGTAGGATTTTTGGTTCTCTTTGGATGGGTAGGTATTGCAAAGGTTTCGCGTAGTATGGCTTTACAGATTAAAACATTACAATATGTGGAAGCTGCAAAAATAATGGGACAAAAAGACTACAAAATCATATTCAAACATATACTTCCTCAACTTTTACCATATGCATTTGCTAGTATTGCAATATCGGTACCAGCAGCAATCACCACTGAGGCAGGTCTTAGCTTTTTGGGATTGGGTGATCCTACATTTCCAACATGGGGACAAATTCTACATGATGCTAATACCTATGGTGCTGCAGCAAGAGGTCTTTGGTGGTGGATTCTACCACCAGGAATCATGATTGCTGTAACAGGTTTGGCATTTGTCTTTATTGGACACGCAATGGATGTAATAGTTAATCCTAGACTAAAGCGGTAGGATTGAACTGCCTAATTATTTTTATTATTTCATCGTTTAGCTTTATTGTATAGGCAGCTGCACTGGGATCTGTTTCCTGAGCAAGAGATTCTGCAAATTGTGTCTTGTCTTTTCCTCGCTGATACATACCGCCAGTTTCCTTTATGCAAAGAGGAAATTTTTGCATCTTCAAACCACTTTTTGTAAGATGTGCAATGAATTTTTTGTAATTTTCTGGCGAGTACCAATCTGTTCTAGTTTCTTCACACAGCATTATCCAAGTATCTATTGTATTTTGGAATAATGCCTTTTTCCGTAGTTCTTCAAGCGTCATGATATTGTACTTTTAAAAGTCTGCTCTTTTCATCTTAGAGCCGCATCTTGGACAAGAGCCACCCTTGTACCTGTTGTTGCATGTAAGGCAAATATACTTTACACCTTGGCTTTGTCCAAAAAATCCGCCACCGCCGCCTTGGTCGCCACCAAATCCACCGCCCATTCTCTTTAATGCTCTATTTCTTAGGAACAATGGAAATACAATGAAGATAGCTAGGGCTGCCATCAATCCAAATGGCCACGGTAGGATCATTTGTAGTCCTATGCTAACAGCCAAAGAGGCGAAAAGGAAAATTAAATATGATTTGTAATTAATCAACACTTCATCTTGTTGCAAAAAGCTTATAAGTTTTTGTCATAATTGGTCTGGACTTATTGTGATTTCTAGTAGATTTCCGTCTCGATCATATGCAAAAATATCATCGTCTTCATATGGTGATTGGACAATTAATGAAACAAATCCAAAGAAATTATGCAGATCTGTAACTGATGGTTTTGCAGCACCTGATGGATGAGAATGAACAGTACCAACATAGCTTGGATCAAATGGCAAAAACGAATGTGGAAATCCTGCAAAAGTAGGCCCATGATGTGAAAAAGGTGGAATTACCAAACCGTCTATAGATATGATTCCTTTTTTGGATTTTCCACGCAAGATAAGAATTCCCTCGTTGGGATGGTTGAGCTTACAATAAGTCAGGATGCCATCACGAGTATCTTTTGTTATGGTGACGGTTCGTTGCAGTTTTTCTTTTTTGAAGAAGATCATATGATTATCGTGGTATGCAAACTAATTAACCTTCAAAGAATATAAAATTCTATGTCTTAAATTTTCAAAGTTATTCTTGTTCGGGAAATTTCACTTAACTTTGTTTCAACTTCATGAATAATTTGAGGTGGACGTTTTAATTCCTCAGAAATCTCCTTTTCTAGAGTTTTCAGAGATGATTCAGATTGTATTATGCTATCTTTAATTCGTGTCACTTTTTTTTCCTTCTCTTCCAAATCTCTAATATTAAAAACAACAAACTTGCTTTCAAATTCATTCATTTTTTTTGCTAGACTGTGTTTTAGATTGATGAATTCATCTAATCTGCCTATTGTCTCCTCGATTTGTTCTGCCGCTTTTTGTGAATCTTTGACAGAGACATTACCAGCTACAACAGATTTTACAGTTGCCTGTAATATTTCTATAATGGCGTTCTTATTCTCACTTGTGATTACTTCGGATGGTTCTGCAATTAAACGATCCATGGTGATTTTAAGAGGCTTTTCAAGCGAGGAAATATAGCTATATTTGCCAAGAGGCCTTGATATTTTTGAAAATTGTAAGTTGATTTCATTTTTAATAGCATTTTTTTCTGGCACTAGTGATTCTATGTCTTTTTTTACATTTAGGAACTCATGATATTCTTTTGTTGATTTTAGGTTTTGTATGTCTTGTTCTAAATTATTAATTGTATTTTTATGATCCTCGATTTCTTTTTGTAACTCAATTAATCTGTGATTTTTATCATCAGTTTCTTTTTTTAATTTTATAATTTCTTCTATTGATTCTAAAATGTTTTTAGATATTGTTTCAAAATTAGTGTATTCGTCAACTAATGCCTGTAGATATTTTTTGTTTTTGGTCATGTCTGCAAGGTCTTCTTTGAGTTTGTCTGCATATTTCCTAGCAAAAACATGCATTACACGGGAATTTATTCCCAAAGTATCTCCAATTCTTTTTAACATCTGACCTGTTTGCAAATTTAAATTTGCTAAATTTGGAAAAGTTTCTGGATTTGATAGATTTACTGCAGTTTCTCTCTTGAGTCCCAAAATTACTGCTTTTTTTCCACGCTCTATTAATACTTTGAGTGATTTGTCAACATCTTCTGCATTAAGATCATCATTTTCAAACAATGACATTGTTTGTATAATGTTTTTTCGTTCAATGTCTATTTGCTCTCTTATAGATTTTGACTGCTCAAGTATTTTTCCAAGTAACTGGGACTCGCTTTCCTTTAAAACTGGATTGATATCTGAAAAGGAAATTTGCCTTTCATGTTTTGTTGATTCAACTATCTCGTTTGTTGATTTTTTCTTTCCCCATCCAAATACCATAGAAATGCCTCTACAACATTAAATGCTTACAACATTAAATATTACACGATACAAATTACCTTTGTGGGCGATACTAGGCTTATAATATTAGGCTCAGTTCTTGCGTTTGCTGGTTTCCTTTTAGGGAGTATCGCAGGTGCACATTATCAACAATATGTGGTACAAGCTGATCAGTTTGATGTTTGCTATGATTATACACCAGACGGTAATGCTATAAAAATAAACTGTGAAGAAAAAACACAAGATATGTTTTTCTTTCTGATTTCATCATTGAGTCTGATCGGAGGAGGTGTATTTGTGCTTGTAAAAGGAATTCGTGGAAAATGGGATCAGAACGTCAAAAGTGACGAAATGGTTGGACCAAAAAAATAGAATTGTTTTACATAAATTTTAAGTTCTGATCATTCCATGCTGTACTAGGAATTCTACTCCTTTTACAAAATCATTATCTGAAATCTTGTTTTCTGCCCACCCTCTAGCATTATCCTTTATCCATGAGGGAACGACCTGACCGCTTGATTCTCCAGACTGAGGGAGATTTTTAATAATTATGATGTGATTTTGTATCATGTATTGGATGCTACTAATAAAATCTGAATCAGATATTTGACCGCCTCCCCACCATCCTGCATTGTTTTTAACCCATGATGGAATTATAATCGGTATTTGTTCTTTGTATATTCCACTTATAGTTACAATCTTCAATCCATTGCTTCTAACTTGATCAATTAATGTTGCAAGCTGTTGAATCTGTTGCGGGTCTGGCTTATTTTGTGTCACAGTTCCATTTTTTATAGCATAATCTTGAAACGAAATTGCAACTACAGCAAAACCATTATTGTATAAGCTATTCTTTATGTTGCTCAATACCTCATTGTTAGTTAATCTGTGTGATGTACCATCACTAGTGCTAGTATAGCCAGTTGACACTGTTATTGGAAATTGATGAATTGTGCTTGAAGAAGAATAAACAGTATGATATGTTAGCATATTAGTACTAAGAAAAGTAATGTTGTTCTCATGCATGGCGATAAGTGTGTTATTATTAATTTTATCATGTGGAGGAATAAACACAATAGGTTTTATTCCAAATAAAGCAAATATTTTATTATTTGATTCTTTGAGAAGTGAGGATTGATCATTTTTACTGTACGTACTAAAGTCGTAAAACTTCCATCCATTCTGGGCTACTTGAATTGGTGGGGTGTTGACCTTGATCTTATTTTTTAGATATTCTGTCAGTTTAACGTCGTTACC
>JBOGQR010000008.1:0-24008 GCA_050749225.1 Nitrosopumilaceae archaeon | reverse complement strand
GAGTAATTAGAACAGAGCTTCAAAATATCGGCATACGATTAGATCAAAAACCGCCAAACATTATAGTAGAAAAAACATCAGATGGAGGACTATCAGTCAATCAGCAAGTGCCTTTAACTAAAATGTCAATTAATCTATTAAAAGATATTTTGCGAGTTTATGGAATAAACAACGGAAGGGTACTGATAAGAGAGGACATTGATTCAGAGCAGCTAGTAGATTTTATTTCGGCTAACAAGACCTATGTTCAATCCCTTACAGTAATGAACAAAATTGATCTTGTAAATCAGGGATTTTTAAACGAACTACAATCCAACATAAAAGCAAAAATCATACCAATTTCTGCAGATTCAGATATCAACATAACCGCACTTAAAGATGCAATTTATGAAAAATTAGACTTTATCAGAATTTACATGAGACCAAAGGGAGGCGAAACTGATTACAAGGAACCTCTCATTACAAGAAACAGCTCTACTGTTTTAGAGATTTGTAACAAGCTACACCGAGATATGAGAAAAGATTTCAAACATGCACTTGTATGGGGAAAAAGCGTCAAGTTTGGCGGACAAAGAGTAGGTTTGACTCACATCTTACAAGATGAAGATGTTTTAACAATAGTAAAGAACAGAGGCACATAAGCAAATACTTTATTCTGCGAATTAATTTTCTAAAACATGGAAGCTGAATATGAAGATCGTTGGTGCACAAATTGCATGGCAAAAACAAAACAAGAAATTATTTTCATGCCAGAAATTCCAACATACAAACGAAGACG
Source organism: Nitrosopumilaceae archaeon (assembly GCA_050749225.1). Taxonomy (GTDB): domain Archaea; phylum Thermoproteota; class Nitrososphaeria; order Nitrososphaerales; family Nitrosopumilaceae; genus TA-20. The sequence continues at coordinate 23,230 of JBOGQR010000008.1, read as the reverse complement.
ACAATACAAATGCACACAGTGTGGAAAAAAATCATGGTTGCAAGGTAGAAGACCATCTGCTGAATCAGTTTATTGATAAAAAATTGCGATCAGAAATATTATTTTGTAAAAAAATACGTATTGAATGTACATCAGTTAGTGTAAATTATTTTAGTTTAACCATAGAAATGCAAGTAAACTATACATTTTTTCTATGGCAACAAAAAAGCGAGCTAGAAAAGCTGCAAAGCGAAGATCAGCTCCAAAAAGATCTGCTGCTAAAAGAAGATCAGCTCCAAAGCGCTCCGCTGCAAAGCGAAGATCAGCTCCAAAGCGATCAAGATCAGGCAAAAAGAGAGCAGCAAAACGACGAAGATAGTTCTGATCTAAAACAAGTTATCGCTGCGTAGGCGATAATTTGCTTATTTTTAGAATAATTCTCAACTAAACATCTGACCAGGCGGGGCAGATGATTTTCCCTTTATTGATTCAGGTTCCATTGAAAATTTTCTTTCGTTTGGAATTACAGTAATTTTTACAGATGTGTTAATTGCATAGTGTGGCGTACCGTCTGGGTTTTTGTAATTTGTTGCAATTCCTACCCTGTCCAAATCCACCTTAACTTTAACAATAGTTCCATCCTCAAGCTTAAATGAGACGTATTCGGTGCCTGTTCTCTCATGATCTAAGAGTTTGAAATCTATTTTTTCTTTTGGTTGGCTCATTATGCAAAAATCATCTTGCAGTTATTTGAAGTAAACGCTATATGAAAACTGTAATTACACATGGCTTTAGATAGAAAGAAGCCAGCAGAGAAAGTGGAATTAAGATCGAATGAAATAACAAGTGGATAACATTAATTCAAAATGCAGTGAAGAAATAAGTGATTAACCCAGACATACTTGTTGCAACTTCAAATTGGTTCTTGGAAAGAAGAACCACAATCGATTCTTCAACGAGAGGATTATTGTTTTCTACAATGTTTTATGTTTTAGAGGCATTACATAAGAAAGTCAGTACGCTTTCTATGTTATCAATAAGTGGCATATCGTATAGACAAATAGGTTCGACAAATGCTATTTCTCTAGGAATGTTTGTTTCACCAGATAATTATGCCAATTTCAGATCCGTTTTATCATTAATAGGAGATCTTTACCATATTTTAGAGAAAATAAAAGAATACGAATTATTTGAATTAAAATCTATGATTGATGACATATATGAAAAAGCAGACAGTTTTAGGGATTTACGAAATTTTTTTACTCATCTCGATAGTGCATTAAAAAATCTTGAAGTAAATGGTGTTAGTGGAGAATTGAAAACTAACTGTGGAATTGAATATGAGAAAACCGCTAAAAATTGCTTTCATCTTATAATAAATAATGAAACAATTTACTTCACATGGGACAAGAAAGCTTTAGAAAAATGTGGGAAAATCTGCATATGTTTTATTATTTGATGATGCAAAAAAAATCTACACTGAATTGACTAGCCATAAATTAAATCAAGAAGGTCAAAATTATCCTAATGCAAACGAACTATTTCCAGCATTTTAGATAATATCACGCCTTTCTACTGAGTAATTAATGAACCATCATACACAGAACTTCAAAACCCAAAATGATAATAGATAAGAAGATGCAGTAGCGTACTAGATTTTTCTAATACAAGTAGCTTAGTAATTTTATCTGCTGCTCTGTTGTGATCATGTTCTTTGCCGTAAGAATTTCAAGCAACTGTGTTAGCATCGCTCTTTCTTGTTCAGAAAATCCTGTTGGACCCTTGTCTCCTGGTGTACCTGGTGGACCTCTTGGACCTGATTCGCCTGGAGCACCTTGCGGACCTCTTGGGCCTTGTTCTCCATGTATGCCCTCCGGTCCTCTAGGACCTTGATCACCTTGCAATCCTTGAATTCCTTGCGGACCTTTCTCACCTTGCGGACCTTGCGGACCGTGTGCACCTTTGTCGCCTTGAGGACCTTGTGGACCTTGAGGACCCTTGTCACCTGGTGCACCTTGAAGACCTCTAGAACCTTGTTCTCCTGGTGGACCTGGCAAACCACGCGGTCCTCTATCACCTTGTTGACCAGGAACTCCTGTCAATCCTTTTTCTCCAGATGGACCTTGCGGACCTTGCGGACCCTTGTCACCTGGTTGACCTTGCGGACCTGTTAGACCCTTGTCACCTTGCGGACCTTGTGGACCGTTTGGACCTTTGTCACCAAGTGGACCTGGTGAACCTTTAGGACCATGCTCTCCTGACGGACCAATAATTCCTTTATCGCCAAGCGGACCTTGATTCCCAGTTGGGCCTTTTTCTCCAATTGGACCAATGTCGCCTGTAAGACCCTTATCGCCTTTATCACCTTTATCGCCTTTATCGCCTTTATCACCGGTTGTACCAGTTTCACCTCTAAGTCCTTTGTCTCCAGATGGACCCTTATCACCAGTTAATCCTTTATCGCCACGCGGTCCTTGCTCTCCCTTGTCACCTTTGTCTCCCTTGTCTCCTGGAAGACCTCGTGGACCTTGTTCACCCTTGTCTCCTTGTGAACCTGGTGGACCTTTGTCACCTTGCGGACCTGTAGAACCTTCATCTCCTTTATTTCCAGGCGGACCTGGTGGACCTTTATCGCCTTGCGGACCTGGCAGACCAGTAGGTCCTCGAAAGCCTCGCTCCCCAGCGCGTTCAGGTTCTTTTCTTACTTTGGATCGTAAAGGCGGTTCACTAGTTACAGGTATTACAGGTTCTATAGTTTCAGATTTTTTTGTAAAGCCAGATGAAATTTCAGTTTCAAAAATTGTGTGAATTGAAGAGAATTGATCACTAACTACAATCCATACAGAACTTTGTTGAAAAACAGATTCAGGTAATGGATTTTTTTCACTGCCTAAAACTTGGTCAAATTTTCTATCTTTTACCCTAAGATGAAAGTTGTCCTTCCACAGTGAAGAAAAACTTTTTTTTACAATTTCATCAGCTGGTGGAGGACTAGCACATATTGCAATTTGAACTTCAAAGACACCCGACGAAAGTCTAAATGGAGAAACCCCTGTGATTTCTAGCGTTCTTCCTGCGTCTGACATATCCTAGGTGTAATCATTGAGTATTTTTGTATTTTCCATGCGATATAAAGACCATTTACGAATAAAATCAAGAAAAATCAACAACATAATATCCCCGGAATAGTATTTATCTGGCAAAAACGCCTATTTACATTATCCTTGAGGAAGTTATTCAAAGACAAGCCGAAGGAACCAAAGACAGATTCTACGGAAGAGTACAATATTGAACCTAGTGAGAACTCTAAAGAATCAAAGTTAGCCGATCCAGATTATTCCAGAAACAAGCTTTTCAAAAAAGGAGTCTCCCTGATGGCCGATGAAAGAATGGAGGATGCAGTGCTGGCTTTTGAGGATGCACTTAGAATCGATCCGGGACATGTTGACTCGCTAATAAAATTAGGATATGCCAGATTTCACATGGATGATTATTCCAGAGCAATGGAATCATACAACAAAGTGCATCAAATTGATGTCACAAATGCAGATGCGTGGAACCTAAAAGGACTTGTTTTTTACAAACAAAAAAACTATGAAAAGGCTTTAGAATGTGTTGAAAAGGCCATTGACTCAGATCCTACAGATGGAATGGCTTGGTATAACAAGGCATGTTATCAATCTCTTTTAAATCACATACCTGAATCACTTGATGCGCTAAAGCGTTCTGTTGAAATTGATGTAAAAAATGCAAAAAAAGCTGTCAGGGACAAGGATTTTGAAAATGTCAAGGCAGACGAAGGATTTAGACGTATAGTTGAAGTTGTTGTTTTAGAATCTATAAGACAAGGTTATCACAAAGTAGGCCAAATTGTCTGGACTACAATGATGGGTAAGGCAGAGGTAGAAGATGCTGCAAGAAAATTAATTGAAAAGGGACTAATTGTAAAAAGTGAAAAAAATATTGGATTTCAAAAAGTAGACGAGTATGAAATTGTTCCAGAGCTAGCAGAAAAAATCGGAGCAGAAAAGAAAGGATTACTAAGTACAAAGAAAAAGAGCCCCATACTAGTTCAACACCTCAAAGAAATAAGTGAGGCAATACAAGCTGTAAAGGTATCAATAGAAAAAGGAGATGTAAAAGAATTGATTACAAATCTAGACGTGTTCATTGACTCTGCAAAGAAAGGTCCTCAGATGATTGAACATTTTTTTGAAGAACATAGAGAAATACGATTATACAAAATAAGATTAAGCGATAAAGGCTATGAATTTCTTGAAACTAACAAAAAGAAGATACTAGATCTCTTTGATAATATTGAAACAGCTGTTACAAAAAGACTACGAAACGAAGTTGCGCAAAGTTAGATAGTTATTCGGCAGAAAGGTCCCAATAATTTGCATCATTTTGTCGTTCTATTGGCTTTTCCAAAGATTTCCATTCTTTAAATGAACGAACATAGAGCTTTACATTTTCCATACCTATTGATTTTAGTGCATAATATCCCAATCCAGAAAGAGTTCCCACACTACCACAATATGTGATGACTTCGGCATCAGGCGCAATATTCCTGTTTTGAATTAGTCTTTTCAACTCTTCTTTTGGTCTCAGTATGTTATCAGGAGATGCAAGCATTCTGTATGGTATGTTCATTGCGCCAGGAATGTGGTTTTCAAGAAAATTCAGTCTTTCACGGTTATCTATTAGTACTGCACCCTTTTCCTTTGCAGGTCCCAAATAATCCACTGTTGCCAGAATTTCAGGTCTAAGTTTTAGCGAGTGATTTTTTTTGTCAAACGATATTTTTTCTGTGCTTGTCTCTAATCCCATCTTCTTCCAAGTACCATATGTGATATCCAAAAGTGAAACATCTTCATGTCCAATGTACTGCAAAGTCCAAGCAACTCTTGATGCAAGTGCCCCAAAGGTATCATCATAAACAACAACCGGTGTTTCGTCAGAGATTCCAAATGATTGCGCGTATTGTAAGACTTTTTCAGGGCTGTCGTCTGCAAGCAGATTTGCTAAAGGAAGATTTACTGCACTTGGTATGTGACTTTGTTTGTAATCTTCTTCTTTTCTAATATCAAGGACTCGGACACTTTTGTCTCTAATTTCAGATCGTAGTGCATCTGCATCAATTGTGGGGCGCATTGTCTTTTCTTTACTCAAGCAGCACATTCGCCCCTTCCAGTTCTTGCATGATAGCTTCCGTCGTTTCCATAATCGACGTAAAAGTCCTTTTCCTCTTCAATGGTTGGGGCAACCACGACAGGTTTTAAAATTTCTTTAATATCATTAAAAGACTTCATGCCATTACTGCCGTTATTGTCTATTACTCTGTGTATCCAAGAGTCTAGTGTTTCACCATTTTTTTTATCGGATTTGAAGATCTCAATGATTTTAAGAATTGCCGGAATTACTCTTTTTGCAGGAACTTTCATGCATATCAGGCCCAACATTGCTTGTTCATCTGATCTACCTCCAAGAGACATGGTATACAATGGATACATCTCTTTACCCATCCTTCCGCCTCCACCATAAAATCCAATTGTAGCAATTTCGTGTTGACCACAAGAGTTGGGGCATCCACTTATCTTGATTGTAGCGTCGCGTAGATCATCATCAACATCTAATTTTAGCTCAAGGAATTTTCTTTGAATTTCTTTTGCAATTCTATGTGAATTTGTTAATGCCAGATTACACGATGTGGTTCCAGAGCACCCAATTACAGATGCCATTGTCAATGCACCTGGATTTGCAAGACCTACTTCTAATAATTTTGAATAAAGTTTTGGAAGGTCTTCATCTTTTACCCACCTAAACACCATATCTTGTAAGAATCCGGTTCGTGCACTTCCTTCTGCAGAAAACTCTCTTGCAATTTCTGCCATTGCCCTTAGTTGATTAGAAGTTACATCGCCAGATTCTAAAGTTAGAAATACTGAACTGTAACCATTCTGTTTTTGACTTGTCACATTACTTTTGACCCATCTTGAAAATCCCTCAGGTTTGGTTGGAGTATCGGAGCTTATGCTCATTTTACCAAGAACTTCTGGGATCTTGTCGAGGTCAAGCTTTACCATAACTGATTGTGTTGCCCTTACAATCGCTCTTTCTTTTAGTACAATATTTTGGAATTTTTCCCAGCCCAATTCATTAACAAGATATCTCATTCTGTTTCTTGCCATGTTTTCCCGGTTTCCCATCCTGTCATAAACTCTGATAACTGAAATAACCGTATACAACAAATCTTCCTCTGAAGTAAATTCCTCAAGTAGATGGCCTACAAAAGATTGTGCACCCAATCCTCCGCCAAGAAATATTTTAAATCCATTATGTGTTTTGCCGTCAGCATCAATTTTTTGAGGAATCAGACCTATATCCACTATTCTTGCCATTCCATGTTTTTCACAACATGTGAAATTGAGCTTGAACTTTCGTGGAAGAGATTGATTCATCGGATTTCGCAAAAGGAATTTTGCAGTAGCAAGTGCATAAGGAGTAGGATCAAAAACTTCCTGTGTGCAAACACCTGCAAGAGGACTGCACATTACATTTCTTACCGAGTTTCCACATGCTTCTCTTGATGTCATTCCAACTTCGGCAAGACCACGCATTACTTCGGATACATCTTCTAACGCAATCCAGTGAAGTTGAAAGTTTTGTCTTGTGGAAACATGTGCGCTGCCTATTGAAAATCCCTCGCTTAGCAGGGCAAGTCTTTCAAGTTGTTCAGGATAAACTTCTCCTGCTGGTACTTTTACTCTCACCATGCTGTAATCATCAGTCATTCGGCTACCATATGCACCATGTTGTAATCTAAAACGTCTAAAATCATCGCGGTTAACTTTTCCACGTCTGAAGAGCTTGACCATTTCTGCAAATTTTTCAGCTTCCTCTAGCTTACCCCAGTTTATCTTTGGTTTGGGCAAATTATCTCCTCTAGATTGGCTCAGACTGGTCTTACTCAAGTATACATAATTTCGCGGTGGATTGAATATAAATTTTATAATATGGGAATTTTAGTCTGATAGAGTATTTTTGTGACTCAAATTTGCACATTCCAGACATGGGTTTTTGAGTTTATTTGAATTCAAAAAATTTGTTCATTCAAAGATAGCTCAAACATGTAGAAAAGAGTTAAATGTTCACCGACAAGAAAAAGTCACGTGCCTGACCAAATCAAAATAGCAATAGCAGGGTTTGGAAGTGTTGCTTCAACTCTTATCAAGGGATTACAATTTTACAAAAATTCAACTGAAGGACTTTGGCATCCAAAGCTTGCAGGTTTTGGCATAACTGATGTGGTAGTTACAGGCATTTATGATATTGATCCTTCCAAAGTAGGAAAAAAAGTTAGCAGTGTCATATCAGATTACAAGGTTGATTCAGATTTAATAATACAGCCAGGAATTTCAGAGGATCCTGTACCACATAATTTTGCACAGATGGGAGGAGCAAAATCCGCAAGCTATGAAGATATTGTCAGTTCCTTAAAGAAAACGAATCCAGATTTTCTAATTAATTTGATTTCTTCAGGCATGGATAAAAGTGGAGAAAAGTATGCAAAGGCAGCTTTGGAAGCAGGATGTTCTTTTTTTAATGCTACTGCCTCAAAAACCGTAACTGACCAAACACGTTCTGCATTTACATCAAAAGGACTGATGATACTTGGTGATGATTTGATGAGTCAATTTGGCGGTACTGCATTTCACCGAGGCATGATGGAATTTATCACGCACCGCGGAATCAAAATAGAAAAGGCATACCAACTTGATGTAGGAGGAAATAAAGATACACAAAATACAATGGCTGAAGAATTAAGAGAGAAAAAAAGAAAAATAAAAACAGAATCCATATCAGTTGAAATTCCATATCCATTCAGATCTACAGCAGGCACTACTGAATACGCTGAACAGCTTGGGAACTCTCGAGTGAGCTACTATTGGATGGAAGCAAAAGGATTTTTGGGTTCAACAATAGAGATGGATTTGTCTCTTAAAACCAACGACAGTACAAACGGATGTAATGTCATACTTGATTCAATCAGGGCTGCAAAAATGTCCATTTCTAAAAAGGATCTAGGCAAATCTGAAATAATTTCTGCATATGCATTTAAGAATCCACCAAAAAAAGTTAAAATCAGAGAATCAATAAAAGCATTTGAAGATGCATTTGCCAACTGAGCAAACTATTAATGTACTTAGCAAGGGATAATTTTCTATGCAGCAAGTTACTCATTCTGATGAAGCGCCAAAAATTTTTGCAGATGTTAAAGAATTAGAAATTACAAGGGCCATTGCAAATGAATTTCATTCAGTATTAATTGACAGAGCAGACTCTGACGTAATAATAATCGGTGCAGGACCTGCTGGCCTTACAGCAAGCAAAGAACTTGCAAGCATGGGATTTAGAGTACTAGTCATTGAGCAAAACAACTACCTAGGGGGAGGATACTGGCTTGGCGGATATATGATGAATCCAGTCACGGTCAGAGCCCCAGCCCAAAAGATATGGGATGAGCTTGGAATTCCTTACAAAAAAGTATCAGAAGGACTATATCTTACACCAGGTCCTCATGCTGTTTCAAAGCTTATTGCAGCAGCATGTGATGCAGGAGTCAAATTCTTAAATTTAACAAAATTCGATGATCTTGTTTTAAAGAACGGTAGAGTCGGAGGAGTAGTAGTTAATTGGATGCCTGTATCTGCACTTCCAAGAAACATTACCTGTGTAGATCCAATTGCACTAGAATCAAAAATGGTAATTGATGCTTCCGGTCATGACTCTGTAGCCGTAAAAAGACTAGTTGATAGAAAGCTTGTAGAATGGAAAGGCATGGATCCTATGTGGGTAGATGATGGTGAAAACAGAGTCGTACATAAGACAGGCGAGATTTTTCCAGGTCTTGTTGTTGCAGGCATGTCAGTAACTGAAACTTTTGGTATACCAAGAATGGGACCAACTTATGGCTCTATGTTACTTTCAGGCAAGAAAGCTGCTGAAGTAACAGCTGCAAAAATGAAAGAATTAAGAAGATAAACTATAGAAAATACTCGCGAATAGGGATATAATGTTCTAATTTTAAATAACCGATACAATATTGTTTACTTTTACTTTCCTAAGGACAAATGGTCTCAAATTTTGACTTTGTTAAATGATGAATTACGATTGTAAAATCATGCTTAAACAGATGAGCCTTATAGGTCTAGAGCCAAAAATAAGAAGTGTTTTTCAACATCGCGGAAAGGTAAAAAGTACGTGGGCATTAGCATCAAAATGCCATACAATAAACAAGCGGAACGTATGGATGGTCAAACACTAATACTAAGTGATCAGGAGAACCTTTGTGCATTTGCACGCTTCTGTGATCCTGAAGGAAAAATATGGGGATTAATTGAAAAGACGGACGACCCAAAAGTACGTGATCTAGTTATACGTGAAGCAATGCATTGTCCGTCTGGTCGGCTAACTTTGCATGAAAAGGAAACTGGAAAAGAGATCGAACACAGTCTTTCACCTTCTATCGGAGTGGTAGAAGATCCGCCATTGGAATGTAGTGGTCCACTCTGGGTGCGTGGAGATATAACGATAGAATCTTCTGATGGTACACAATATGAAAAGCGTAATCGTGTAACTTTATGTCGTTGTGGTGCGTCAAGCAACAAACCGTTTTGCAATGGAAGCCATGCAAGTATCAAGTTCAATGACGGGCTTAAAGAAAAAGTAAAGAAGTGAAATGATTTTTTATATATCGAAGTATGATGTTATTAATCATGTTAAACATTCTATCCAAGATTACAGAAATGCCTAAAATTTAGACCCATTAGGGAAATTAGTCAGTTAGTTTAGTTCCCCATCCAGACAATATCAGACACTTTTGAAGAGTTTAATCCTCAAACCACATTAGCTTTCTATCCCGATCCGCGGGCATACACACTATATTCAAGTAATTCTTAATTTGTTTGTTGAAACTCTCCAAAGTATTCTTGTATGATGAACCTTCCATACCTGAAATAAAGATAGACAGATTAGGAGAATTTATCAAAGAGAAATTTTGTGTTGAAGTAGAAATAAGAGGAAAATTTTTTGAGTTCTTTAAAGACTCGACTAGAAAAATTGCACATGATCTAGCTGCATCAAGAATTTTTAATCCACTAACTCCTTTTGAAAAACATACTCCAACACCAGAGGAAGTAACCTTTGAGGAGAATTCATTTACAAATTTTACAAACACCGGTAATATCATATTGTATGATGGGTTTGAAGTTAAACAGATTATTGCCAATGCAATACCACAATCTGAATCACAGTCAGACATGTTTCATCTTGTTTGTACAGACAAGCTTACTTGCACATATGATTATGATGATTATAGATATCACGGAAGGGCTGTAATTTGTTCAAATCCTGCAATCATATCAACTACAGGCATAATTGAAGCCCCAGCAAAACCCCGTGAATATTATCTAAAAATGTTTGAAAATATCTCACAAGGACTTAACTTGGATGTTTTGAAAAATCAGTTAAAAGGAAGATATCTAGAATATCACGATGTGAAATTAAGTGAGATAATCAAAGGATATGCAATGCAGGCATTATTTTATTATTTAACTGGCCAACCATTTTGTGAATCAAAGAACTGTAGGCTGTACAATTCCCATTGGCAAGAAGATCTGTTACATTCACAGGTAGCATCTAACAAGATTTGCGACCAACATCAAAAAATTCTAGATGAAATTGTCCAAATACTGTGAATAATTTAAATATGAACTTCAAATCAATTTGATCAGTGCAAGCTGAGATCAAAGCAGAGTCCAAAAAACCTGAAACAAAGAGAAAATTCGATGTAATCATAATTGGTGCAGGTCCAGCAGGATACACTGCTTCAATATACACATCACGTGCAAGACGTGATACGTTGATAATATCAGGAGTATTACCGGGCGGTCAGTTAATGCTTACAACTGAAGTTGAAAATTATCCGGGATTTTCAGATGGGATATTTGGTCCAGAACTTATGATTGCAATGAAAAAACAAGCTGAAAGAATGGGAACTACCATTATAGATGATGAAGTAGTCAACGTAGATTTCCGACACAAGCCCTTCAAGGTTCTCACTTATTCAGAGGAATACGAAGCTGACGCTGTGATAATCTGTACGGGTGCTAGTCCTAGAAAAATCGGTGTAAAAGGGGAACAGGAATTTAGTGCAAAAGGCGTTTCATATTGTGCCACTTGCGATGGACCGTTCTTTAAAAATCAAGATATAGTGGTCGTCGGAGGAGGAGACTCTGCAGTAGAAGAGGCCACATTTTTAACTAAATTTGGCAAATTGGTTCATCTAGTTCATAGAAAAGACAGTCTTAGGGCAAGCAAGATCATGCAAGAACGTGCATTTAACAATCAAAAGATAAAGTTCTACTGGAACAAAGTCATAGAAGAGATTTCTGGAAATGAAAAAGTAAATCAGATAATCATCAAGGATGTAATAACTAATGAAAAACAGACACTAAGTGTTGGCGCACTCTTTGTTGCAATAGGCCATGATCCAAATACCAAATTGTTCAAAGGTCAAGTTGAGCTTGATGATCAAGGATACATAGTTCTAAAAGATCATACCAAAACCAGTGTAAATGGAGTCTTTGCAGCTGGAGATGTACATGATCATAGATACAGACAGGCAGTTACTGCAGCAGGATTTGGTTGCATGGCTGCAATAGATGTAGACAAGTACCTTTCTGAAAATAAAAAATAATCACATGTAAGATGCAGCAGACAAATGTACTGCTTCTTTTAGGGCCTTGTCAAATTGTTCCTTTGTAAACACTTTTTGCTGTACATACAAGCTTTTGAATTTGCGACCATCATCTGCAAATATTCCAACTACACATCCCTTATCTAAAGAAAGTTTTTCCATTGCAGCATAAACAGCACCAGAAGATGGGCCTACTACAAGTTTTTCTTTTTCAAATAATTTTACTACTGCGGTAAAAGCTTCTTCATTAGTTATTGTCATCCAGTCATCCACCAGATTTTCACGCTTTTTGAACAAAACAGGCTTGTCAGATTCTACAAAATTACGTAATCCTTGAATCAAGTGGTTTTGTTGAGGCTGTACAGCAATTGTCTTAATTTTTGGATTTTGTTCCTTCAGATAAGCAGAAATTCCGGTTATAGTACCACCAGTACCAACACCTGTCAAAAAGTGAGTTACCTTTCCTCCAGTTTGCTTCCAAATTTCAGGCCCAGTGCCTTTGTAATGACCCATGAAATTTGCTTCATTTTCGTATTGATTAGGCATGTAATAGATATCTGGTCTTGCAGACGATATTGCCCTGGCAAGTGCTATGCTTTGGTCAGTGCCGGCACCAACTTTTGGACACAGATCGTCACTTGTTTGGAATAACTTTGCACCTAGTGATTCAATTATTTTCTTTGTTTCCTCGCTTGCTTTTTCAGGAATCACTATTTCGACTTTGTAGCCTAACAGATTAGCTATGCCGGTCAGTGCAATTCCAGTATTGCCAGAAGTTGGCTCTATGATAATACTTTCATTTTTTTTCAATATTCCTCGTTCTTCCCCATCTTTTATCATCCAATATGCAGCTCTGTCTTTTACAGAACCAAATGGATTATGTGATTCTAATTTTGCATAAGAAGTTACATTACCTGAAGAAAGAGAATTTAATTTTACAAGCGGTGTATTCCCAATTTTCTTTAAGGCTTCAGAATCATTTACAACTTTTGTTGCCAAGTATTACTTCACCTTTTTTATGGTAAACTCTAGATCTTTTTCGTTCTTTTTTAATTCTAAAAGCTGGTGACCGTTTCGATTTACCCATCTTGATATGTCTTCTTCAGACGCAGGATCATCTGCAATCACCTTTAGAACGTTTCCTACTGTCATTCTTTCAATTTCTATTTTTGTTCTAAACACAGGTTCGGGGCAGAACAATCCACGTACATCAATTGTCTTAGCTGGTCCTAATTCTGACATTCAATTCACCTTATAATTTAAAATGACTGCAATGTGATATTAAAATCTATTCTTGCATACAGAAAATGTTTTGTCAAGTGAGTATCATAGGCAGTATTGCCCTCAAGTTGCGTTCATATAAAATTGTATGATCATGATTTTTGAAATTTATTTTGTTAGAAAGTTTTGTTGTCAGATGTACTGCGATTTTATAAACAGCTGTCCACATTATGCTGTTTGGATTGGATTCAAACGTTCTAATTAAAAATGTACACAGTCCTGTCATATGTGGATGAGTCTGTTGGAAATATTTTATAATATCATCTTTTGAATTTGCAATTTTATATTTTGCATGCTCGATCATTTCTTTACTTGTGATATAACCAGTTTTCCCAATAGAGAGTTTTCCTTTACGCATTGCATACAATATGTCATCTAATGTATTTGCGGAATCAATCAAATTGATACATCTTCCTAGTGTAGATACAACATGAGAATCACTACCTACCACTTCAATCATGTTGTTACTTTTTGCAAAAGATGATGCGCGCAAATTGGAATATCTATCAACATTATTACTGTTAAAGACCTCAATTAGATCACAAAATATTGCTTGTTCACGCATGCCATTACTTAGAGCAAATGGGTGCGGTGCACAAGAGATTGCTCCTTGTGATTTAATTTCGTCAAGTATTTCATCCAGAGTCTGGTTTGGTCTTATTGTTTTAGAAAGTCCATATGCGATAACATGCATTCCGGTATCAGTCGTAATCTCTTCTGCTGGATAGGCTTTTAGATTCTTGAACTTTTCATGGTTTTCTTTGTATTCAAGTAAGGCTGAAAATCCATCCAAAGTATTATGATTTGTGATAAAAAAGGCATCCAATCCAATCTTATGGGCCTGCTCTAGTTGTTCAGAAATATTTATTCCACAATCATAGGGGATTTCTTTTGGACCAAGATGAAAATTAGAAAATTCGTTATGACAATGTAATTCTACTTTTAAAACACTCAACGTCTATTCGTACTGCTTACTTTAGAATATATTCTTTATTTCAATGGTTGTGGGCATTTTATCTAAAGAGATCTTCATTTTTTGGCCTTAACAGATCCTTCATGTTACTTTTGGAATCATTAAATTTGTAATTTCTTACAATAGTAATTGGAGTATTGAGAGATTTACCCATCACCAGTTCTGATGCAGAACATATCTCATCTACAATTGCAATTTCAGTAACATGTAGAACACGGCCAAAAGTGTCTTTTGTTCCAATATAATCAGCAATTGCCGAAATACCAGATGATCCAATAGCACAGTTTGTTTGACCCAATCTAAACGGTCTACCAAATGTATCTGATATTATCACGGCTACGTTCTTTCCTGTTTTTTTCTTTATTGATTCTCTTAGTTTTTGTGCAGATACGTTTGCATCTTTTGGTAACAGTGTAACATATCCCTGTTTGATGTTACTTTCATCAACTCCCGCGTTAGCACATACAAATCCATGAATAGTTTCAGATATTATCACACCATCATTTAATCTCACTATACGTTTTGATTCATCAAGTATTTTTTGTACAATTCGCGGATCTTTTCCATATTCACTTGCAATGCCTTCTGCAAGAAGAGATGGAATTATTGTTGATAGTTGTACGGTATGTCCCTCCTGTTTAGATATTATTTTTTGCGTTACAATTAGAATGTCGTTGTCTTTTATTTCTGGTTTTAAAGCAGACGATAAAATCAATTCAGAAATATCATCATTTTGTTCTATTTCTTTATCTATCTTAACTGGGATTATTTCTAGTGACATATGTAAATTCTATTGTCTTTGGATTTAAAATAATATCTAATTATGCAACAGTTTGCAATTCAAGTTTTGTTCCATAATGTTTGTTAATAATATCAATCAATAATGAGAGATCCTTTTCTTCAAGGGTTACAGTAGCCAAGTCTTTTACAATATCTTGTGCCCTAAATGCCACACCAAGACCACATATATTGAAAAGTTTGATGTCATTTGCACCATCTACTACAACTACAATATTTTCCTTATTTTCCTTCCATTCATTTATTTTTACTATGGCAGATTTTGCTTTGTCAGAATCTACATGAATTACTACATTATCTAATTTCCCATTTTTGAAAAGAAGTTCATTTGAAAAAACATAGTCAAGTCCTAATTCTTTTTTGAGTCTGTCTGTCATTATTGTAAATCCTCCTGAGACTGCAAGTAATTTCCATCCAGCTGCCTTTAGTGCACGACATACTTCTTTTGCACCAGTCATGATTGGTAAAGAATCAGCAATCTCTTTGCATGTTTCATAGTCTATACCTTTTAGAGTGTTAATTCTGGTTTTGAGACCTTCTTCCCAGTTTATTACACCTTCTATACCCTTTCGTGTAATCTCCCAAATTTCATCTTGCTTGTTTATTTTTTCAGCAAGAATTGGAAGAAATTCTGCATCAAGCAAAACACCCTCAACATCAAAAATTGCTAGCAACTAGTTTCAGTTTGACAACACAAATCTAGATTATATTAAGTTTTGATATATCGAATTTTGATAACCACTAGCAATATATTTCGCAAATGTTGATGAGCATCATGGGCGAGCTTCCACACAAATATGAAGTTACTATCAAGACAGCCACTTCACCATACAAGCTTTCAGATAAGATCAAAGACGAGTTAAAAGCTTCAGGTATGATGGATGACAAGGGCAAATTAAAATTGAAAGGTGTTAGCCCAAAAATGCTCAAACGAATGAAAGAGGAAGCAGTGGATTGTCCGGTTCTCAAATCAGAGATAGGATTCGTCCAATGCTTTGTTTGTCCAAATTTTCAAAGTAGAATAACAGGAAAAGTACTTTGTAAAGGCGACCCACTCTAAGACCAGAAAGCTCATTAGTACATATCCCAAATTGATGTAAATTGAGTAAAGAGATAGGCATAACAGCCAAGAAAAATGAAAATTTTAGCGAATGGTACACACAGATTGTAATCAAAGCAGAGCTTGCAGATTATGCTCCTGTAAAGGGGCTCATCGTACTCAGACCATATGGATATTCAATTTGGGAATCATTAAAAAATTCACTTGATGAAAAACTAAAAAATACTGGTCATCAAAATGGCTTTTTGCCAATTTTAATTCCAGAATCACTTCTTAGTAAAGAATCAAAACATTTTGCTGGATTTAACCCCGAAGTTTTTTGGGTAACTCATTCTGGAAATTCTGAAATTGGAGATAAGCTTGCGCTAAGGCCAACTTCTGAAACTCTTGCATATTCTATGTATTCAAAATGGATAAAAAGTTGGAGAGATTTACCATTAAAGATTAATTTTTGGAATACGGCACTACGTGCAGAAATAAAATCAACAAAACCATTCCTTAGAACGTCAGAATTCTTATGGCAAGAAGGACATACCGTACATGCAACAAAAGAAGAAGCAGAACAAGAGGTCATGTCAATACTTGAAATATACAAAAAAACAGTGGAAGAAGAATTAGCCATACCAGTAATCACTGGTAAAAAAACA
Organism: Nitrosopumilaceae archaeon; assembly: GCA_050749225.1. Lineage (GTDB taxonomy): Archaea > Thermoproteota > Nitrososphaeria > Nitrososphaerales > Nitrosopumilaceae > TA-20. The sequence goes on along the minus strand of JBOGQR010000008.1, from coordinate 6,731 downwards.
GACAAGGAAAAATTTGTAGGTGCAGTTTATACCACAACTATGGAGGCAATAATGCCTGATGGTAAGGCTCTTCAAATGGGAACGTCACATTTTCTAGGACAGAATTTTTCAAAACCATTTGATGTTAAATTCTTAGATAAAGAAAATGTAGAAAAATTTGCTTGGCAGACATCATGGGGTGTTTCTTGGCGATTGATAGGGGCGTTGATAATGGTTCACGGTGATGACAAAGGCTTAGTTCTTCCCCCCCGAGTAGCACCAATTCAAGTAGTAATTGTTCCAATTTATTATTCAGAGCCTGACAAAGAACAGATAATTACAAAATCAAAAGAAGTGGAAGACATATTATCAAAGAGGAAAATTCGAGTTCACATTGATACAAGAGATGAATTTACACCTGGCTACAAATTTCATGATTGGGAGATGAAAGGTGTTCCTTTAAGAATAGAGATAGGTCCAAAAGATCTAGCAAAAGGCAAGATGGTATTAGTAAGACGCGATAGCCAAAAAAAGACAGATCTTTCGTTTGACAACATTGAAACAGGTATAGAGTCAATGCTAAATGAGATACAACAGAGTCTTTTTGAAAAAGCAAATATTCTCCTAGCTGAAAAAACAAAAGATGTACTAGATTTTGAGAAATTTAAATCAGAGTTAGAAAAGGGTTTATTTTTAAATTCTCCTTGGTGCGGTGATCAAAAATGTGAAGAAAAAATAGAAGAGCAAACTGGCGCAGATATACGGGTACTTCCTTTTGATAGTAAAAAATCAGATGCGCCGTGTATCATATGTAAAAAACCTAGTAAAGAAATGGCAATATTTGGCAGAGGCTATTAATTTCTAGAATTTGTTTTATTGTATATCTATCCTGAATCTACTATTAGACTACTTTTCATTTCAGGATGGATTGTAGAATAATACTTGAATGTACCTGCTTTATCAGCAATGAAAATGATTGTCTGAGAATCAAAAAAAATACCTTCAGGTGGATTCAATTTTTTAGTATGCACATTGAATTCGTCTATGTTTAGATCATGTTGTGATGAAGTATCTTTATCTTCATTAATTACGTGAAGAGCCACTAGTTGTCCTTTTATTACATGAATGGAAGCATCTATTGCGCCTGATGCCAGAGTTTTTTTGCCTTGTCTAGTTGATTGTTCCTCAAAAAAATAACCATTTTGAGTATCATGTGTAGCGAGGATGTAGATATTAGTTGGAGGTGCAAAAACTGGAGTTGTGCCATTAACTGGAATCATAGTACCGAAGGCAAAATAGCCACCAATTGATGCTGCTGCTGCAATAACGGCAATACCAATAATCGTGCCTCGAGTAAAGAATTTATTTTTATTATTGTTTTTCTGATGTTTTCGCACTGATGAATAATCTACGGTTGTGTATATTTAGGTAACTAAGGCAATGATAAGGAACAAAGATTCGTAAAGGATATCTATTACTTCAAAAATATTTCAGCTGGCGATAAGAAACGAAAAAGACTGAAATGGTTCTTATAGCTGCAGTAATAGTTCTTGCAGCAGCAGTTACAATTCAATCTACTAATAGCAATATTATTACGAATAATTCTCTTGCCATAACACAAGGTCCCCCAGGTCCGCCTGGCCCACAAGGCATACAAGGTCCACCTGGTCCTCCCGGTCCATCAGATCAGACATCAACTGGACAATCAGATCTTACATCAATATTTAAAAAAGTAGAAAATTCTGTTGTTCAGATAACAAGCAAAGTCTCAACTGTAGACAACAGCATCATAGTAAATGGGATGCCACTTCAAAGTCAATCCACTAGACTTGGTTCTGGATTTGTATATGATAATGAAGGGCGTATTATTACAAATAACCATGTAGTTGAAGGATCAAAAACGGTTAATGTCACATTTGTTGATGGAAATACCTATACTGCCAAAGTGGTTGGGACTGATCCTGATAATGACATTGCAGTTATACAAATAATCGATGATTTTTCAGATGAAAGTCTTATGCCTGTAACATTTGGAGATTCGTCACAACTTCAGGTGGGCCAGCAAGTAATTGCGATAGGCAATCCCTTTGGATTAAGCGATACAATGACACATGGAATAATCAGTCAGGTAGGTCGCCTCCTACCAAATGAAAACTTGGGATTTAACATACCAGATGTAATTCAAGTAGATGCCCCCATCAATCCAGGCAATTCTGGAGGACCATTACTAAACACACAGGGAGAGGTCATTGGCATGAATACTGCCATCAATACAAATACAGGTGAATTTTCAGGCGTTGGATTTGCCATTCCGTCTAATTCAATTCATAGGATAGTTCCACAATTAATCAAAAACGGAGCCTATAGTCACCCATGGCTTGGCATAGCTGGAACCAGCATGAGTCCAGATGTTGCATTAGCAAATGGATTATCCAGAAACTACAAAGGGGTAGTTGTTGATCAAGTTGTAAAGGGGGGACCCGCATACAAAGCTGGATTAGTACCGGCTACTCTAGATAACAACAACATTCCTCACGGCGGAGACATAATCACTGCAATCGACGGACATCAAACTAAAACAATCTATGACATTATCTCATACGTAGACGACCAGAAATCTGTTGGCGATAAAATAATTTTAACAATAGATAGAATGGGCAAATCAATGGATCTGACTTTGACACTACAAGCAAGACCTGCAGCAACTTAATTTTTTCAAAGTTAAAACTAGTTTAATAAACTAAAATTCCAAAGCTTATCAGTTGCTTTTTTAATCCCAATTCTTGATCTTGCCTTTATTTCAGATTTTTTTATTTTCTTGCCTTCAATAATAAATAGATCTGAAGGTTTTGTGAGATCATTTCCGTATTGCTTCTTTGTTATCTGTAATGCTTGTGTAAGTTTTGCAGGTCCATTGGTAAGGTTTGATATTAGTGTGGTTTTTCGTTGCTTTATCATAAAATCAACTCCTTCTCTTGGTTCAAGTGCACGAAAAAGAACAGCTCCTGCCTCAAAATCATTATTTTTTGCAACCACATTCATACAGTAATGCATTCCATAAGTGAAATAGACATATGCTTTTCCTACTTGTCCAAACATCGCCTTGTTTCTTTCAGTCATACCTACAAAAGAATGACTAGCTGCATCGTCTTTGTACCTATATGCTTCTGTCTCAATTATTACGCCAGAGATTATTTTTTGTCCAATTCTTCGTACAAGTAGTTTGCCTATCATGTCTTGTGCAACCTCAACTGTATCCCTATCATAAAATGAACGCGGAATGACTTTCATGGCAAAGTTTCTACCTGAATTCCTTTTTTTATTTTCTCAAGTGTTTCGACTAGTGTTTTGATGTCATCTTTTAAGACTTGTTTAAGACTTGGAGTGTATATTACTGCAGCTGGATGTATGGTAAGAAAATACAATTGATCGTTTTTTTTAATTATTTTACCTCTGTTCTTTGTAATAGAATCACCACCTAAGATAGAACCATATGCAGTATTCCCAAGTATACAGATAATTTTGGGTTTGATAATATCAAGCTCACCAATCAAATACTGCTGGCAAGAATTTCTTTCTTCTTCAAGCGGAATCCTGTTATTTGGCGGTCTACATTTTACAACATTTGTTATGAAAACATCATCCCTTGACAGACCGGCATATTCTAATGCTTCTGATAAAATTTTTCCTGCATTACCTACAAATGGTTCACCCTTTAGATCTTCGTTTCTTCCAGGCGCTTCTCCTATGAACATTATTTCTGCGTTGTAGTTTCCTTTGCCTGCAACAGCGTTAGTTCTTGATTTTGAAAGATTACATTTTGTACAAGATACTACTTGTAGTCGTAAAGTATCCATCAAATCTGACATTTATACTCCCACACTTTTTACTGTGGCAATTCCTCTCACATGAGGTCCACCATTACCCATTCGCATAATTTGCATAGGATCACCTTTACCACAATTTGTAATTGGTCTTACTGTGAAATCTTTTCCACATGCGTCAATCGAATTGAAAAAATCAGGCGCAATTCCCATAACAATTACATCCCTAAGCAATTCTTTTAATTCACCGTTTTCTATCCTCTGTGCAAACTGACATGATATGCTCCAGTTGTATCTCATCATATCAATAGATGGAACTTTCATGTTAGAAATAAGATAGCCATTTTTTACCTCCTTTATCATTTCTTGAGGATCCCAATCTCCCCCTTGTATACATGTACATGCCATTCTAATTAATGGCATAAATCCATACCCCGTAGCTCGCATTCCAGAATTTGGCTCTGTATTGAAAATTGATGCAGTTTCTCTACTTTGCATGTGATTTACAAGAACACCGTTTTCTATCAATGATTTTGATTTTGCAAAAACTCCTTCATCATCATATTTGTAATATCCAAGACTTGGTAATGTTGGATCATCTATTACATTTAGTTCCTGAGAGCCAATTTTTTTTCCTAGTTTTCCTGCCCACCAAGCACCACCTGCCCAAGCCATTTCCTTTCCAAGCACTCTATCTGCTTCTGATGGATGACCAAGAATTTCATGTGAAAGAAGAGCAACAAAATCAGGATTCATTACAACTGTTGCTTTTTCTTCTTTAGCGGTTTTTGCATCTAAAAGTTCTGAAGATTTCTGAGCTACAAATTCAGCTGTTTTCATAATGTCGTTTTTGTCTAATATCATCTCCAATCCGCCCCTACCTCCTTCCGTAGCATTAACAGATTCTGTCAAGCCAGATTCATGCGCGGTTGCAGTTACATTAGCTATTGTGTCGTTGAATCTTTGGGTTATTTTTGTGCCTTCACTGTTTACAAAATATTTTGAAAACGTGTCATACTCCATAGATACTGAAGATTTATGAATTCTTTTTTTACTCCGTATTATACTATCGCACTCAAAACCAATTTTTGTCAGTTCTTCCAACGTGGGTTTCTTGGATATAGAAAAATTTACTTCATCTACATATACATGACTTTCCGCAAGTTTTACTTTCTGTTTTTTATTTGTAGAATAATGTAATGCGGTTTTTACTGCGTCCAGTGTTACATTTTTTATCTCATCTAGTGACTTTGGGTCAGAAATGGAAAAAAATCCCCATGCACCGTTAGCTAGTACTCTAATCCCTAAACCAGAATCTCGTGATGATGTAAAATGCTCAATCTCACCATTTTCTAGAAGAAATCCATAGCTTTCTACTGTCTCAGCTCTAACATCACAGTATTGAGCACCAGCTTGAATTGCAAACTGTGTTGATTTTTCAGCAAAATCCTCCAATTCCAATATAAAACAATTTGATGCATCTCAACTATTTATTTAGAGTGGAATAGGCTTTTCAATTTTCACAAAATGAAAATATATCTTTACCCAATTCGTTTTCTGCCCAATTTTATCATCATATATTTCAATGTGTTTACAAATTGAAAATCAAGATCCATAGCTATGATTAAAAAGCGCAAAAGAATCTCAATAATCAATGGAAAAGATTGTAGTAGATACCAGTATCATCATAGACGGAGAAATTACAAAATTAATTGAATCAGGCAATCTAAAGAACTGCGAGATAATTATTCCAGTTGCAGTACTTGATGAACTCCAATCTCAAGCTTCACAAAGCAAAGAATACGGATTTGTTGGACTGGGCGAAATTAAAAAAATCCGAGAGTTGTCGGAAAAAAACAACATTACTTTGAAATTTGAGGGAGAGCGACCAAGTATGGATGACATTAAACTTGCAAGTCATGGAAGAATAGATGCAATCATAAAAGATATTGCAAAGAAAAACGATGCAACATTTTACACTGCAGATTATGTTCAGGCACTTGTTGCCCAAGCCGAAGGCATAAAAACTAGATATTCAAAGCCAGACATAAAAATAACAGATTTAGAGTTTGAGAAATTTTTTGATGCCCAAACAATGAGCATACACCTAAAAGAAGGAACAAAACCCATGGCAAAGCGAGGAAAACCCGGAACATTTACACTTGTAGAACTTGAGGATAAAATTCTCACAAAAGACTATCTCAGTAGTATAACAACAGAGATTCTTGAAGCATCCAGAATTAATCAATCAGGACAAGTTGAGATTTCAAAACCGGGAGCACTAGTAATTCAGTATAAAGACTATAGGACAACAATAACGCACCCTCCTTTCTCAAACAGTTATGAAATAACCATAACACATCCAATAATAAAATTATCCCTAGAACAATATACAATATCTGAAAAATTAATGACCAGATTTTCAGAAAAAGCAGAAGGTATTCTTATTTCTGGATCTCCCGGTTCTGGAAAAAGTACATTTGCTTCTAGCCTTGCTGATTTTTATTCCAAAAAAGGTAAGATAGTCAAGACTCTAGAATCTCCAAGAGACTTGCAAGTTAGCGAAAAGATAACACAGTATACTCATCTTGACGGTAGTTTTGAAAATTCAGCAGATATTTTACTTCTAGTGAGACCTGATTACACAATCTTTGACGAGGTCAGAAGATTTCAAGATTTTAGAGTATTTGCAGATTTGAGATTAGCAGGTGTTGGCATGGTTGGAGTCGTACATGCAAATGCACCACTAGATGCAATCCAGCGATTTATTGGAAAAGTTGAGCTTGGTATGATTCCCCACATACTAGATACAGTAGTGTTTGTAAAAGCTGGAAACATTGCTCAAGTTTATGAATTAGAATTTAAAGTCAAAGTTCCAACTGGCATGACTGAACAAGATTTGGCAAGGCCAGTAATAGAGGTACGAAA
>JBOGQR010000007.1:0-24264 GCA_050749225.1 Nitrosopumilaceae archaeon | reverse complement strand
ATCCATGTCTGTAAAGATGGAACATGCCAGCAAATACCATTAAAATCAATCCTACTAGAAAGAGTGAAAAGTTTTTCATTCCGGAAAGTGCTGCGTTATATGCTGCAATATTAAGAAACACTTGAAATGCCAAAAGTGCAACAATTAACCAATTGATCCATTTTCCTGACAAGTTTATTTGAGCTACTTTATGTGGTCCTTTTGATGCCACAATCTTTGCTTTCCTTTCGGCTTCTTTGGCAAGTTTAATCATCATATATGAGAAACCAAATCCCATTGGAACCAGCAATAACATTACTGCATAAAAAAATATTGGATCTATGACGAGTCTAGCTACAAGTGCCTTTGTTGTATCTGGTGAAATATAGAATCCCCAGTATGTGGTCACCATGACTTGGGCTATTCCAGTTATTCCAAATGCAGTAATTATAGGCCTATCTTTCCAAGAGAATTTCTTGTACCTGTCAATGAATGGTGTCAAGGCAAGAGCTATGATAAACATGGCAGGCCAAGCTACTCCAGTTACAAATTTGTCATATTGAGTTCTAAGAAATGCATAAATTCCTGTCAGATACCATTCTGGTACTGTAATTCCTGGAGGAACAGTGGGTTCAAATTTAGAACCAAGATCAACTGGAAAGACTCCACCTGTGATAAATATTGCACCAGCAATTGCCATGACCATTGGTACATCAAAGACCAAAAATCGTGGCATGTGAACAGCCATTAGCCCCAACATTACTATTGGTAAAACAAATACATGTTGGGTATAGAATCGTAGGACAAAGTCTGCAAATCCTGAACCAAACATGGCATCACGTATAGTTGGTCCTGCAACAGGTATAGAGTTTGTAAGTGATGCTGCAATACTAAATGCCAGCTCAGCTCGTTCGCTAAATATTATATCATAACCTGTAAAAGCTTCAAGTATTGTTACTGTACCAAGAATGACTCCAGTAAACCAGATGAGTTCATTTCTTATCTTGTATCTTCCACTAAAGTATTGATAATACATGTGTAATACTGCTAAGAGAACCATTGCATTAGATGCATGATAATGAATATTTCTTATCATAAAACCAAACGGAACTGTATTGTTTATTTTTGCAACACTATCCCACGCTCTATCGAGTATGGGTTCATAGTAAAACATCAAAAGTGCTCCAGAAATTCCTAAAATTATAAAAGTCACAAATGTAAGCATTCCAAGAAATCCGAATGGGCTTACAAATCTTGCTGGAAATGAAAATTTAGTACCAATGAATATGGTTCTTTCAAATCCATCCCAAATCCAGTAGAAGAAATCTACTAGACCGTTTCTACGTTTTAAGGAAGCGACCAAATCCTACAATTCCATTTTCGTTTACATCCCATTTAGCTGGAGTTATCCATAAATTTCCATCGTTATCTGCCTCAAGGTATAATGTTGCAAGAACGTTTGAAGGCGGAGCTTGAAGTGATGCTGGTCCTGCGATAGCTTTTCCATTAAGTGGGTTGTACATGCTTCCGTGACATGGACATTCTCCCCTTTTTCTTCCTTCCTGAGGCCAGTATTTCCAAAGACACCATAAATGTAAACATACCATACTATACACGCGAAAAGCACTAACATCATTTACATCTCCACCAAGTTCTGATGGCAGTCTGATAAACTGCCACTTTCTAAATGCCTCTTGATCAAGAACTGTATCTCCAGTTAACGGATAAGTAACTACTTGGGAGATATTTTTTGGAAAAGTGTTAACGTTTGCTTGGGTGCCATCTGGGAGTATGACTTTAGCTTTTTGTGGAGTAGCGTTTGATGGGTTTGGCATGAATTTCCCCCAAGGAACAAAAGGGGTAAAAGTAAGAGCGGTTCCTGCAGCAGCCAATAACTTTAAAAAATCACGCCTAGACAGAACATTTCTAGCACTAGAATCCTGCTCAGACATCTAGCTTTCGTTTTTGAAAAATTGCATATAAACCTTGTCTAGTTTTTCTTTGAATTTTTCAATTTTTTAAAAGTAATTACCATTATGGCAACTGCTGCAGCAATTCCAATTATTATTTCTGTTAACGTATAGTAAATTTCATTAAATGGTTCTTTTCTTTCTGGAGAGAATATTTTACTAATAGCGTTATTGTCAATGTTTACTATAATCGTCTGCGCTGCCTCATTTCCTGCCTTATCTTTTGCCAGAACGGTGATGTCATATTTTCCATTTTCTAATGTTCTTGTATCAAATGATACAGATTTCTTATCCAATATTTTTTGATGTGGTAGAATGACAGTTATTCCTCCATGCTCTAAAAGATTCTGTTCATTTATTTCAAGATCTATTGTAGCCACATTCGAAATGGTTGAACCATTTGTTAGAGATTTAAAGATAATTTCAGGCGCAGTATTATCAATCGTAAATATAGATTCTTTTGATACAGTGTGTCCAACCGTATCTGTTACAACTAATCGAATAGTATGTGTACCTTCAGTTAATTGTTGAGACAAGATTGGTAACACAGTTTCATTAAATTTTTGAGGCCCGACTCCATCGAGATAATACTTTATACTGTCAATATCTTCTCCTATTATTTTTGGTTCAATTTTGAATGTGTTATTAATAAATTCGGGTATATCAAATTGTATTTTTGGACCACTTTCATCAGGTAGAATAGTAGAAAATTTTGCAGTTATTGTTATTGGCTCAGCTATAGATTGTCCTCCAAACAAAGTTGAGTGCATTAAAATGGAATATGTCCCAGTCTGGTTAAGTGAGGCATACAATACGGTTGATGTTGCATCCTTGTTTTTTATAGGATAAAATCCTCCACCTTCACTGAAGGGTGGGCTATTACCAAGCCAATCACCAGTTGGCCAATCTCGAAATTGTCCTAGTATTCCTGATGGAACATTTGTTTGTACAATTTTTCCTTGAGGATCTACTACAAACACAGATAGATTCGTGTCCTTGTTTTCCCATGAAATATTTAATGAGACGGCATTTATTGTTCTGTCTTGAACATCAAAATAATATTGTCTCCAATCACCTGCATTATACCTATTTGTCATGTCAAATGCACCACCAATGTATCCATTTCCATATAATACATCACCATTTTGTGCACTTTGCATAACTGTAGGCAAGTCTTTTGGTTGAAGTTTCTTTAGAACTCCAAAAGAGACCGGAACATTAACTTCATGTAAGCTGTCTTTGAACGAAAGAAATCCTTGATAAACACCAGGCATGGAATTTAATGGTACAACAAGTGTCGCTACTACCTGAGTAGAACTGTAAGGTGCAACTTGTATATCATTGAAGTTTACCCATATATCATTCCAGCTTTGCTTTTTGTAATAGCTAGCAGTAATGGTATAATCCATTGAAGTAGAATTTTTCTTTGTATCCCCTTGCCAATAAGAAAATCTTGTTGGAACAGGATACACACCTACTAGTGGAACATGTTTGATTTTCGAATTTGGATCTGAAACTTGTAGTTGTTGAACTGTTCCCCAAGAACCTCCTCTGTTTATCATTGAAAGTTCTGTGTAATCGGGTTTACCATCTTTATTTTTGTCGTCCCAATCATATAGATAAAGAGATGAAATCTTCATATCGTCTGCGTACATCTTAGATGATGCATTTAAAAATTCAGAAAATGGAAAGTTTAGGTTTAGGAACATCAAAGAGGTATCATTAGGAATAGGTTTTGATTTTTGGAAGAAAGAAAGTAGATCAAAATTCTCTTTTACATTTTCAAGAGGTATATAATTTGGCCTATATACTCCAGACTTGTTCAAGAGAGGATCTTGTAGATTTACGATGGTGGTATCATTGTATTGTGATTTCTTGAATAATTCAAGAATTTTTGGTGTTATTTTAATTTCAAGTGTTTTGTTTGTTGGATTTTCAATAGTAAAGGTGGCAGATGTTCTATCACCTGGAAGTAATCTGCCTCCAAACCAAGAAGTTTGTGGAAAAGAATTATTATTTAATTGAAATCTTTCTAATCCCATAGAAGACGAATTCAATGCTTTGATTGGAACATCTAAGATCTTTTTTATGTTAGAGTATGATGCATTGTTATATACAATAAATGTATCATCTTTTCCCTTAACAAAATTTACAGCAGTTGTTACATTTACCAACCCAGATCCTTGTGTAAAGGGATCATTTTTCAGATCGGTTGCGGTCGACATCAAAATGTTTTCTATTTTAAATGGATCATATTGTTCGCCTTTCTGTTTTAGACTTTCCATTAATACAGCAGCAGAACCAGCAACAAGTGGAGCTGCCAAACTTGTTCCGCCAAAAAGTGCAAATGGATCAGTTGCATTTTTGTTATATTTTGTAACACTTATTGGAGTAAAGCTGTATTCACCAATTCCCATTAGATCAGGCTTTGGATCACCCACTAAACTAGGGCCTTTGCTTGAGAAACCTGCAATATCACCTGAGAAATAAATACTGTTTCCAAATCGTGGTTGATTTTTAAACGAACCAGAACCAATGTATACGTTGTTTGTTGTAGCCCCTATTGTCAGAGCATATGGCGCAGCATCGGGAGTTCCCAAAGTTCCATATCCATGTCCTGCATTTCCTGCACTACTCACAACAAGTATACCCGGATAGTTTTTGTCAAGAGAACCAGGTACTTCAAGTGCACTTAACAATAGAGATTGGATATCAAGTCCTGGTACTGATTGTAAAATTGGAAAGGTGGAAATCCCCCAGCTATTTGATAGTATGTCAACTCTAGGCTTTCCATCAAAGACCCAAGTATTTGCTTCTTGATTAAATCCAGCAGCCCACAACCAGCCATACACTGCATCACCAAACCACAGTGCTTTGATTGGAACAATTTTTGCTCCAGGTGCTACACCTCTTAGAGAATATTTTGTAGTGTTACCGTAAATATCATATTTTTCAATTCCTTTTGATGTTATAGATGCAGCTGTAGAAGTTCCATGACCTTGAAAATCATACATTACACCGAAATAATTTCCTTTTGTGTCAAGTGGCGATGATAAAGTCCCATTGGTTGCTCCAATTTTTTTATCAATCGCTGAGGATTTTCCTATCACTCCATAAACATCAAGCACTCGTGCACCAACAGTACCTGCACTATAATCTAATTTTCCATCATTGTTTGAATCATAAACAAGAAATTCTTTTCCATTACCCAAAGTAATTGGAGTTTCATCTGTAAAATCATAATCATATTGTGGCAAACTATTTAGAGATAGATCAAAACGAGTAAAATCTTTCCAAGAATCAGACATGTCAGGTATTATGGTATCATACAAACCTGCTGTTTTAGAATCAACTACAAGTACTGGGACAAGCTGCAAGCGTGAAGATTGACCCTGTAAAACATTTTCATAAATTACACCAAAGTGATATATTCCACTTTTTGAAAGTATGAAATTTCTGTTATTTTTTCCAATCTTATAGTCATTTGATGTAGTACCATTAAGAACAGGTCCATTACCACTTTTAGGATATATTGAGTTAAAAACTTGAACAGTTGTACCATTTCCATTTTTGTACATGTTCAGAAATACTCCTTGGGAATTCACATAAGCATTAGAGGTAATATTTTTTGGAATTGTTGCAGTATAGTTCTTTATGATTCCTCTATCATCTATGTTTGCGATAAAAGTTGTATTTGTCAAAACTAGTCCTTGGCCGTCAGCATCAATCATAATTGGAGTATTATTTTTGTCACGTGCAACAGAGTCTAGAACATCAGGATTTGAGAAATCTGTTCCTGTGTCTACGATTCCGATTGTGATTCCTTTTCCAGTATATCCATATTTTTGATAAACATCTTCAGTGCCAAGAATCTTTCCTACCCTAGATCCTTCTTGAACAATCATGTCTGTGTTAAATTGATTTAAGGAATCAAACTCTAAAGGAAAATCTTCAATTACTGTATATCCTTTTGATTTAAGATTCAAGATATCATTCTGAGAAAAAACTCCCACCGAAAAAAAACTATTTTTTGAGCTTGTATCGTAGATTAAGTTTTGTGCAATTGATCGTACATCTGAGACTGGACCGGAACCAAATACCACATATCTTTTTACAGGATTTTCATATGTCCCTGGCAAGAAAGTGATAATACCGGATTTTTCTACAAAATCAACAGACGGGTTTAGATGGGTAAGATCAACATCATAAAAAGCAGAAGCGGGCTTTGCAACTGTAGAAAAAAGTAATGTGAAAATTAAAAAAATTGTTAATTCCTGAATGACAAAAAAGCCTTTCTTTGCCATTATTGTTATCTTCGCCTAGCGAGAATTGTTATTTGCAATGCAATAATTATTGCTATCAATGCAACAACAGGGAGGAACAACGAATTAAATTGCCCTGATGCCGCTTCAAGATTGCTAACAGAGACTGACATGGAATTTACACTTTGGTTTATGTGCTGATTTGCTTGGGTTACTGATTGTTGACTACTGTTTAATACTTGACCAAAACCTGCAATTTCTGATTTTAACTTATCTAGTTCTTGTGATGTAGAATCCAAAACTGAGTTTAGTTTTATTATTTGATTTGATATTCCTTCAATGTTCTGTTTGAGTACAACTGTTGCTACAGATGCATGAGATATACTTCCTTGATCAAAAGCTATCATATGGAATACGTAAGTTCCTTCCTCAGGTGGCGTATAATCAACATAATAGATTCCCTGATGAAGAGTTTGGAAAGAATCAGATAGGCTTACTACCGTACCATCAGGTAGATGTACGTGTGAAGTACCTAGTATTTTTGAGGGAGATCCTGCAACCAAAAGTCCGTCACTTGTTACTTGAACAAACACTCTGATAGGCTGATTTACTGCAGCAGTTTGTGGTGCAAAGACCACTGTATTTAATGTCCTTTGTACAGGAGCTTCGTAAAGAGTTGATGATTGAGCAAATTTGACATCAATTTTTTGCGATATACCCTTTTCTGCACTTGCTATTGCCTCCACAGAATAAGTACCGTATGCAAAATTTGTTGTGGCATTAGGCCATCGTATAAGAATATGATCAAAGTCACCGTTGTTGTTTGCAGTAATTTGATCAAATTTTGCAATTGTACCATCAGGAGCAAAAAGTCGTATAATCAATGGTTCATTTGGCAATGCTGTTCCATACACCAATAGAGGATCACCATCAGAATACACTTGTTTGTCAGTGGATACTTGTAATGCAAAGGCTTGCACCAACGATAAATTAGTGACCAATATCAAAAAGAAGAAAAGTATAGTTGCAGTTTTCAACCTATTCATGATGACTGTAGCCCATAGATATTAGTTCTGCTAAATATGAACAATTTATTCATATTTTTGCGGTCAATAAAAGATTTGATCTTTGCTATAAAATATCATTTCATTAATCAATGTGGTATCTATCAGAGCTCATTGAATTTATAGCAACCATAGAAAAGTTGGATTGTTCTTTTTTCACTATTGTAGCAGACGCATTTCTAATGATTAATTCATATAATGATTCTGGTTTTAGCTGCAAAACTGTAGAGATCATTGCTTTGATTGGATCCATGTGAGTTACAAGTAAAATAGTCTCGTTGTTATGTTTTTGTGAGCAATAGTTAACCATATCAAGAATTCTTTTTTTTACACTAGAAAATGGTTCAACACCATTTTGTTCTATCACTGGATTATTTTGATAAAATTTTAAAAAAATATTGCCATGTTTTGCAAACATTTCTTCATATAACATTCCTGAGAAACTTCCCATCTCAATCTCTGTTAATCGCGGATCTATCTCATATTGAAGATTTAGTTTATCAGACACTATTTTGGCAGTATGTATAGCACGTTCAATAGGACTAGAATAAATTGTAGAAATTTTAAGCGGCTGTAGAAAATTTGCTATTTTTTCTGCCTGTTGCAATCCGAGTTCTGTTAATGGTATGCCTTCAGATCGTCCAGCAAGAACTCTTTCTACATTGTTTGTAGCTTGCGCATGACGTAAAAAAATAATTAAGGACAATATTACAAACGCTATTGAATAGAGATAATAATAACATTACCAGAGCATGATTTTATGAAGATTGGAATCATAGGCGGAACAGGCGGAATGGGAAAAGGTTTTGCTATTAGATGGTGTAAAAATCATGATATTTTAATTGGTTCAAGAGATTCTGCGAAAGCAACAGAATCAGCTCTTGAATATTCCAAAAATGCTTCTGAACAATATGGAAAAATCAAAGGTACAATAACAGGAAAAGACAATCTTTCTGTTGCAAAAGAAAGTGATGTGTTGGTTTTATCAATTCCATATGAGAATATTGATTCAATTTGTTCATCGTTACTTCCAAATGTAAAAAATGACTGTGTTGTAATATCACCTATCGTCCCATTGACAAAAACAGATGCCGGATTTGAATTCATTTCTTTTATAGAAAAAAAACCATCTGCATTTGAACTCGTACAGAAACATATGAAAAATAAATCAAAGCTTGTGGCAGCGTTTCACACCATATCAGAAAAAAAACTGATAGATTCAAAACTAATCTTAGATTCTGATATTTTTGTATGTGGAGATGATCAAAGTTCCATAGATATAGTCAATGAATTGATCAAAGAAATAATCTCATTAAGACCTATATTGCTTGGTCCTGGTTCCCTTTCTTATCTTGCAGAGATAGCAACGCCAATACTTTTGAACGCTATGATTAAAAATAAAATGAGAAATCCTGGAATAAAGATAATTTAAGTAAGAAGTTCCAGTCAATGTTAGATTTGCATTATAGACGTAATAGAAATTGGTTTACTGCAATGGGGGTTTTGTTTATAGTAATGGCGGGCATTATTCTTATTAGAAATCTGCTTATATGGGGTCCAGAATTTGTTGCTGATTTTTTCACATCTCCTGAGATCACTAATGAAAAAATTTCAGTGAGTATGATTGGAATTGGAGGTTTTTTGATCTTTTTGGGCACAAGGAAGGAAGTAAATGAAAACATCTGAATTTTTAAAGTCTCAGAAAATTTTAAGACTTGCTACAATTGATAGTAAAAATAATCCACACATTGTTCCTGTGTGGTATGAATTTAGAAATAAAAAATTCTATGTTGGAACTAATACAAGAACAATGAAGGCAAAAAACATCAAAAAGAATCCAAAAGTAAGCTTTTGTGTTGATGTAGGAGTAAAATCTCCAGATATTTTTGGTGTCATGTGTATTGGTAAAGCAAGACTAATTTTAGAAAGAAATCAAGTATCATTTATTGCAAAAAGAATTTTGAAGAGATATTTCAAAAATTTGAAGGTAAAATCTGCTCAGGAATTATTAGATGATACGAATTGCATCATAGAGATATTGCCAAGGAAAACAACTGTTTGGAAATTTTAGGTCACAAACTCTTCTATTTTGTCAAGAGCACTCTCTAGCACATTAATTTCAGGTAAAAATACCATCCTAAAGTGGCCGCTTCCATATTTTGTGCCAAATCCTGAACCATGAACGGTGAGAACTCCTTTTGATTTTAAAAGTTCAAGAACAAATTCTTTGTCTGATTTGTATTTATTGTTCTCTATTTTTGGAAATGCGTAGAAAGCTCCTTTGGGAATTGGACAACTGAGTCCATGCATTCCATTTATTCGTTTTATGACATAATCTCTTCGTTTTTTTAACTCTGAAACAAATTTAGGAATATAATCTTGTGGACCTCGAAGTGATTCTAATGCAGCATGTTGAACTGGTAAATTAGATGCAATTCTGACTCTAGCAAGCTTTGGAACGTTTTCTCGAAGAATATCAAGTTTCTTGGAATTATTAAATGCAATATAACCAATTCTCCAACCAGACATTAGGTGTACTTTGGAAAATCCATTTAACAGTATTACAGGAGAATCACCACTAACCTTTCCAATACCCACAAATTTTTCATCAAAAACAATCTGATCGTATATTTCATCACAGATTATGTACAAATCATTCTTAATTGCAATATCAATCAAATCTTTGAGAGATTTTTCACTAAAAACAGCTCCAGTCGGATTGTTTGGACTGATAAAGCATATTGCTACAGTTTTTGATGTAATTTTTGATTTTACATCATCTAGATCAGGGGTAGAATTGTTAAGATCTACTCCAAATTCTACTGGAATTCCGCCAAATAATCGTACGTACGAAGCATATGGTGGATAATATGGACCTGGTATCAAAACTTCATCTCCTGGTTCAACAATAGACGCCATTAGCATCTCTAATCCTTCTGAAACACCGTTTGTTACAATAATGTCATCTTCAGTTGTCAAAAGTCCTTTTCTTTTTTCTTTTTCCGCAATAGCTTGTCTTAGCTCTTGTAATCCCTCTGATGGAGCATAATAATTTTGATTGTTTTTAATTGCCTTGACTAAAGCATCTTTAACATTTTCTGGTGGTTGAAATCCATATGCCACAGGATCTCCTATGTTAAGATAGGTTATCTTTTGTCCCTGTTTTTCCAATTTTTTTGCCGAAAGTGTGATATCGCGTATAGCATATTCAACACCTGCTACTCTTTGTGATATTTTCAATTATCTAGACAGATATTTAGCCCCGTTAAATTCTTACTTGATCGGACCCGTTGCATAGCCCGGATAGTGCGGGTGGCTTCGGACCACCAGGTCGAGGGTTCGAATCCCTCCGGGCCCTTTAGTTATAGAGTGGATTTTAAAACGGGTAAAGAAATACAAAATGTATGAAAAAGTTAACAACGTTTAGAATTGGATTATCATTGATGATTGTTGGTTCAATTTGGATAGCGCTTGTATTTTCTACCGCAGAAAAAACATCACAAGATCTGAATATAGGCATCAGAGAAAATACTAGTCTTGATCTAGGTTTAAAAGGCAAAGGACTTGGTTTTTATAAAATTACTATTCCTGATTATTCGAAAGAAAAAATATTGGTAAAAGTATCAGATCCTCAAGGAAATGTAATAGATCTTAAACGAATCGAAACAAAAATGTCTGTGAATTATTTTGAATTTAGTTATACTGGAAAATATACTCTGGAAATCACCAACCTTTCTGAAAATCCTATCCAAATTAATGCAGAGTTTGGAAATACAAAATCGGTAGAATTTACATTTCCCTCATTAATAGCACTTATTGGTGCGTGCTTAATTGCATGGTCTGGCTACAAAAGATTACGAAATTACAGTACTGCGCATCCTGAAGAGAATAAATCGTAAACTGGTATACACAATACTATTGAAGTAAAAAGTAGAATTAAGTTAAAACATATCCATGTTGCAGAAAGAAGTACTATCACAATAGCAACCGTCATAATTTTTCTTGTCTTTCTTTTCTCAACTTGACAAAGTGTCATAAAACTACCAAGAGCACTTAGGAAAAGACCTGTTTCAATTGTAAGATGAGATGGAGTTACCAAACCATCTACTCCGTATATCTCATGCGAAATAGAATCAGTATAACCCCCTACAAGTTGTAAAATGGAACCTAAAAATATAATCTTTATTCCTTTAAACAGAATTTTGTTTTCAGAGTTTAGTAACAAAATAGTCATACCCAAAACTGATGAACTTACTATCATTCCAACACCAGCATAAATTGTAACATGTTGAATTGTCCAGAATTTTTCAGGTGTTCGTAGAGCATGTGTTGAGGCATCCCATATTCCACCTAATAGCTCTGTAACTGTTCCACAAATAGCCAGAATAGAGATGACTAAAAGGATGGTTCTAGTTTTTGAAAGAAAGGAAGTAGAAATTAGATCTGACAGATGCATTTTGAAATAACTTTGTTTTATACGTAATATATAGAATTTTGTTCGTTAAAATTAGCTTTTACTTTCTTGAGCTCGTACATATGCTATTGCTTTTTTCATTTCAAGTGCTCGCTCAAAAATTATCTTTCGCATTTCTTCTGCTTCCATAGATGTCATACCGCGTTTTTGTGATTCAAAGAACAGTTCTGCAAATCCTCCAGTCACATACCCTATAAAAATTCCAAATGCCACTTCGGTGTCATCTCTTGTAAGCGGTTTTAAATCAGATGCCATGTTTCGCATGTTCTGTGGATTTGCCATTAAATTATCTATCAAGGAAACAAGTGCGCTCTTTAGCGATGCAGATAAACTCATTTGTAATCATGATATCATGTAACACAAGAACCTTACAAGATCAGATCTTATGACAAGTTTTAGATCTTTTTTGACTGAACATAGTAATTATTATACCTCATTACATGAGAGAGTACATATGAGTCCAGGAATAGGACTAATGAAAAGAAGGCTTCCAACTGAAAAAGAAGCCATTCCTTTAGCAGTATCCGGAATAATAAAAAAATACAATGTTGCTGCAGACCAAGTAAAAACCTTGGAAACTAAATTCGATAACGAAGGTGGCGACTGGTACGTTGCATTAGGATTTAATGAAAAAAAAGCCATTGTTAAAATGGATTCTGTTTTAGGAACAATAACAGAGATTACTGAAATTTAATTTTGTAAGAAATTAATTTATTTTTTAAATTGAACATTAGAGACTTCGGGTTCTTTTATAATTACCAGTCCTCCATCTCTAAGTTGTTGTACGAGTTGGGTGACTTCTTTTTCTACTTGTCCACGCTGAAGACCGGTTATTTTTGCAAATTCATCTACAAGTTCTGTTATCTTTCTTTGTCCATTACACAATTTCCAAAAATCAATTATTGCTTGATTTACCATAAATCCTTGCTCATGATCATTCATCAAAACTAATGCGCCATCTTCTTGTTTTACAACAGAACCTACACCTTGTGGCCTTGCAGATTCATAGTCTATTGGTGTGATTCTTTTCTGTTTTCCATAATTGATTAGTTTCTTTCCTTCTTCTGACATTTTTTCTGGTGTCCATGCAGGCTCCCATACTATTTCTACATCAACTCCATTGACTCCAGGAACTTTGTTGACGTATCTCTTAACATCACTAACTAGAGTTTCATGTAAGGGACAACCACGTGTTGTCATGGTCATTTTTACATTTATTTTATTGTCATCACTTACATTAACTCCATAAATTAGACCCATGTCTACTATATTGATCGGGATTTCAGGATCCATACATTGTCTTAATGAATCCAATACTTGTTGTGATGTTATCTGTTCCATGGACAATTTCTTTAATCTATGAAAATAAATACCTTACATCCTTGATTCGAATAATTTTTTTATAGATTCTTCAAAAGGGGGTTTGGCAACTCCTGCTTCTGTTATTATACCCGTTATTAGTTCAGGAGGAGTCATATCAAATGCAGGATTTATTACAGATATATCATCAGGGGCTGTCTTTTTGCCTGCAATTCCAGTAACCTCACTTGCCTTTCGTTGCTCTATAACTACATCTCCAGGATTACTTTTAAGATCAAAGGTAGAAAGTGGTGCTGCCACATAAAATGGGATTTTGTGTTGCTTTGCCATCATTGCTACCTGATATGTTCCTATTTTATTATATACATGACCTGTTCGTAAAATCCTGTCAGCACCTACAATGACCTTGTTGACCAGTCCATTTGACATGGCATATCCCACCGCAGTATCAGGAATTAGACTAACATCTATACCATCATATTTTAGTTCAAAAGCAGTAAGTCTAGATCCTTGCATCACGGGCCTAGTCTCTGTTGCTATAACTTTGATCTTTTTTCCACTTTCCGTAATAGCTCTAATAACACCTAAAGCAGTACCATATCCTACAGTAGCTAATGCACCTGCATTACAATGCGTCATAATAATATCATTATTTCCAAATAATTCTGCGCCATGTCTTCCCATTTTCTTATTTGTTTCAATATCTTCTTCTGCCATTCTTTTTGCAGTTTCAATGATTGATTTTTTTACTTCTAGTACATCTTTGCCTTTTTTGGCAATCTGCATGATTTTTTCAAGACCCCATGCTAGATTTATTGCTGTAGGACGTGTTTCAAAAAGAATTTTTTTTGCTTTTTCTAAATCAGATAATATTCCTTCTAAATCGGTTGCGTTACTTTGTAAAGCAGCCAAAGCCAGTCCAAAAGCACCTGAAACTCCGATGGCAGGAGCACCTCTAACCACTAGATTTCTAATAGCATCTGCCACTTGCAGATAATCAGTGTATTTTACATAGACAAGCTCGTTTGGAAGCTTTGTTTGGTCAATCATTACTACAGCGTTGTCCTTCCATTCCACTGTCCTTAGACTAGAATGGATTTTAGTTTCCATATACGGATGTAATAAATCAATAAACCATATATCAAGTATTGAGAGGCATGTTGTTCTAGATCTTCAATAATTTTTGCAATCCTTGTCTCAATTCAACTTTAGGAATATAGCCAATATACTTTTTTGCGAGCCAGATTGATACTTGACTATTCTTTATGTCTCCCTTTCGTTCTTTTTTGTATAATATAGGCAATTTTGTATCAGAAATCTCTAACATTAGTTCTGCAAGTTCCTTGATACTAACATATTTTCCACTTGCAATATTGTAAGCATTACCTTTACTACCCTCTATTTTTTTAATCGATTTTTTAAATGCACTAGTCACATCTTCGATGGAAACAAAATCCCTCGTATTAGAACCATCTCCAAAAATGATTAGTGGTTTTTTCTTTTTGATATTTTTCATAAACCGTGTTATTACACCTGCATATGTATCAGATTGTCCAATTCCATAAACATTGAACAGCCTAAGAGAGATGCAATTAAGATCATAAGAATTTGCAAAAGCTTGCAGATAGTGCTCCATTGTTAATTTAGTTGCACCATATGGCGATATCGGAATTGTTTGTGAATTCTCTGAGATTGGTAAATCATTTTGATTTCCATATACTGCTGCACTTGATGGCGCTATTACATTTTTTACCCTTTTGGCAACACAAGCTCTTAACAAATTCAGAGTTCCTGTAACGTTAACTTGATGAGTATGTTCCGGAAATCTAATAGATTCTTGTACATCAATCTCTGCAGCAAGATGAATTGTTAAATCAAAACCAGTAATTGATTTTAAGAGTAACTTGTAGTTATCAATATCTCCCTTTACAAATTTTGCACCTTGTTCTTTTAGTAGTGTTACATTTTCATTTAAGCTATTTTTTAAATTGTCATAGATAGTAACCTTGTTTTTTTCTTGTAACAAAGAAGATACAAGATGATGACCGATAAATCCCATTCCCCCTGTAACAAAAATTTTCATACATTTTGACTAACAATGTGTGTAAATAATTTATCTATAGAGTTGTTAAGCACATATTATAATAAATTAACAAAGTCAAGATCATATTATATAATTATGATATTTATACAAAATTGATTCATGATAGAGTCACTTTTGTATCAACTATTTGTGAAATAAACCAAATGATTATTTAGAAATAACAAATACTAGAATACAAATCACTACTCATGGATAATACTCGCCTCAGATACCCTGGTTTAGTTGTTTTTGGTGCTAGATTTGCAAGTCTTTTCACAGGCTTTGTTTTTACTATTATTGTAACAAACAAGCTTTCAGAGGCGGACTTTGGGATATGGCAAGTGGTTCAAAATGCACAGGGTTACACAGTTTTCTTAATTCCAGTGGTTTCATATTGGACTGTAAGATATCTTGCCCGTGGCACAGAGACTGGGAGATCTAGTCTTATTTCGTCTATTATTTTATCAGCTCCGGCATCACTCATCTATCTATTTGTTTCATTATTCTTTGTAGCATCGTTAAAGACATCGTTTATCTATTTTTTGATAGGTTGGTTTCAAATTCCAATTTTCCATATGGTAAATTCCCTAGAATCTATATCACAAGGAACTAAACCGCAATTACAAAGTTATGCGTTTTTAGCTTCTGAAATTGCAAAATTAGTTTTTGCTGTACCGTTATTGATCTTCCTCAAGCAAGGTTTGGAAATGGTACTTACAATCATAATTCTGACTCAAATTGTTCAACTTGTCATGCTTGTAATTCTGAACAAAAAACATCTTGTCGATAAGTTTGATTTTTCATTGGTTAAGCATTGGATAAAACTTTCATGGATACCAATTTTCACTGCAATTCCTCCTTTGATATATACATTTGATGTGGCCATTGTCACTTACCTAACAAAGACTGCAGAATCTATTGCGTTCTATAAAGCAGCATTTTTGTTGGCTAGTTTCATAACGTACGGACAATATCTTGGAATTGCACTATATCCAAGGATTCTCAAGGGAGGCAATTCCAAAGATGTTGAGTCAATTCTAAAAATAATATTGATGTTTATTATTCCCTTTTCTCTTGGAATATACTTTATTTCCGATCAGCTACTTTATCTTCTAAAATCAAGCTATATGCAATCTAGACCAGCGTTAGATTTTTTGATTCCAGCTTCTTTTATTACTGTATTTTATCTCTTCTTTGACTCAATTCTGACTGGAACCGTACATTCTGAAGTAGACAAGAACGTTTCTCTTTTTAATCTCTTAAAAAGTCGCTTGCTTTTGGTTCCTAAAATAGGAATTGTTTTTTCTGTTTCTTATTTAATTTGCTTGTATCTTCTTCTTCATTTCTTTGACCAGAAAAATGGTGATTATATGACTATCTCCATTCTATGGTCAATTGCTGCCTTGATTGCCATCATTCCTTTTGCAGTGTACAAAGGAATCCTTGCAAGACGCATTTTACATTTTAGGGTTCCAAGTACTAGCATTGCCAAATATTTGATCTCAAGTGGTGTAATGATCGCAATAATAGTTATTCTGAAAACATTCATCCCATTTGAATTACCCAAAACAATCTATTCTATCATGGTGGCTGGTGAGATCCTAGTTGCTGTTTTAGCTTATTTCTCTCTCTTGTATGGAATTGATCCAGAATTTAGAGGCATAATCAAAAGTGTAATATCAACTAAAATGAAAGACTCATAGACTAACAAATTAACAATCACACGAAATATATTACTTTTGTAATTATTTTAAAAAATTATACCGGATTTTATATCGCATAATCGCTCGATAGTCTGGGAAGTGTTATACTTATCTCTGTAATGTATCATATGAATTTCGAGTACACTGTTAATAGCTGATCGGTCACTTTCTTTACATCATGATACTTACGAGTGTAGTTATATCCCCGTTCACCGTATGTTTTTCTTAGTTGAGAATCTTCGACCAACTCTAATAATTTTTCGGCAAAATTGTTAATATCACAACAAAAGACTCCTGGTTCATAACGTTCATACAAATCTTGTCTAACATATGAGATAGTTGGTATTCCCATGACCATCGCTTCTAATTCAAATCTTCCATAATAACCGATGTCTGGAATCATTTTTCCAATAGCTATATCACAACTGCTAACTGTTTTCAAAGCTGTAGCATATGGAAGATCAATAATTTTTACAACTTCGATCAGATCTTTATCTTCTAAATCTTTCAAAGCGGAAGAATAGTAATCTTCTTTACGAGTAGTAGATTTCAAATAATACGGATAGTGAGCAACGCGTACTTTACGATTATCCTCATAATCTTTCTTTACTTTATGTTTCATAATGAAGTCTATATCAACTGGTGATGGTAACCACTCACAGTTGGGAGCATAGTCAAGCAAATCAGGGGTAGACACTAGGCCGTAGTCATCATAATGCTTCCATAGCTTTCTAAGCTCCTCACCATGAAAATGCCGTAGTGTTGGCTTGTGAACATATTTCCGTATATTCTCTTCCAAGTTGTATGCAGGAGAATGAAAATGGATTAGATCAGCTCTGCGACATGCTATGCCGATCCTAAAGATGGAAATAGGATCATACTTCCTTACTAGGATAGAACCATAAGTATCTCTGTACCATTTACTAAAGCAAAATGTAATAGCGCTGCCATTACCATAACGAACATTAAGTTCTTTAGTGATACAACTTCCAATACCGGCGGTATCGTTCAGGTGAACAATTTTTATTTTATTCTCACTCTGACCATGTCAAAGATTTGTTTATCTACTATCATAAATAAATTTGCCCTGTTGATTAACTCAAAATAGTTTGATCCATAGTTCCAGTGAAATGTCTTATGCAACATATTCCCAAATTTGTTAGACATTGGCATTAAGATAAAATCTAATTTATCTTAATCATATATTTCTGAATCTAGATGAAGTTTAATGAAAATTTAGAAAGGAAGATTGGATTTACATCAAAGCTTGAGATGCTTCGTGAAACATCTGGCTTTTTGCACAGCCTGCAGCAAGTTCATCACCTGATCCTCTCCTCATGATTCCTCGGTACAGACCATCTTCGAGCTTTGCACCAACTCTTTGTTCCCATTCTTCTACTGATGTAGAATATTTCTTTTGGATTCTATCTCTATACCATTCTGGTATTACGTTGAATGCACAGAATGGAATTATTCTAAGGTCTGGTGTCACATAATGAATGTCACATCTTTGCAGCCTTTCCAAATCTTCGTTGTATTTGTCTTGGAAGTGCATCATACCCAAGAAGAGTCCTTTGACATGCCATGAGCCTACAGAATCAAATGATCTTTTCATCAAAATATTACTAAACATCTTTGCTAGATCAAGACCTGCTGGTTGTTTCTTTTTGTCTACAAAACTTGAGAGTTTCTTTACGACCTCTAGCATTGTAAAGTATTTGTTCTTACCAGAGCGAATTTCGTCTGCCTTGTCTTCAAAGAGTTCTAACATTCCCTGAATATCTGCGAATTTTGTCAGAGGAACAAACTTTTTGGTTTCTTGGTCTTCAAAGATGTAAGTACCAGCACCACATGCAAAGTGAATTGATAATTCGTATTTTGGTTTACTTGAAAATGCTTCAATAACGTTTGTCAGTGGCATACAGCTTGGAACTGGGAACCAGTCATCTACTGTTACTTCAGCACCTGTTTGTTCTTCGATTCTTTGTATACAATCAGGAATTGTTATTCTGTATTTCTCACGTTCTTTCTTTCCCATTCTTCCTGTCAATGAAACTGGTTGGAAGTTTACTGCGTGTACAACATCAAGATTCTTTTGTGCATATCTAATAATGCCACCTAGCTCATGATCATTAATTGATTTGATAACTGTTGGGACAAAGACAACTGTGGTTCCTGTCTTTCTTGCACTTTCTAATGCATATGGAACTTCCCAGTGATTCTTCGGATTTGTTCTTGGAGTTACACCGTCAAAACTTAGATAAAGATTATTGACACCAGCTAGTCTTACTTCTCGCATTGCTTCAGGATCTAGAGCAAATCTAATTCCGTTTGTATTCATCTGAATGTGATCAACACCTTCTTGTTTCATTATTTTTATAACATCAACAATATCTTCTCGTAACATTGGCTCTCCCCCAGTAATCTGCATAGAGTTTCCTGGAATCGGTCTCTCTGCTCTCAGGGTCTTCATCATTGCTCTTACTTGATCTTGTGAAGGTTCATACATGTATGCACCTTCAAGACCCTTCTTTACATAGAAAAAGCAGTACCAACAGGTCAGATCACATCTGTTTGTTACAATCATGTTTGCTAGTCCAGTGTGCGATAAGTGATTTGAACACAGACCACAATTATTTGGACATGAACACTTGTCAATCATTACGTTTGGAGCATGAGCACCTTTACCGTCCATCCAATAAGTACTAAATTTCTTGTACATGTCATAAGAACCAAAATAGAGCTCTTCACATTCTCCATGTGTTGGACAGGTTTTTGTCATGAATACCTTACCATCTCTTTCAAAGACCTCTGCATCAAGTATCATGTTACAATCAGGACAGATACTTTGGGTAAATCGTATTGTGGCCTTTTTTCCTAATGTAGGTGTCTTTAGACCAGAAATCTGTATTAGTTCCATGCTTAACTACGCATAATTTGAAAAATGAGTATTTAATCAATTTCCTACTATACACCACATGAATTGGTAGACATGACATGTCTTGCGTAGAACTTAGGCACAGTAGGCCATAGTTGACATATATAACAAATATGCTCCGATTATCTTTAGATGAGTCTTTCAGATAAGACGCGTAAAGCCCTTGAAAGGATTGGTCTTACAAGTTATGAGATAAAAGTATACTCTGCTTTATTGAAAACAGGTCAGATAAATGCCTCGGATCTAAGTCAGAAATCAAGTGTTCCATATTCAAAAATATACGAAGTTTTGGGCACATTAGAAGAAAAAGGATGGATAGGTTCTGATGATTCTAGACCAACACAGTATTTTGCAAAGCCACCTACAACTGCAATAGAGACCTCACGGCAAAATTTTGAATCTGATTTTAAAAATAACGAATCTATCATTTTAAAAGAACTTACACCGCTTTACGAACAAAGTGGCACAAGTGAAAGGCCTGACATTTGGGTTCTTTCCGGAGTAGTAAATATAGCTTCTAAAATTTTAGAGATGGTTGACTCATGCAGAAACGAAGTACTGATTGCTATACCAAAGGTTGCAGAAAACCTAGCAAAGGAGGCATTACCAAAACTCAGATCATTGCATGACAAAGGAGTGGAAATAACAATACTGGTTTCCGAAGATGTAGATTCTGAAACTCTCAAATCTTTGTCAAGAGTAGCCAAGGTAAAGGTGAAAAAAGGACTTTTCGGAGGTGGAATAATATCAGATAAGAGATATGTAGTAATATTACTAGGAGAAGATCTTGGCGCCTCTGCAGAGGCAGTGGCAATATGGGCTGATCATTCCGGTTTAGCTGGTTTTGCACGCGAATATTTTGAATATTTATTAAAAGAATCAAAAGACGTAAAGTAAAGCACCGTTGTAATGATGTAATATGAAAAAAGATGAAGTACTATTTGTTGGCACTGCAGAGGCAGAACATGTAGAAATGTACCTTAAAGCTATATGGCATATCAAAGAAAGTGGAGATCCTGTAAAAATAAGCACTATTTCCAAGATGCTAAACGTGAGACAGCCAAGTGTTGTACAAATGTTAAAAAAACTAAACGAGTCAAAGCTTGTAAATTATAACAAAACTGGAGTATCGCTTACCAAAAGTGGAGAACAGGTAGGTACTAACATGATGCGAAATAGCAGATTACTTGAAGTGTTGATGGACAGTGCACTTAAGGTCGATATTGATGAAGAGATGGTTTGCGGAATTGAACATCATATGAATGAACAATTCACAGATGCTCTTTGTACTATGTTAAAACATCCAAGAAAATGTCCACATGCACATGATATTCCACGCGGTAAGTGTTGTAAAAATTAATTTTAAAATAAGTTATATCACAGTATTGATTAGTAATATCATGACCTGTTTTTGTGGATGCGAAACTTATGTCAAAGACGCCAATGGTTTCAAGGTTGGTTGTGTAAAATGCAGTCACGGCCCTCAAAACCACGAAGAAAGTTTCAAGCTAAAATCCAATGAAGGAGACAGTCAAAAGCGTGGTTCTCTTTCCTAGTCATTCTCCAATTAATTTAACTAGAACTCTTTTTGATCTTTTTCCGTCAAACTCTCCGTAGAAAATTTGTTCCCATGGTCCAAAGTCAAGTTTCCCTTTTGTTATTGCCACAACAACTTCCCTTCCCATAATCTGTCGTTTTAAATGTGCATCAGCATTATCTTCACCTGTTCTATTATGTTCATATTGATTTATTGGTTCATGCGGAGCTAGCTGTTCAAGCCATTTTTCATAATCACGATGCAGTCCAGTTTCATTGTCATTGATAAACACGCTAGATGTTATGTGCATTGCATTTACCAAACAAATACCCTCCTTGATTCCACTTTTTTGAACAATCTTTTCAACCTGTGATGTTATGTTTACAAATCCTCTTCTTGAGGGTACATTGAACGTGAGATATTCTGTAACCGAATTCATTATCAGTCAAGATATGTGTTTATGATAAATATTTAGTGCAGGCTCAGAACTCAAGATCCTTCTCATCAAATCAAAGGGATTTGGTCATCAACGCCTGCAGCATCTATTTTTATTGTTCCTAATTGAGTCTTTCAAGAAGCTTGATAAAAGGCAAAGGTCAGAATTTAACTCACATGGTTGCAATTGATGCTGCGTGCTCCCTTGAAAGTTTCAGGAAATTTGTGATCCTTAGCACATGCAATTCTTTCGTTCCTGAAAGCTACTTTGAGGACTACGAGGTATTTCCGGAACGTGAAGAAAATCCAGGACTTATTTATGTCGAAGCTGCAGACAAGGTAACTCTTAAAAAAATTCGTGACATGACTTTTGTCAATGCAAAGGATGTTTTAGGAATAATATATTCATCGAAAAGTGGAAACACCAACTTAAAGTGGCGTCAGATTAGGCGAAATAGTGGAAAAGTAATCGGTGATGCTTCTACCAATACACTCGTAAACTTGACAGAAGCAGGCGTTATTACACAAGAATGGGTCCAAAATTACCTAAGAAAAAAAGCTGGAGAAAAACAGCAAGCCAATACGAGCGAATTAACTAACTAAACCTCTTTTTATTTTTGTTTTCCAATGTTAAAGTTATAAAATGATCACAAAACCAATTGATGAAAATTCAGTAGCGTTGATTCCAGAAGAATCAGACGATCTATTCACATTACGGAGAATAATAAAAAAGGGAGACAGACTTGCTGGAGATACTACACGCGCAATAAAGCAAGAAAAAGAGTTTTCAAGACCAGATAGAGGAGAACGAGTTAAAATAAGAGTAGCGTTAGAAGTTGAAAAAATTTCTATTGACGACGTGGTAGATAGACTAAAAGCTCATGGAACAATAATAGACTCAGATAGTGAATCAGTTAAAAAGGGATCACATCATTCTCTAGTACTCAAGATTGGAGAACCATTTACCTTAACAAAAAAGAAGTGGGTCGATATTGAAAGAAAACTAATCTACGAAAAAAAAGAAAACCATAGTTTTTTGCTTGTGGCTATAGACACAGGTGATAGTGGAATAGGAAGATTGAGCGGTACACATCTTAGGTTAATGCCAAACATGTATTCTGGAGCAAGTGGAAAAAGATACAAATCTAAATTTAACATTGAGACATTTTTTGAAGATGTTCAAAGTGCAATATCTACTTCCATTCGAGAGGGCGATCTCATAATAATATTTGGCCCTGGAGAGACAAAAAATAGATTTAGAAATTTTCTTGCAGATACACCTATTGGCAAAAAACATAAAATTCAGGTTGTTGAGGGTATAGATTCTGGTGGTGAAGATGGAATTTACACTTTCATAAAATCAGAGGCTATGAAACAAGTAATGGCACAAAGCAAGATTGCCAAAGTCTCTGCAATAATTGATGAAGTAATGCTCAGAGTCAACAAGAAGAGCAATAAATTCACCATGGGTTTTGATGAAACCACAAGTGCAAATGACGCAGGAGCCGTAGAATCACTTGTTTTTTCAGACAAGGTTTTTGAAAAACAGGATGAAGATAAAGTGATAGAATTTATCAATCAAACAGAAAGCAAAGGAGTCAATGTATTTGCAGTAGACTCTACAACTGATATCGGATTAAGAGTTTCATCATTGGGCGGAATTATTTCGCTTTTGAGATTTGTTCCATCTAGTTGATTGTACTAGCCAATCAAAGTAAGGTTTGTTTATAGAGTCTATTTTTATCTCTACAATTTCTGGAACTTGGTACGGATGTAATTTTTTGATCTCAACTTTTAATGATGAACTTGCTTTAGTGGTTGTTTTAAACAATGTCAAGAATTCCTCTGTTTTTTCTATCTTGCCCTTCCATATGTAAACTGAATTTATTTTGGTAAAGTTTACACATACAGCAAACTGTTTTTTTACTACTACGTTTGCAATTTTTAGAACAGATTTCCTATCAGGATATGTTGAGATTATTATCATTGCTCCCATAGCAACCGATAAATTTGCCCTGACTAAAAAGAGTATCAATTAACTTGGCATATAATTTTTTGACGCAAAATTCCATCATTTACGTTTTGATTGTCTGGGTAATAGTATTTGTGATTGCAAAAGCTTCCAAACTTGATAAGCATGGTTTTGAGATAAAACCCTACAGTCTAGTATATAAAAATCAAAAGGTACAGGTTGTCTTAACTAGGATTTTAGGCCGAACTCAAAAATTAACAAAGTTATTTTCCAATACAAGCGTAATTGCTGGTTTCATAATGATGGGATTTGCTTTTTGGTATCTTATATCCAATCTTTCTAATTTCTTTATAAAACCAGAGTAATTTTCTGAGATGACCGTCCTAATACCAGGTGTCACAATCCAGTCAGGACCAAACATTGCATATTTTTTGTTAGCTGTTCCAATTGTTCTTGTTATTCATGAAGGCGCACACGGTATTGTAGCAACTCTAGAAAAAATAAAAATCAAAACTGGCGGTTTTGCA
>JBOGQR010000006.1:0-26683 GCA_050749225.1 Nitrosopumilaceae archaeon | reverse complement strand
AAACATTTTGCAACAACTAACACAATCAAGTCACCGAGTTCCAAAATTAGCAGTGGGAATTCTTTTGGTATTGTTCGGCGTGGGCTTTTTTGGCATGGGGTTCGATCAAGGTCAACTGTTCAGTTTAGTTGAAGGTCCAAATGCATACGGCGACATGTATCTTCACGAGTTCTCACATGACATGAGACACGCATCAGGTTTTCCATGTCACTAGTGGTTTTTAATGAAAACTTCTCTTTTTCTTGCTGTCGTTCTAGTATCAGGTTTTTCGGCAGGACTAATTCATGGTCTTGTAAATTTAGTGGTGGTAGAACCATATCTTGATAATGCCATTGGAATAGAAAATCAGAACAGATTTGCTTCGGGCGAAATACGAGATACATCACAGTTTTTGGAGGAATTTGTTAAATACAGAATATGGCAAAAGGAAGGCTCCATCCTATCAGGTGGGATCTTAGGACTTTCCACAGGTGCATTATTTGGGATGGTATTTGCATATTCAAGAAACAAACTTCCTAGTCGACACAACATCACAAAGGCACTAGTCCTTGCAGGAATAATGTGGCTTACATTATTTTTCATCCCATTTTTGAAATATCCTGCTAATCCTCCAACGGTAGGGGATCCAGATACAATAGCATTTAGAAGTTCAATCTATATTATATTCATAACATTGTCAGGTCTTGGTGCACTTGGCTTCGCGAATTTCTACAAGAGATTAAAAAATAGAAAATTTCTAATGCCTATCGGATATGCTGTTTACATGACTATAGTTTTTTTAGTAATGCCTCAAAATCCAGACAAGATTACAGCTCCGTTAGATTTGATAAATGGTTTTAGAATAGCATCTTTGAGTACGATGACATTATATTGGATTGTTAATGCCATAATACTTGGATTGCTTTGGCAAAAATTTCAACCAGATGTAGTTACGACGAGAACCTAGCATAATATTTTAAACCCACAACTAAATATTAAAAAATTTCTTGAAATGCACCTAAGATTAAAAAGTATCAGCTTTTTTATTCTCTTCTTAGTGCAACCATTGGAGATAGTCTTGATGCTTTCCATGCAGGAAATATTCCAGCTCCAATACTTAGAACTACTGACAGTATCCAAACTTTGATCATGTCAAATGGTAGAAATATTGGAGTCACGTGTGGCGAACTTGCGACGGCACTAGCAGCTGCACGTATACCGGCAGCTGCACCCGTAGCTGTACTGACAGCTGCACCTCCACCAGTAGGTGAGCCCACAGATATAGAACTTAATGCATAACCTGCTCCTATTCCAGTAAGTAATCCAATTGTTGCACCCAAGATTCCAATCAACACAGCTTCAACTAGAAACAATGCCAAAATGTCTCTGCCTTGTGCACCTATTGCCTTCATAGTACCAATCTCACGGATCCTTTCTGTTACCGAGTTGTAAAGTGTAGTAACAATTCCAACCGCACCAACAACTAATGCTATCAATCCAACACTTAGAATAAAAGAGCTGTTTCCGTTAGTGAATCTCTCTCTTATTGCCATAATAGCCTTAGGAGTGGTAACTCCAATTGTACTTCCATAAAGACCAGTAATTTCTTGTTGTACTGTATCTACATTATCAGATGTTTGTGCTGCAACATTCAATGTATCGTATTTACCAGATTTATGAAATATTTGATTACCAGTAGCTTCGTTTATGATAATTGCTCTATCAACCTGATTGTACCCTGTAGGCTGCAACACTCCTGATACCACGAAGCTTCTTGATTCTTTTTGCGGGTTTCCATTGGAATCAGTATAAGAATATGTTAGTTTTACAGTCTGACCTATTGTAACCAATGTACTTGTAGCACCAGGGGGATTTGCAATACTGTCACCAACAAGCATCGCAGAACTATCACTTCCCTTCACTAAAGATCCATCTACATATTGCACATTTGGTACAATGACTGTCAATTTTTGAGGATCCATTGCCAGTACAGAGGCACGTAAAATGCTTCCTTGAGTATTAAGTGTGACAGAAGCAGTATATTCTGGAACGACATCTTCGACATAAGGAAGTGATTTAATCTTGCCAACAGCCACGCTGTTGAGTATAATGGATGTTGCCGAAGTGTCTGTGTTAAAAGATCGCTGACCAGAACTTACAAAAAGTACGTTTGTTGCCAATTGGTTTAATTGTTGTTCAACAAATGCAGATTGTCCTGCACTAAGTCCATTTAGGCCAACCATGAGACTACTTCCTACCAACACCATAAGTACGGTAAGAATAGTACGGACTTTTCTGTCACTCAGAGCACCATATGATAATGAGAAAATTTCTGTTGCGTGCATGAATTAATTCCTATGACTTTTTATCAGAAATAGAATCATCAAGTAATGATTCAATGTCAATATCTTTCTTATTTTTTTGAATTTTATTCTTTGAAGAATTACGTTTTTTCATAACAAAAACTGTTGCCACTACTGCAGATGCTCCAGTAATTGGGAGATAGATAAACATCATCATCCCACCGCGTACAAATCCAGTTCCTGAACTATGTCCTGCATTAATAGATGAACCCAAGTTTTGTGCATTGATAGTACCATTAAGCGTTAATTCATGAAAGTGTTTCAAATCATCAGCATATGCAACTTTGAATGAAACTTGGTGAACTCCTGGTTTTATTGTACCTGAAAGTGGAATACTAAATGGGGTTGGAGAATCAGATGAAAGGTCTCCAACGTATTGTGGTGTAGAAGAGTTAACACTTGTCTGTGAAGAGGTCAGGCCTCTACCAGAGAACTGTCCTGAACCTGCACTGCCAGAGAATTGTCCCTGGTCTCCTCCTTGTGCAAAATCAACTGATTGACCATTTCTTCCATACGTATTATTTTGGATTTGACTTACAAGCAATTCAGGATGGAGTAATTGAACACTAGTAAACAATCCTGTTGTACTTCCTTGATTCAAGAGAGTTCCAGTAAGAGTCGGAGTATTTCCTACATTGCTTACAGAAATATCATTTACTTGTATATTGATATCACCAACCACATATGCTCCAAGATTTAGAGAATCAGTTTTTGCCACGCCGTTTGAGATATAGTTTGCAGTAACTGAAAATGAAGCAGGAGCATTAATCAAGGATGTTGCTGCAAAGACTTTGGTCGATAAATTTTCAGTATCACCAGGATTCATGTTTTGTATTGTCCATTTGGAATCTCCAACTATACTAAGAGAGCTCGTGGATGGAGGCGTTAAAGAAATAACTATGTTTGAAAGTGCATTTGTACCATTGTTTGTAACTCTAAAGTTCAGATCTTCTAACTTTCCTGCAGTTAAAAGTGGTGAATTGTCTTTGTCATTTGATGATATGTTTAATGTAGGTGTAGTATTATCCGGTGATACTACCAATCCAGTCGAGATGGTTGATGATAGTTTATAGCCATATGCATTTCCGTATGAAAGTTGAAGTTCTACATTTTGAGTACTACCGCCTGTAGCACTACTTGGATAAATTGTTGTGCTAATAGTGGTTTTTCCAAAAGCAGGAATTGTACCAATATTAAACATGTTTGCACCTAGATTTACCAATTGAGTCTGCGATGATTGCAATACCAAAGAAGAACTGCTACTTGAACTGCCTGTTGTTTTTGATTGACCCAAACCCAAGATAGAAACAACTACACCAGTAGCGTCTGCACTGCCTTTGTTTTCTATCGATATGTTTACAGTACTAGGTTGATTTGGAGCAATGCTGGTTGTAATTGGAACTGCATCCAAAATAACTTTACCTGGAAGCATAAAGGGCACAGTAAGTAATGCAGAATTACAAAGCGTAAAGTCACCTGCAGTGTAATAATTAATTACAAGTGGTGTGGGATGTAAACCAACTTTGGCCTGTGGCAGTACACTTGTATCAAAATATAGAGTAAATGTAGAACCACTTGTCACAGTATTATCATAACTAGCAAGAGCAGGATTATTTGCTCCAGCTCGCAATGTGGCTTTGAATATGTTTTGAGCGGAAGGATCCCCACTTGTTCCAGCAGGTACAAAACCAGATGGAAGATTTAGCACTCCTGTTACATCAATAATATCACTAGGGCTTCGGTTGACCATAACAACAGCAAGTGTAGATGGACCTTCTCCTGGACCTATCTCTTTTTTTACTGGGTTACCTGTAGTTGTAGATGAAGAGCTTTGATCTGTCCAATACGAATCCAAGTATACCGGACCTCTGTAGTTAGAATCCTGTAAATTAACAATTGAGTTGTTACATGATGGTGTGTCAGCATATGCATTAAATGAATTTGGGATTGAGAAGGACATTATTAAAAGCAAAGACAGGATTGATGTTTTTAATACAAGAGATCTTTGTAATTTGCCAAAAATGGATTTTATTGATGACATTTAATTTATGGTGTCTCTTTCCACTTTTCCGTCTTTTAGGAAGATAGATCTGTCTGTAGATTCTGAAAGTTCTGGATTGTGTGTTACCATGATTATTGTTCTTCTAAATTTGTTTGAAAGCGTCTTGAGCATACGAAAAATTTCATCACCTGTTTTTGTGTCAAGGTTTCCTGTTGGCTCGTCTGCAAGAATTATTGTTGGATCGTTTATAAGAGATCTAGCTATTGCGACTCTTTGCTGCTGTCCTCCACTGAGGTTTGATGGCTTGTGTTTTGCCTTGTCTGCTATTCCTAATGCATCTAAAAGTTTCAAGGATTTCCTGTTTCTGTCCGTACCTGACATTCCCGATATGATTGCAGGCAATTCAACATTTTTTTGGACCGTTGTCCTGTTAATCAGATTATATGATTGAAAGATAAAACCTATCAAATTATTTCGCATAGTTGCAATTTCAGCATCTTTTAGAGAAAAAATGTCAATTCCGCCTATGTAGACCTTGCCTACAGTTGGTCTGTCCAATGCTCCAATTAGGTTAAGAAGCGTGGATTTTCCACTTCCAGATGGACCTACGATCGATACAAACTCACCTTTTTTTATTGTAAAGTTAATTTTTCGTAATGCAACTACTTTTCCTGCTGCTCCAGAATCATATATTTTCGAAAGGTTTTCAATTTTCAAAGCTACAGAATCATCGTTTGCTAATCTTGTAGAAGTACTAAATTGTGTGGGAGATCCTATTGTAAAGTCATTATGATGTTTAGGATCAGAAATGGGGTTGTTTATTTCATGATCCATTAACTTTACACTAGTGTTCAAAAAGTCTCCCACACCACATATAGTTATTTATAATAAAACGATTGTCGAACCTTGTTCACTAACAAGGTTACTGAAAGGAAATTATATTTGTGCTCTTGTTTTAGAAAAAACTTCATATAAATTTAATACTCGTATTAGCATGCAATAAAACGATATCCTTGTCACATGAATATAGAGATAGAATCTACATAAGAAAGGATATCATACTAAAATTGACAGAACATGGCGACATGAATCAAACATCGCTATTAAGCTATTGTGGTTTGAATCTGATGAAGCATAAAGACATACTTGACAGTCTAGAAAAAAAAGGATTCATAAAAAAAACAGAAGAACCTTGGGGAAGTAAAAAGATGATAAAATATGCCGTAACTCAAAAAGGAAGAGAGTTTTGTAAACTAGTTTTAGACCCATATGAAGAGATGTTTCCAAGAAAAGAAAAAAGCAACACGGAACAAAGAAAAGGAGAAACAAAAGAATGAAGAACAAAGTTAGCGAAGCGTTTTATGTGGATATTTCCAAGTGATATCAAAATGCCAGAGCCAGAAATAAACCCAGATGATAAAGATGTCAAGGAGGAAAAAGACACTGATGAAAATAGTGATAAAGCAAAGTCAGAAAATCTATTTAGAATTCTAGATGAACTTCTTGCTCACACAAATAGTTCAAGGCGTTTGTTTTTAATATTTATTGCATCCGCACTTCTTTTTGCACCTATTGCTCTAGGATTAGGCGGAGTTTTACTAGGCCACCCAGCCTACAACATTAGACATTTGCAAGGTGATGGTATGATGATGGGAGAAAATGGCGTAAATATGCCAATGCAAGGAGCACATCTTCAATTAGTTTCTCCAAATGGTACTGTGGTCAGAGACATACCTATTCAACAAATGCCAGATCGCCCACATGGTACAGGTTCCATATTTTTAGGAATTAGTGTTTTTATCATAATTTCCATCATATTTGCGGGAATATTGTTGTTTATTGCTATAAAGGAATACCGATTCTTTTCTAAATGGAATCGCAGATTCATGAAATACAAATCACTCAAAGATAAAGTCGATAAAGAGCTTGGAGAAGACTAGCCACAATTACTACCCAGATGAAAATAGTGTGTAATTAACCAAGAAAAAATAATCTGCCAAGACTTTATCTCAATTTTACAAATCTTTAGACATATTAAAAATTTAGAAAAATGAAAGATTTGACAATCTTAATATTCAATTCAAAATGCAACACAATTATGAATAAATATTACTTGGTTGCCATACCTGCAATCATTACAATCTCAGCATTAGCTTACATGCTCTATCCACATCAAACCCAAGATACTAAAGTGACTCCACAAACACTAATACAAAACGGTTCACCCATGTTAGGAAATCCAAATGCCCCAATTACCATAGTAGAATGGGGCGACTATCAATGCACTTACTGTCATGCATTTCATGAAACTACCAAAGATTCACTTATCAAAGAATATGTGGATACTGGAAAAGTCAATTTTGTATTTCGTGATTTTCCTCTTAATGGTCCAGATTCTGTTCTTGCTGCAGAAGCATCATACTGTGCAAATGATCAAGGAAAATATTGGGAATATCATGACGAGTTATACAAAAATTGGGCAGGAGAGAAAACTGGCTGGGTGAATAGAAAATCATTAGATCAATTTGCCAACACCGTAGGTATAGACACAACTCAGTTTGACAAGTGTCTTGATGACAATAAATACGAACAAAAAGTTTTGGATAATGAAAAATTTGGAGAGAACATAGGAATCAATGCAACGCCATCATTTTTGATTTTTGATAACAAACAAATTAAAAAAATAGAGGGAGCACAGCCATTTTCTTTCTTTAAACAAGTTCTAGATACATTCTAACTAAACTTAATATTCATAATCTCAAGAGGTCATTTAATGGTCAAACCTACAATTCAAAAACAAGATTCTGTAAAGATGTACAAATTACGAAAAACGTTAGAAGAACTTTCAGATAAATCAGGCCGCGGAACAGAACTTATTTCATTATACATACCACCAAAGAAAGCATTACATGAAGTGATAAACACATTACGTGAAGAGCAGGGAACCGCTGACAATATTAAATCAGACCTTACAAGAACTCATGTTGTCGATTCACTTTCACGTGTCATACAAAGATTAAAGCTATACAAAAAACCTCCCGATAATGGTCTTGTTGTTTTTTGTGGTGCACTCCCTGCAGAAGGAGGAGGCCCAATTGGTAGTGAAGTCATAAAACTTTACGAAATAGAACCGCCAAAAGAACTTCAAACATTTCTTTACAGATGCGATGATCATTTTCATGTCGATTTGATGAAAGACATGTTAAAAGATGACAACATGATTGGGTTTTTGGCAATTGATGCAAAAGATGCAGGATGGGGATTGTTACATGGTGACAAGCTGGAAGTATTATCAGAAACATCATCAGGAGTAGCAGGCAAACACAGACAAGGCGGTCAATCAGCAAGAAGATTTGAGAGATTAAGAGAGATGGAGCTTAATGGGTATTATAACCGAGTTGCAGACACCACAAGAGAATATTTTATTGATATTTATCCAATAAAGGGACTGATAATATCAGGGCCGGGTCCGACAAAAGAGACTTTCATAAGAGAAGAATATCTTGAATACCGTCTCCAAAATAATATAATAGCAACTCTTGATTGCTCATATTCTGGCTCAGAGGGGGTTCGTGAAGCATTCGCCAGAGCACAAGAAGTATTATCAGATTACAGAATGGTGGAAGAGAAGAAACTTGTTGAAAAACTCTTCCATGAGATTAATTTTTCAAGAGGACTTGCAGTCTATGGATTAAAGGATATCATTGATCTTTTAAAAAGAAATGTCGTAAGCATGGTACTTATCACTGATGATACCAATCTACGAAAGCTTGATGTCACATGTAAAAGATGCCAAAATGTACAAACAGAGATTTTGGAACGACCTAAACTCATACAAAGAACTCAGGAACTTTCAAGCTCACCATGTCCTAATTGTAAGAGCATGGACTCTGAATCGACTGAACGTGACATTGTAGACTATCTGGAATCACTTGCTGGTGAGACTGGTGCAAAACTAGAAGTAATATCAGGTTCAACGGAACATGGTGCAATGCTATCCAGTATTGGAAAAGTAGGGGCGT
This sequence comes from Nitrosopumilaceae archaeon, assembly GCA_050749225.1. GTDB lineage: Archaea > Thermoproteota > Nitrososphaeria > Nitrososphaerales > Nitrosopumilaceae > TA-20. The sequence continues at coordinate 18,317 of JBOGQR010000006.1, read as the reverse complement.
TTTTGAGATACAACCCAAATCAGTGATGCTTTGTGAGAAATCAGTGTTTGTAATAAAAAATCAATTTCGGTAGCTCTAAATATTTTATAAAATTAATTCACACTATGGAACATGTATTACCTGAAGAATTTGATTCCAAGATTCTAAGCAATGGAAAAAAAATATTGGTGCTCTTTTATGCTGATTGGTGTACTTATTGTGCAAATTTTAAACCAACTTTTGAAGAAATTAATTCAGACAAGGCACAGAAAAAAGCCGCGTTAGTAAATGAGGATGAAAATCCACTATGGGACAGATTCAACATACAGACGGTACCCACAATGATCGTCTTTCAAGATGGAAAAATCATTGCAAGAAGAGACGCTAAGAAACATGTTGGTTTGACAAGGGTAGACATGGAATCCATAGTAAAAGAACTTTAAGACCATTCTTATTGAACATACACACCTGCAATACGTGCTAGCAAAATGCAAAATTAGATTTGATTTTACAACAACAGATTCGGCTTATTACATAGGTGGAAGATACGATCCTTTGATTGTACTTACAGATATTGAAGGAAAGCTACCTACACATATACAAAAATTCCAATATAAAAAAGATAAAAATTCTGCAAGAATATCTGCAGAATATTTCATTATTTATGATGATGTAAATCTTCCAGCACAAGAGGCAGAGGGTTCTTTTGCAAGATTTGTGGGTGAAGATCCATATGAAAAGTTATTTGAAAATGATATTGAATTGGTAAAAAACCTGATAAAAGCAACATATGGCGTAAGCAAAACCCAGAATAATAAAATTGAGCACAAAATAATTCATGAAATAGCAATTTAGTCAAGATTTAATTTTATTCTAGACTAGAATCTTTCATGTAACATTATTTTGTAAATTTAAAGTGAGAAATTACTGAACTAGTTCTATGCGTTTCCTTATTTTTGTTGCAAGATTTTCCAGATCATTGTCACTTGAAATCATCCTTTTCGTCCAAGCTGTACCAGTACTAGAATATCTGGGCACTACATGTACATGAACATGTGGGATTATCTGATTTGCGGCTTTTCCATTATTTTGTGCTATGTTAAATCCATCTGCGCTAGTAACTTCCAGTATCGCATGTGCAATAACAGGTATCTTGGAGAATAGTGAAGAAACATTCTCTGTATTCATATCAGTAATTCTCTCATGATGATCTCTCGGCATGACAAGTGTGTGGCCTCTTTGTATAGGATATTTATCCATAATAGCAATGTGAGTTTTATCTTCATAAACAAAATGGGCCTTTATTTTTCCTGCAACAATATCACAAAAAAGACAATTCATAGAATACTACGTTTTGGTATTTTATTTAAATTAATGCAAAATGATTGTACATACAGTTAGAACAATTAAAAGTAATCATCGAAGGCTTTCTCTATTGTCAAAAGTATTTTTTTTATCATGAGCCTTTTTGAAGATTTTGATATGATCATACAGTCCAAATGAAAAAATGACATACACCCAAAGAAATAGAATGTCGACCGGATTCCCAGTATACATTTCGTTATTTAATGAAAAATACTGAAAGGCAGTATCGGCAATAACCTCAATTATGAATCCAATGAGTAATAATGACCATAGAAAGTTTACTTTTCCTCTAAAAAACAATGTTACTCCAATCGCAGATGGAATCAAAACAATTGCGTCTGCTATTGGATAAATTGCTCCTAAGATAACTGCAATTTGAGTTTCATCTGAATCATTTTGAAATGTCAGATATAGGTTTGGTATCAGCACAGCAATAGCAATCAATGAAGTAGAAACTATCAATTTTTTTGAAATTGAATTTTTGAATGGCTTAAGATAAAGAATTACAAATGCAAAATAAAACGGATAGCCCAACATGTAAAAAATGTCTGCACTTGAAGGAAATGGATCTTCATGAAAGAAGAGCTCAATAACGGTCCATATTTGGTCAGCTATAAACCAGACTACTGCAAATATTAGAAAAAAAACCCAGGATTTCCCGTGATCTCCTATGAACTGAGTTTTCTTTAGTAAAATGCCAGACAAAATTATAGGAACAACCGCAAGAACAAAAATCCAATTTCCAAATACGATTGCGGTTTCTTTTCCAATTGATTCAGCAATTAGAAATGCAAAACCAGTAACGACTAAAGAAATTAACAGATATTTTTGTGATTGAAGTTTTTCTAACCGCGTTTCCATTTTCGCGACTGTACCTTACAACAAAATTCTTTATGGAATATAAATTCACATCGTATCAATGAAACTGAAACAATTGATGCGCGTAATCAATTAGAAATCAGGTTTTATTCGCCTTCAGGAAATTGATAAAATGAAGGTATGTTGGTTGGAGGAGTGCCATACACTAGTACAATTTCATCATGAGCGCGTAGCGGCGTATCTTTCAAGATTGTAGCTACTGCTTGTCCATTTACATAGATTATAGGTTCATCAGCAGGAGGCATTTCTGTACTAGTAGACTTCCAAATGTCAAAGAATTGTCCTAGTGTGAATCCTCTTTGCTGAGGTGACTCTATGTGTATCACACCATCTGGAGTATGGGTGTGCAGCCAATACAGGCAAGTATTATCCTCTATTCCAACGAATGCCGGAACTATTAACGAATTACCGTTTACAAAGATGTCAAGGTGAGCATGTATGTGAAAAATAGTGGATTCTGTAATATCACATTCAATTGCATCTATTAGCGGAAAATTATTTGCCCTTGGGTTATCTAAATTATGAAGAACGACTGCCAATGTTGCCACAATAGCTGCAATTATGGCTATAGCAATTATCTTATTTTTGGCCTTTTTTGGTTGCTTTTCAATATCATGTTTTTTATCAGAACCTTCATCTTTATTTTTGCCCATTGCTTAGTCATATGCTATTTTTCAACTTATTAATTCAATCGAAAATTTTTATGCTTAAAGTTTCGGTGATAGTCTTACAGGTTTAGTTAAGATACAGACTAAAAGTCGTTACTAGATACTGTTATTTAGGGTAAAATTTTGACTTTGATCAATTATGGGCAAAAAAGATAGAGAGGAGCGAGTAAAGGAAAGAGAGAGTTACGTTGAAAAACATCAAAAACAAAAAATGAAGTATAAACTTATAGCTCTTGGTGTCTTTGGAGGCATTATAGCAGTTCTTGCAATTTCAAGTTATAATTTCTATGAGCTATCTACCACCGTTACCCCCAAGGGAGTCCCGGTTGGAGCTGGTCCTCTTGGAGGAATTCACATTCATGCAGGATTATTAACAATGATTTATGGTCAGATGTTTGATTATTCTACTCCAGCTTATCAGATAAAGAGTCCTTACATATCATTTCAAAAGGATAATGGTGAGACTGTTCACATGCTTGCGGCAAATGTGACTATGGGATATTTGTTTGATTCACTTCATATAGGATTAACTGACAAATGTTTCATCTTCCCAGACAAGAGGCAGTTTTGTAGTGATGACAAGTATACTCTAAAGTTTTACATCAATCATCAACAAGTACCAAACATACTTAATTATGTATTCAAAGATAATGACAGGATTTTAATTTCGTACGGCAATGAAAATCAAACTGAGATAAATGATCAACTGGCAAGAGTTGATTCCTTCAATTTAATTACTTAGGGTTCTTTAAGAGCATCTTTTAGTCTGTTAAATTCTTCAATTGTTATTTCTCCTTTGGCAAGTCTATTTTTTAGAATCATAAGTGAATAATCTTCTTCTATGAAATCATCTTCTTTTTCTACAGGTTTCATAGAATCATCAACATTCTGTCTATTTGTTGACTTGGAATCAGAATTAAACCAAAGTTTGTTTTTCTTTACATAGAGAACTGATGCAATAACACCAGCTCCAGCTAAAGCAATCAAAGGATATAATAAATTGTTAAAATCAACTGATAATGGTTTATTTTCAGATACTGTTCCCATAGTCGAGGAAGTATTTGCAATCAAATCTACAATACCCATCTTTTCATTCAATGAAATTACCTTAGGCTTTGATTGTAATTGTTGTAATCGTTTTGCATTCTCAATTCTTTTTTGAATTTCTTCATAAATTGTTTGAGTATCATTAATTTGTGTAGGTGTACCAGAGGAACCCTGTGGAATAGTTTGTACAGGTGCAGACATTGTTGTAGCATATACTATACTTGAAGGATTACTAGTACCTGCAGAATTTATTGCTGATACTCTATAGATGTATTGTTTACTTGGCGTCAATCCAATATCTTGGTACGTCACTGTTGCTGTGTTATGAATTACATTAAACCCATTTCCATCATTTCTTTCAATTTGATATCCTGTTATTGATGAACCTCCATTCATTGCAGGAGTTGACCAGTTAAGATCAATTTCTGTTGACGAGTAGGGGGTTGCTGTAAGACCGGTTGGTGAAGACGGGGCAAATGATGATCCATCTGGTGAAAAAACGAAATTTACGGTTTTGCCAGCTGTCTGACTCATAATAAACGCAGTAGCGTTATAGATTCCCTTGAGTGAGAACTTTGGTTGATTACCTACAGTGCTAGTATCAACTGTGATTTGAAATGCGTCGTTATTATCTGCAGTTCCAGATGATAAAAGTATAAAGTTATTGTGAGGATCATATATTACAATATTAACATATGGTGAATCACCAGATGCAATTTTACCGGAGAACTGAATCTGGTTTCCCCCTTTGTAAAAAGGTACATTGGTTTGAAGTAATGTGACTTCAGCATAAGCAGGTAAAATAACTGATGAAACCAATGAAAATACAAATAAAATTGAAAATAGATTTACCAAACTAATCTTCATAGACTGTTTTTTACTCACATAATTATTAAAAACGCGTAGAATTGATACTTTTCAATATAAAGCTAAAACAATACTAGATAGCCCTAAAGAAGGTGGTTATGATTTTCTGACAAATAAAGCAAAGATTGCAGAAAGTATTATCAGTGAGGATATCGATATCAATTCCAAGTCTCTTATTGTTATAGATGCATAAAATGAAGCGTCATATGGTTTTAGTATGAACATTGCCCAGGTTCCTGAAAATGTCTTAATTGGATGATATGATACAAGCATCTTAGTCCCATCGATTTCAGTCACAAGTGAACCTGATTTACCGTTTAATGCCAATTTGTAGATATCCAAATTTTGAAGTTGTGTATCGTTTGTAAAGTTATATCCTTTTGACTGAGCTGCAATGTGTCCATTATGATCTAATATTACAATCAAACCAGTTTCTGCATGATATTCGGAGTTTAATTTGATACCAATTTGAGCAAGGTTCATAGCTCCAAGCCAGATCCCAGCCAGAGTTTTATTCTCAGAGTATACTGGAACCGATATCACAGAAACATCATGTCCACTGGCTTGTGATTTGAATACATCGCTTAGATACGGTTGATTAGTGTTTATTGGACCCTTGTAATAATCACGAAATGCAAAGTTGCTTGAGGCAACATGTAACTGTTGATCATATGGCTCAATCATGTACACATCACCATTAGGTAAGAGAAATGCCACGGTTTCAACAGCATTGTCTTGGTTGAATATCTCATGCGCTATACCTCTTTTGGATAAATCCAGTTCTTTCGGTATTCCGTGTATTGATGGATCAATAGACTTGCTATATGGTACATTGTACACTTGAGGCAAATATGATGAGCCTTGCAAAATGTCCTTAGTATTATTCAACAAATTACTGACATCTTCTGCTATGTTTTGAGCATCAAAATTTCTTCTGTCAATAACCATTTGATCCAAATCATGTATATGGTCTTCTGCAAAATACACAACTACAGCAACAGAAGATATTACTGCTATTATGAAAATTATCATCTTGCCAAGATGTGATTTTTGAGAGGTTTTCAATAGTCAGTATTCTGCCTTGTCTATTTTAAAGTAATTCATTTCAAAACGCAGAATAGATTTCTATTTTATGTGTAAGTTATTGACTTATCACTTCCAAGAATCTTTCAATAGGTTTTTGGTAAGAAAATTCTTCTAATTGTTTTTTGATTTTTTCTACAACAATATTATGAGCATTACCGTATAATTCCTTGAGTGTTTCATTCAGATATTCAGGACGTTCATAACAATCTGGCAGATAACATTGATATTTTTTATACAAATCGCGGACAACTTTATCATATGTTGGTTTTCCAATTTCAAATAGAGTCATTTCTATTGTTAGAGTGACTAGTGCTTTTTGTACTAAATTATTATTCATGTGCTTTTTTATTGATAATGTGTTAATAGCATCTAGTTAGCTGATGTGTTAAATGGTTAGCTGGAATTCATTTGCAAATCAAGAACCATTTTGTCCATTCAAGGAATTTTGAGAAGACCAAGTACACTTTTTTGGCATATTCAGATGATTATATTTTCAGAGAAATAGGCTCTTGATATGACTAGAACATTGCCTATGATGTGACCATATATCGATGCTGATAATGCTAAAATTATGCCAGTTTTCTCCCAATTGTATTCAAAATGGAAATATCTAGTAGAAATGTAGTAGTAGGACCATCCAGAGCACCTCACAGAGCCATGTACAAGGCAATGGGACTAAAAGATGAGGATCTTGGAAAACCCTTCATTGGTGTATCTCATACTGGAAATGAAGCTACTCCATGTAACATACATCTTGGAAGATTAGCTCAAAAAGCAAAGGAGGGAGTAAGTGATTCTGGGGGCACCCCAAGAGAATTTGCAACAATTGCGGTAAGTGATGGCATTGCAATGGGTCATGAAGGTATGAAATCATCTCTGGTCAGCAGAGAAATAATCGCAGACTCGATAGAGATAATGGTAAGAGCGCATCAATACGACGGACTGGTTGGAATAGCAGGTTGTGATAAAAGTTTACCAGGTACTATGATGGGAATGGCAAGACTAAATCTTCCATCAGTTTTTGTTTACGGTGGTACCATAATGCCAGGAATTTATGAAGGAAAACAGGTCACTGTGCAGGATGTCTACGAAGCTGTTGGTTCCTATGAAGCAGGTCAATTAACTCTTGAAGCTTTAAAAAATCTTGAAAATGTTGCGTGTCCAAACGCAGGCTCGTGTGGAGGCATGTATACTGCAAACACCATGGCATCAATTAGCGAAGCAATTGGAATTGCATTACCCGGAAGTGCATCTCCCCCAGCTGAAGACCCAAGAAGAGAAAAAATGGTGTACGATAGCGGTTGTGCAGTCCTAAATCTTTTAGAAAATGGCATAAGGCCAAAAGATATTTTTACATTTGAGGCATTCGAGAATGCAATCACAGTTGCAAATGCAATAGGTGGCTCTACTAATGCGATTCTTCATCTTTTAGCTTTATCGCGAGAGATCGGAGTACGACTTACGTTAGAAGATTTTGAGAGAATTAGAAAAAAGACACCGCATATTGCAGATATGAGACCTGGTGGATTTTATGTAATGTTAGATTTGGACAAGATTGGAGGAATTCCAATTTTAATGAAAAGTTTGGCCAAGAAAAATCTTTTAAATGAAAATGTAATGACTGTAACTGGTAAGACTCTCAAACAAAATCTAGATTCAATTGCACTTTCATTTGATGCTAATCAAAAAGTACTCAAGCCAATTGAATCTCCAATTCATGAAACTGGAACACTAGAAATTCTTAGAGGTACGCTTGCACCAGATGGTGCAGTAGTAAAAGTAGCAGGAGTGCACACAAAAGAATTCAGAGGAAAGGCCAGAGTCTTCGATAGGGAAGAATATGCATTTGATGCCATTTCAAAAAGAGAAATAAAAGAAAACGATGTAGTGATAATAAGATACGAAGGTCCTAAAGGAGGTCCTGGAATGAGAGAGATGTTAGGGGTCACTGCAGCACTTGTAGGACAAAAACTTGGAGAAAAAGTTGCCCTAGTGACTGATGGAAGGTTCTCTGGTGCAACAAAAGGTCTCATGATAGGTCATGTTTCTCCGGAAGCTGCCGTTGGTGGAAATATCGCTCTAGTAAAAGAAGGTGATGAGATCATAATCAATATTGAAAAAAATACTTTGGACATGATAGTATCTGAAAGTGAGATTGCACAAAGACGTAAAGAATGGAAGCCTAGAAAGCCAAATTATGAAACAGGCGCATTAGCAAAATATGCATCACTTGTAGGTTCTGCCTCCGAAGGTGCCATTACTAGCCCACTAAGACAAAATTAATTTTTCTAAAAATTTAGAAATTTATTGGAAGATGGTATTGGCAAAAAAACCTAGTTTTTTCTCTAATTGTTTTTGCGGTTATTGATACTCCATCTTCTAGTCCCTTCTCACAAATACTACAAACTACTTCTTTGACAGCTGTTTTTAGAGCATATGTTTTTTTAATAAAATATAGATCCTGAAACAATAAAATTTCGTTCCTATTCTGATTTGAAGCCAATATCTGGGACATGAATATCATTACGTCAAGATCGGATATAAAGGTACCGTACTATACCGTAATTTCTTGAAATTCTCGTGCTTCCAAACTAGTTACTTAATTTTAAATATAGTTAGAACAGGGCTTTCTATATGGGTGGACGTATTTGGACATTCAAAACTTAGTATAGTACCCCTAGACTTTTCTGGCTCCCAATTTGAATTATATAACAAAATTTCAAGAAATTATAACTATTCTTTTTTGTTTGAATCCTTAACTGGACCTGAGGAATTAGCAGAAACTTCGATTATGGGATTTGATCCCTCAATTATAATCAAAGGATATGCAAACAGAATAGTCCTACGTGACAAAAATGGAAATACAAGAACAATTCTGACAAGTGATCCACTATCAGAAATAAAAAAACTCCTTCATGAAATTCCTGATCAAAAATATCGTTATCTTGGAGGAGCAGTAGGAATAATAAATTATGATGCAATCAGACTATGGGAAAAGATTCCAGATTCACATAAAAAAGAAGACATGCCGCTAATGGAATTTGGAATTTACACCGATGGAATCTTGTATGACAATAAGGAAAAAAAATTATTTTATTTTTATTATGATAAAAATAGAATTGATAGTGTAACATTTTCTGAAGCAGAGTTTGAAAAGTTTTCATCGTCAGAAATTTCAGAAAACTTAGACAAACAACAATTTGAAAAGATGGTAAACAAGGCAAAAAAATACATACATGATGGAGACATCTTCCAAGTAGTGCTTTCTAGAAAATTCAAATTTTCGGCAGAAGGTGATTTACTCAAAGTATACAAATCACTTAGACAGATAAATCCTTCACCGTATCTTTATCATATGAAAATGGGTGATAGAACCATTATTGGGTCTAGTCCAGAAATGCTACTCAGAGTAACTGGAAAAGTTGTTGAGACGTTCCCTATTGCCGGCACCAGACCAATAACTGAGGATGATGAAAAAAATGAATTATTGAAAAAAGAAATGCTAAATGATGAAAAAGAACTTGCTGAGCATACAATGCTTGTAGACCTTGGTCGAAACGACATAGGACGCGTTTGTAAATACGGTTCTGTACATGTAAAAGAGCTTATGGCTATCAAAAAATTCAGTCATGTCCAACACATGGTAACTCATGTTGTTGGAAGCTTGGATCAAAAATACGATGTTTTTGATGCAATGAAAGCTGTGTTTCCTGCAGGAACAGTATCTGGAGCACCAAAAATTCGTGCAATGGAAATCATTGATGAGTTGGAACCCGATGAACGTGGACCCTATGCAGGGGCAGTCGGATATTTTTCTTTTAATGGTTGCTGTGATTTTGCCATTGCAATCAGAACCATATTTTTTGAGGGAAAAAATGGATTTATTCAAACAGGAGCTGGCATAGTATCAGACTCTAAAGCTGAAAACGAATGGTTAGAGACTCAACACAAAGCAAACGCAATGCTTAACGCACTAAAGGAGGCATCAAAATGAAATTTTTAATAATTGACAATTATGATTCGTTTGTTTACAATATTGCACAGCTTCTTGGAGAGCTTGATGTCACATCAGATGTAATCAGAAATGACAAAATAACACTTGATGAGATCAAAAAACAAAATTATGATGCAATAGTAATATCACCAGGACCGGGAACCCCAGAAGATGAAAAATATTTCGGAATCTGCAGCAAGGTGATAACCGAACTAGGCCCAACAACACCAATTCTAGGAGTCTGTCTAGGCCATCAAGGAATCATTCATGCATTTGGAGGAAAAGTTGTAAACGCTGGTAATGTAAGACATGGAAAGACCAGTCCAATAGAACACTACAAATCACCATTATTTGAAGGAGTTCAAAATCCATTCAAAGCTACAAGATACCATTCTCTAGTAGGAGACAAGACTGTGATTCCAGATGTGCTCAAAGTAACAGCAGTTGCCCAAGATGATAAGGAGATAATGGCAGTTAGCCACAAAAAATACCTCATAGAAGGAGTACAGTTTCATCCAGAGTCAGTAATGACTGGCGAAGGGAAAAAAATTCTATCCAATTTCATAAAGTTGATAAAAAAATGATTGCAGAACTAACAAACAAGCTTTCACTGTACCAGGATCTTGGATATGATGAAATGAGTAGTGTCATGGATGAGTTACTCAAGGGACAAATTCCTACTCAAGAAGCAGCAAATTTTTTAAGAAATTTAACTGACAAGGGCGAGTCCGATGAAGAACTTTTGGCAATGTTAGACAAAATGCAGCAATATGCTATTCATATAAGCCCAAAAAGATCTGGCAGAATAATTGACGTATGCGGTACCGGCGGCGATAAGATGAAAACATTCAATGTTTCCACAACCGCGGCATTTGTGATAAATGGTGTCGGAGGGACAGTGGCAAAGCATGGAAACAGATCAGTTTCTGGAATTTATGGCAGTGCAGATATTTTCGAATATTTTGGATATGATCTAAATATGTCACCAGAAAGAGTGACTGAAATTATAGAAAAATGTGGAATAGGGTTCATGTTTGCACAAAAATTTCACCCAGCAATGAAAAACATTGCAGAAGCAAGAAAAATTCTTGGGACAAGAACTGCATTTAATTTACTTGGACCCTTAAGTAATCCAGCTGGAGTAAAGAACCAGCTAGTTGGAGTATTTTCTGCAGACTATCTTGAAAGAATTGTTTTATTGCTAAAGTCACGCAGTGCAGAAAATGTAATGGCGGTATTATCTCATGATGGATTGGATGAGCTTTCCACTACATCAAAAAACCAAATTTGTCATCTCAAAAATGGTAAAATTAACATCAGAATTCTTAACCCTGCAGATTTTGGATTAGCAAAAGGAGTTATGGGAGACATTCAAATTTCATCAAAGGATGAAGCCATAAAGTCATTTATCTCTGTCTTGAGAGGAACCGCAAATAGGTCAATGATTGAGACAACCGCACTTAACGCAGCTGCAGGTTTGATAATTTCAGGTATTGCCGATGATTTTCACGATGCAATACCAATGGCACTGGATTCTATAAAAAGTGGAAAATCATATGATGCGTTTAAAAATTTTATTCGTTTTTGTGGCAACATAGAAAAAGTCGAGGAGTTTGAGAAATCATGAAGGATATGTTACAAAAACTTGCAAATAATTCGCAAAGAGCGATAGATGAAGAAGTTTACAAAATATCAGAGAAATTACCAAGATCAAAAAGTAACATAATTGACAACATTAGAAAAAATAAACATGCCTCACTAATTACAGAGATAAAATTTTCTTCTCCATCTCTTGGAAACATTCGTGATGTTTCTGATCCTGTAGAGATAGCAAAATTAATGATTCAGGGCGGTGCAATTGGACTGTCCATACTTACACAACCGCATCTTTTTAATGGATCACCCGAGTATTTTCAAAAAATTCGCAGACAAGTCAGCATACCTCTTTTAATGAAAGACGTTGTTATTGATAAAAAACAAATAGATGCAGCTGAAAAAATTGGCGCTGACTGTGTATTACTTATACAATCAATTTTTGATAAAAAATTTGCCAATGACATAGATGAATTTATTGCCTATGCCCACAAAAAAGACATACTAATACTTTTAGAGGCCCATACAAAAAATGAATTTGTTAGATCAGTACATACAGATGCGGATATGCTTGGAATAAATAATCGTAATTTAGATACACTAAAAATTGATCTTAACATAACAAAAGATATACTCAAAGACAGAAAAGAAAATCGGATAATTCTTTCCGAAAGCGGGATAGAATCTCCAAAAGATATCAAATTCCTTCACAAATGTGGTGCAGATGCCTTTCTTGTTGGAAGTAGTATAATGAAGAGTAAAGATATCAAGGGACATGTAGAAAAGTTGGTGTCATCAATATGAAAATAAAATATCCAAAAGGTGGAAAATTTGGTGAGTTTGGAGGCAGATACATTCCAGAGACACTGGTTCCGGCAGTAGAGGAATTAGAAGAGGCTTATTTGAAATTTAAAAACGATAAAGAATTCAAAAAAGAACTAGACTATTACTTACATGAATATGCTGGTAGACCAACTCCTCTATATTTTGCAAAAAATCTGACAGAAAAAATTGGCGGTGCCAAGATATATCTAAAAAGAGAAGACCTTTTGCATGGTGGAGCACACAAAATCAACAACACGTTAGGTCAAGCTCTTCTTGCAAAAAAGATGAAAAAGAAGAGAATCATTGCAGAAACCGGAGCCGGACAGCACGGAGTTGCAACCGCAATGGCTTGCGCCGCACTTGGTTTACCATCCGAAGTATACATGGGGCATAAAGACACTCAACGCCAAAAGCTAAATGTCTTTAGAATGAAACTTCTTGGTTCTTTGGTTCATCCTGTAATGGAAGGAACCCAGACACTAAAAGATGCAATAAACGAAGCAATCAGAGACTGGATTACAAATGTAGAAACCACTTACTATCTCCTTGGTTCAGCAGTTGGTCCACATCCATATCCAGTTATGGTCAGGGATTTCCAATCAGTAATTGGAAATGAAATAAAATCACAGATGAAAGAAATTGAAAAGAAAACTCCTGATGCTGTGATTGCATGTGTTGGCGGAGGTTCTAATGCGATTGGAACATTTTATCCGTTAACAGACACAGATACTGAAATGTTTGGTATTGAGGCAGGTGGAGAAGGAATTGACACAAAACATCATTCTGCAACACTAATGGCAGGATCAAAAGGGGTGTTACATGGAATGCTGACATATCTTTTACAAGACAATGAAGGTCAAATTCTTGATACACATAGTATTGCAGCAGGATTAGACTATCCGGGTGTGGGTCCGGAGCATTCATACTTGAAAGACAGTAAACGTGTAAAATACGATAGTGTTAGTGATAAAAATGCAATTGATGCATTTTTAATGCTTGCAAAATATGAGGGAATCATACCTGCACTAGAATCATCTCATGCTGTTGCATATGCTATTAAAATTGCAAAGAAATTTTCCAAAAGCGACTCTATCGTAATTACTGTATCTGGTCGTGGAGACAAAGATGTTGAAGTAGTAGAGAATTATCTGAATCAAAATGTCAAAAATAAAAAATAAATTTTTGGAGCTAAAATCCAAAAATCAAAAAGCATTAATCGCATATGTAGTAGCTGGATACCCTAGTGAAAACGATACACTGTCTGCAGTGCGAGGTTTAGTAAAAGGAGGAGCTGACATAATTGAGCTTGGATTACCTTTTTCAGATCCTCTTGCAGATGGACCTGTGATTCAAAATGCAAGCTATATTGCATTACAAAAAGGAATCAATCTTTCAAAGTTTCTTAGTCTAGTCAAAAAAATAAGAAAAGAGACAGATCTGCCATTAGTTTTGATGACATACACAAACCTACTTTACAAACAAGGCTATGACAAATTTATTGCTCTTGCAAAAAAGGCAGGAATTGATGGATTCATACTGCCTGACATGGCAATAGAAGAAGCTGGAGAATATCTAAGAGCAATATGCAAAAACAAGGCTGATTCGATTTTTCTAATATCACCAAATACATCGCCTAAGAGAATTAAAAAAATTATTTCAGCATCATCTGGATTTTTGTATCTTGTCGCAGTATTTGGCACAACTGGCAAGCAACAAAAAATTCAGCAGTATACTATAGATGCAATCAAAAAAACAAAAAAACTGGTTAACGGAAAGATTCCAATTGGAGTGGGTTTTGGTGTTAGCACACCTCAACAAACTAGATTCTTTATTCAAAAAGGGGCAGATGCCGTAATAGTTGGAAGCGCATTTTTAAGATTGATTGAAAAATTACCTCCAAAAAAGATTGAGACAAAGATTGCCCAATTTACAAAAAGTTTGAAAGCAGCGACAATTTCACAGTAAGAAAATTGTTGTAATAGAGTTTGTCAAGACCATTCCAGATTATAATTTATGTTGTTTTTCCTGCCAATATTTTTTCTGTCGACATTGTTTTATGCTTCTTCGTGACATGGTGAAATATGTTTGAAAAGTATAACAAAATAATTAGTCTGATAATACAACCCATAAGAATTACCTTATTCGTCTCATTGTTATGCCAATTCTTCAAAACCGATATGTCATCGGATCCTTCACTATTGTTCTTCTATTGGTTTATTCCTCTTTATGCATCAAGCTTCGTCATAGATCTGGTCTTAACTTCACGGAAGGGTTTCGTTCAAGGGGTCAAGTCTCTTAGCATTAAATATGCCCAACTGCTTCCAGTGGAATTTGCCGGAATAGCTGGTTTTGCATTATTGACATTTGCCCCACATGCGATTGGAATATTGTTAGCAATTAAAGTGTCATTAGTGGTAATAATATGTGAAATAGGAATTGAAGGATATCATAAATTTATTGTACCACACTTGAACCGAATAAAACCAACACCTCAAATGGCTACATTAATGGTGATAGGGATGACAGTTACTACATTCTTTATGGGGTTCTATTTTTTAGCCCTATCAGAACATCATTTAGTCTTCCCATCATAATACCAGAGCAAATCTGGAAAAAATAATTCCAAACAACTGATCTCTCATTATTCTAACAAAATATTACGACAAGGAATAAAAAGAGCATTTGTTATTCATAGATATGCAGGCAGAATCTGTAAAGTATATTTTTGTGACAGGAGGAGTCATGTCTGGCCTTGGAAAGGGCGTAGTCTCATCTTCTATAGCAAAGTTACTGCAGTTATCAAACCAAAAAGTTTCTTGTGTAAAAATAGATCCCTATCTGAACTATGACGCTGGAACCATGAATCCTATAGCACATGGCGAAGTCTTTGTGACTGAAGACGGCGGAGAGTGTGATATGGATATTGGGAACTATGAAAGATTCCTCAACCAGAACATCCCAAAATCTCACAACATAACTACAGCTCAAATTTATTCAAGAGTAATAGAAGCTGAAAGAAAAGGTGAGTATCTAGGAGCATGTGTCCAAATCATACCGCATGTAACCGATGCCATAAAAGAAAGAATTAGAAATATTGCAAAAAATGAAGATTTGAATGTGCTAGTAGTAGAATGCGGTGGAACAGTAGGAGACATTGAGAGCCTTCCTTTTCTGGAAGCATTAAGACAAATAAGATTAGAAGATGGTCCAGAAAATGTCATTTTTGTACATGTTACGCTTGCACCATCACTTGATGTCGTAGGGGAACAAAAGACAAAGCCTACCCAGCATAGCGTACAGGAACTGCGTAGAATTGGTATACAACCAGATCTGTTGGCAGTAAGATGTTCTTATCCATTGGAAACTGCAGCAAAGAAAAAGATATCACTCTTCTCAAATGTATCTGTCAAAGATGTATTTTCATGTCATGATGCAGATTCAATTTTGACAGTACCTCAGATGTTGTATGATCAAGGAATCATTGATATAATTTTCAAGAAATTCGACAAAGTTGGTTTAGTAAACACTTCGGCAAACTGGGACAAATGGAATTCAATTGTAAATTCTCTTGCAACCATAAATCAAACTGTAAAGATTGCAATGGTTGGAAAATATGTCAAACTTGCAGATAGTTATGTTAGTGTAAATCAAGCACTAAAACATGCTGGCGCAAAAATTGGAAAAAATGTCATGATAGAGTGGATCGATTCTGAAGAATTAAACGGAAACATTGACAAGCTTTCATCATACCAAGGCATACTAGTGCCAGGAGGTTTCGGTGAGAGAGGCTCTGAAGGAATCATAAAAACTGCAAACTATGCAAGAGAAAAAAATATACCATATCTTGGAATTTGTTTTGGGTTCCAGCTTGCGGCAGTAGCTTTTGGTCGTTATGTTTGCGGATTATCTAATGCAAACTCTACTGAGATTTCTCCAAATACTGAAAACCCCGTAATTGATCTTTTGCCAGAACAAAAGACAATTGAAAACAAGGGTGGTTCACTAAGACTTGGTTCAAACGAAATCAAAGTAGATGATAATACTCTAGCGTTCAAGCTTTACAAATCAAACACAATTCTCAAAAGGCACCGACATAGGTATGAATTCAATCAAAAATATCTTGATGCATTTACCAATAAAGGAATGGTTTTTTCAGGATATAGTGATAACAAAAAACGAATGGAGGTACTTGAAATTCCTACCCATAGATTCTATCTAGGGGTACAATTTCATCCAGAATTTAACAGTAGGCCAGGATTTCCAGAGGCATCATTTGAAGCCTTTGTAAATGCCGCAGCCAACGCGTAATTATTTTGGAATTTCGTAGATTCTTTGTCGTGTATCTCGTAAAGAGACTCTTCTTTTGACGTAACCTTTGTCAAGCAGATGACGTAATGCAAGTCGTACTGTTCTGTCTGGGAGAAGTGTTTTTGTGGCTAGTTCTTTTTGGGTCAACGAACCCTCATACTCTAGTGTCTTTAACAAGAGTTTTGAGCTAGGCGGCATGTTTAGAAGATCATCTGCGAGCTTTACCTTCCTCGTCAATGCAGATACCGTAGTAGAATCCTTCTTCATCCGGACTATATTTGCAGGTATTGGGAATTTAGTGCATGCAACCGTCTGATCAACTTTGAAGCGATCCTTTCCATCCATTACGACTTCACATCTAAGATTAGATGAAATATCATCAATTTCGATGAAGCTATCATCAGACACTATTAACGGTCTTCTTGTGATGTCTAACGAGTTTACTGAAACAATTCCAAAAACTTTGGAATCTTGAAATATTGCTGGCCCACCTGCAGACATTGAATATGCAGACGATCCAATTGGTGTTGTTATGATAACACCATCGCTGCTGTCATGCCAGACTTCTTCACCGTTTATTCTCAACACATGTTCAACCAAAGTTGCGCTCTTTGATGAAAATATTGCTACATCATTTAGTACAGGGTAAACACTTTTGCCGTCAATTTTTACACCAAGACGTGTAACATGTTCTATTGTAAAATCCGTTTTTTTTAATCTATTTAGAAATGTGGGAAATTCCTTTAAATCAAGTTGAGCAAGATAACCGCTTGATTCAAATTCATTTATGCCAAGTACTGGAACAGTAGTATTCAAGTCTTGATGAAAATAATTCCTAACCCCTCTGTCACCGCCAGTAACTACCACATAATCAACATCTTTTGAAAGTTGTTTGTTTCCTAGTAGAAATGATTCTATGCCGTGACTTTCAAGTGATAGTTTTACTGATTTTACAGTTCTTTCTTGATCTTGACTAAATATCGCTACTCGCATGAGGAGAATTCAGTTTTTGTGCAATAAAAGCCTAGATGTGCTTGAATTTCACTTGGTTGTACAGGTATGCAGCATTTTTTTCAATATCACCATAATATGGGATTTTTGAAAGTCCTGTTTCTTTTGTCTCTAGAGCTGCTTGTGCAGAACCTACAGCAAAACAAATCGCCCATAAAACATCTTTTTCCTTTAGAAGTGTACATGCAAAAGTTGCACAAAAAATATCACCCACTCCGGTTGTATCTCCAACTTCTATGTTTGGAATTGTCAAGTAGTAGAGCCTGTCTCGTGCAAGCAGTGTAATTTCACGCTTGTTTGTATATAGGATATATTTTGCACCTTTTTTTTGCAATGCCAACATTGCGCTAGTTTCTCTCAAACCTGTGAGAGAAAAGGCCTCTTCGGGGTCTACTTTGATTGCAGATATCTTTGAGAGATCAAGGCTAGTTCGTTCAAGAAATATCTTATTTTTTTCATCTACTCTTCGGAGAAAACCTTGTGGATCAAGTAATGTAAATTCAGAATTTTCTTTTATTTTGTCAAGTGTTTCTTCAGATATTTCATCAAATACAGGACTAACTATACAGCCATCTGCGTCTGATTTTTCATATTCTATTTCATCACATTTTGTTTTCAAATACAGATTTCTGTCAGTCCCAGAAATCTCTAGTAAAAATCGGGTAGTGGGATTTTGTGAGAATGAATTTTGTGGA
>JBOGQR010000005.1:0-27663 GCA_050749225.1 Nitrosopumilaceae archaeon | reverse complement strand
GTACAATCCTTACTAGATCCATACTTACTCCAAGATATAGAAAAGCCAATGAATTTGCAAAAAATGCAATCATTGCCCAAAAATTAACCGCCTGTGTTTTTACCTTTATACTCATTGTAGTTTCATGTCTAGTGGTTACATTTCCAAAATAAAGTCCAGCAACTGCTACTGCTACCAAACCAGATACTCCAACTAAGTTTGCAGTAACAACTGAACCAAACACAATAACAACTGTTAAACCAGTTTCAGAAAATGGATCATCTATTAACCTATGAAGTCCATGTGTAGCTGCAGCAAAGCCCAATCCAATCGCTGCACCACCAAAAAATACTATTGCAAAGTGTTCTATTTCCCCAAGAATATTAACATTAATCTGACCACTGATCTTTGATGAATCAAGTGTGCCACCAGAAGCCAAGGCTATTGCGATAACTGCTGAAAATAAAATAACACCAGTCGCGTCGTTTAAACTTGCTTCTGACTCCATCATTGATGATAGTGGTCGTGGCACTCTAACTCTCTTGAACACTTCAATCACCACAGCTGCATCTGTTGATGCAATCAAAGCTGCAAAAGCAAAAGCCACAATATAGGGTAAACTTGAGATAGAACCTAACAGAAATCCGCCTACTATCGTAGCAAGAACAGTTCCAATTGTAGCTAGCAAAAACGTGGATATTTGTACTGTTTTGAATTCTTTCTGATTTACTTTCATCATAGCTTCAAATATCAATGATGGAACTATGAAGTAGAGAATCAATTTAGGATCGATCTTAAATCCTTCAAAATTGATAACGTTGAAACCACTATAATGAAATAAAGAAATACCAATTCCTACCCCTGCGAGTATCATGGAATAGGGAATTTTTGTCCTAGATGCCAACAATGATGCTACAAACACCATTCCCAAAAATATAGGAATCAAATATTCTGAATTTACTAATTGTCCTGCAATTGGATCTACCATGTTTGAATATATCGTTCAGGTTGTTAGATTATAAAAATAGTTACACGAATTTAATGTGTATTACATCAACTATAATTTATTAAATTCAAAAATGATTTCAATTACAAGTTTTCAGGTTTTAATTAAACAATATTGATGGTATTCACGCAAGCAAAACTATAATTTTATGGTCTAAACTAGATTACCGTGCTTACCCTAACTTCTATTATTGGAAATATTTATCACGACAAAAAACTAAGAAACAAATTCAATCGCATGGAAGCTGTAGGATGTTGTGAACGATTGAAAATTTCACGCCTAGATACAGAGCGAAGTAGATTAAGAAGAAAAACTGATATGGAAACAGACGTTGGATTGATTCTCAAGTCTGGAGTAAAGTTACAGCATGGAGATGTCTTATTATCAAACTCTAAGAAATTTATCGTCATAGAACAGCTTCCTGAGAAAATAGTCTCAATTAGGCTAAACAAAGGT
The DNA here is from genome assembly GCA_050749225.1 of Nitrosopumilaceae archaeon. GTDB lineage: Archaea > Thermoproteota > Nitrososphaeria > Nitrososphaerales > Nitrosopumilaceae > TA-20. The sequence goes on along the minus strand of JBOGQR010000005.1, from coordinate 26,222 downwards.
AGTTCTATTGAATTATTAGTCATGTTGGGCCATATTATAGGTAATAGACACAGACCAATAGCAATTGATGGTAAAGGAATTATCTCTTTTCCAATACAAGCACATTCTGAACTTGAAGTATTTAGGAAACTATTTCACAGTATAATAGATCACATAGATCTAACGGTAGAGGAACAAATTTTTCAACCACAACAAGGAATGAATGTGCATGAACACTAACTATGAATTTTTTTTAATGCAATTGGCAGATTCTTTTTTCCCCTCTGGTATGTTTGGGCTGTCCAATGGCCTAGAGTCACTTGTAAAGCATGATAGAATCAAAAATGAACAAGATGTTTTAAATTTTATTGAACAACAGATAAAATTTCAACTTGTACCTTGTGACTGCATAATTTTCTTGATTGCTATGGATGCAGCAAAAAATGAGAACATTGAAGAACTTGTGGAAGCAGATAATAGATTCTACTCAATGAGATTGATAAGAGAAGTAAGAAACACATCAGTCAGATCTGGTTCTCAAATATTGAATTGTATTATTCAAATGACATATGACAAGAAGGAAAATAAAATTGCAAAGGATTTTCAAAAGAAAATAATATCTAATGAAACTATTGGAACGTATCCTGTTTGTCTAGGAATAACTACAAACCTTCTTGGAATTCCAACAGAGAGTGGAATACGAATGATGCTCTATTCATTTAGTCAAAGTGTCATAGCCGCAGCAATTAGATTAGGAATAATAGAACACATAAGCGGTCAGAAAATTCTTACACTACTTTCATACAAGATCAATGATATTTCAAAGAACATTAAGAAAGAACCGTTAAACAATATTTGGCAATTGACTCCTCTAACAGATATTTTTCAAATGATTCATGAGCATAATAATTCTAAAATGTTCATTACATAATTTAGTGGTAAATTTTGATGTTAAAAAATAAAAAAATACCAAAAGTTGGCATTGGCGGGCCGGTAGGATCAGGAAAAACACGTCTGATTGAGAGAGTGGTGCCCATCCTGATAAAAAGAGGCTATAGGTGTTGCATAATATCTAACGATGTCATATCAAAAGAAGATGCAGAAAGAATGCAACGAACGTTATCTACAGAGTTGAAGGTTATGCCTGAAAATATGATCATAGGAATAGCTACTGGCGGGTGTCCGCATACTGCTATACGCGAAGATCCAACAATAAATTTAGCAGTAATTGAAGAGATCGAAAAGAAAGATCCTAGTCTTGATTTGATTATAATTGAAAGTGGTGGTGATAATGTCATGACTACTTTTAGTCCTGCTCTTGCAGATTATTTTATTTACATAATAGATGTAGCAGGTGGAGACAAGTATCCGAGAAAAGGTGGATTAGGAATAGAAAGTAGTGATTTACTTGTAATCAACAAGATTGATCTTGCAGTACATGTAGGAGCAGATCTTGCTATAATGGAAAGAGACGCAAAAAAAACACGAGTAGAGAAGTCATATGTGTTTGTCAACTGTCAAACAGGTGAGGGCATAGAATATGTTGCTGAAAGAATAATCGAATCGGTACTCTTTGACAAAAAACCAATTGCTAAAAAGGATCGAATCAGATGAGTTCACAAATTCCGGATATTTTCAAGAATTACACAAATAAGGAGTTAAAAATGCCAGGGCAGAATGGTACCATAAAGATAGAGCTTCAAGTAAATGATGATTCTAAAACATACATTAAATCACTATTGTCAAAAGCACCGTTTCTAATTCAAAAAGCAATATACCCTGACACATCTTATCCGCACTTTGCTCACATCTACATGATGTCATCTTCTGGAGGTATATTGCAAGGAGACGAACAGAAAATTGATGTTGTAATGGGTAAGAACTCGTCAGCAAGAATTACTACCCAATCTGCAACCAAAATTTACAAGATGGAGGGTGGTTATGCCTCTCAATACATCAACATACATAATCAAAAAGGAAGCTATCTAGAATTTATTCCACATCAAATTATACCATTTAAAGCATCTAGATTTTATCAAGAAGTAAATCTCGAGGTTGAGGAAAATGCAGTTCTGATATACTCAGAAATTATATCAGCAGGTCGTATTGCATCTGGTGAAAAGTTTGATTTCGATCTTTGCTTTCTTAGAACTTCAGCTCATAAAAATGGTCAGATATTATTTACAGATGTGATGAGTTTGAGTCATAAAGATAAAGCAAATCTTGAATCTGTATTTGGAGGAAAGACTATCTTTTCCACAGTTTACATAATTGGCAGTTCTATTCAAATAGAGAGGATTGTAGACGAGATCAATTTAGCAACCAAAAATACATATCTTTTAGCCAGTTGTTCATCATTACCACATGATTCTGGTATTATTGTAAGAATATTAGCTGATTCAGTTTCTGAAATTGTAGATATGACAGAATCTATAGCTGCTATTCTTAGATCTTCTGCCACAAAAAATTACAAAACAGAATCTACAATTCAGATCTAATGAATAGATGTTTCATAAAACAGATTTCTATTTTTTTGAATTTTTTTAGATTCTATTGATCAGAAGTTTTATAATTACTAAACCTAGTGTACTTGGCATGAGTTATACGGGTGATTTACTTGGCGATGCTACAAGATATTCTACAGGAGATGAGGCTAGAAGATACAATTTACTTGCTGGAAAATTGATTGCGGGTCTTATCAAAAGTTCATTTGGTCCTAGGGGGTTTGAAAAAATGTACATTGATCTTTTGGGTGAGGTCACTCTCACTAAAAGTGGTTCAACAATGCTACGCAAAATCGATGTTGAACATCCTGCTGCTAAAGTAATGATAGATGCATCAAACTCTGTTGATAATGAAGTAGGAGATGGAACAATATCTGTAGTAATCTTGGCTGGTTCATTGCTTGAAAAGGCTGAAAAATTATTGGATTTAGGCATATCTCCTACCACAATTGAAGCAGGATACAAGATGGCGGCTGAACAATCGCTTGATATTGTAAGATCAATTGCAAAATCATATAGCTATAAAAATAAAGAAATTATGGTCAAACTAGCTGAAACATGTTTAAGTTCAAAAGCTATTTCTATATTATGTGAAGAGAAATCTGTAGCAGAATTAGTGACTAATGCATTTTATACAATAGCGGATCTTGTAAATCAAAAAGTTGAAACAGATGACATAAAGATAGAAGAAAAACCAGGCAACACTTCAGATATTGAACTAGTTCGAGGCGTAGTTATTGATAAAACAATAGATAATTCTGCCATGCCAAGATTGCTTGAGAAAGCTAAGATTCTTCTGATTAACGAAGAACTTGATAATGTAAGAACCAAGACCGATGCAGAAATCACAATTAATACTCCAAAAGAAATGCAAACATATCTTTCAAAAGAAAATGATGATGTCAAGGAAAAAACTCAAAAAATAATCAACTCGGGTGCAAATGTTGTAATCTCACAAAAAGGGATCAGTCTACTGGCACAACATTATTTATCTAGAGCAGGCATAATATCGCTTCGTCGAGTAAAGGAAAATGATCTGCATTGGCTAAAAAAAGCACTTGGTGTTCCAATAACAAATGATCTTGATAACATAACTGAAAAGCATTTAGGGTTTGCAGCTAAGGTTTATGAAAAATTTGTAGGTGATGACAAAATGGTATTTGTAGAAGGATGTAAAAATCCAAAATCAGTCACTATATTACTACGAGCAAATTCCAAGAGAATGCTTGATGAATATCACCGTTCTGTGCTTGATGCTATAACAGTTCTAAAAGATTTCTTCATAAATCCATCCGTAGTAGCTGGTGGAGGTTCAACTGAGACAATTATTGCAAATGAGCTTAGAAAAAAATCACTTGCAATTGAAGGTAGAGAACAAATCGTGATTCAAAATTTTGCAGAAGCTCTTGAAGAAATTCCACTCACACTAGCTAGAAATTCTGGAATGAATGTAGTTGATACAATTGCTCAACTAAGAAACAAAAATTCTGAGCACAACAATGGGAGTATTCACTTGTGGTATGGGGTAGATGCGATTGAAAGAAAAGTTAGAGAAATGTATTCACATGATGTTATAGAACCTCTTGTAATCAAAGAACAGGTAATCAAAACAGCTACCGAAGTAGCATCATTATTAATACGTGTAGATGAAGTTGTTATGAGAAAACCTGTCATGTATACTCATACACATGGTGATGGTACCAGTCATTCTCATGCTAGAGGAGATAAACCCCATGATCATTTTGACAAACTTGGTAAAATGCAACGACCATCTCATCATTATTATTAAATCAAAAATAATTATGGGTTGTACTCTGAATTTCTATCATCTTCTAATTTGATATGTAATGTAAATTTCTTGAAATTTTGTTTTTATCGAAGGGATTTTATATATTTGTAATCTGATTGATGCTATGTTAGATTTAGTTGCAAAAAAAATGTTCCTCACAAGTGGTAAAGGAGTTCATCAAGATCAGCTTACAAGTTTTGAATATGCATTACGAGATGCTGGAATTCCAAATACAAATTTGGTGTTAATTTCAAGTATACTTCCCCCAGGAGCAAAAATAATTTCTCGTGCAGAGGGATTGAAATTGATACGTCCAGGCAGTGTTCAATTCGTAATCTATGCACGACAACAATCTAACGAACCACATCGATTGATGGCAGCTTCAGTAGGATTGGCAGAACCAAGTGACAAGAAAAAATGGGGATATCTATCTGAATATCACTCCTTTGGGGAGACAGGAAAAGAAGCTGGTGACTATGCTGAAGATATTGCAGCGCAAATGTTAGCCTCATCTATAGGAATACCATTTGATGTAGACAAGAATTGGGATGAGAAAAGACAACAATGGAAAGTGTCTGGCCAAATATACAAAACTAGAAACATAACTCAGAGTGCGATTGGGGATTCAAGAGGAAGATGGACTACAGTTTTTGCAGCTGCTGTATTAATTCTCTAAAATAATCTTTCTTTAGTAATAAAAGCTCTGTTTATGGTTTACCTGATTTCTTTTTGTTGAAATAAGTTTCAGACAATTCCTCATAATATTGTCCTAATTTCTTGTACAATCGTTTTGGTTTTCGTGGACTTTCCTTACTTAATGCATACAAACACAAAACTGGAAACGCTATGGTAGCATCTGCATAAACTACAATCACATCTTCATGAGAATCTTTTACCTTGCCCCAACTTTTACCTTCTTGAAGTGTTGCACCAGATAAACCTCCAGTATCTGGTCTAGCATCAGTAATTTGAATAATGTAATTCTGTCCCCCGTGACCTAGACCTAAAATCTGATCTAATAGTGGACCTGTCTGTTGTGCAGTATTTTTAGGTACACCGCCACCTATCTCCACAATTCCTGCTTTTTTTGAATTGTACAAAATTGCTGCCTGCTCAATTATCTCTTTTACAAAATCTAATGAGAATGATTTATTGGCAAGTCTAAGAGGAGCCAGATCAAGCGCTAGTGAAGAGTCTTTTAATGTTGAAATGTATAGAGGTACATCATAATCATATGCAGAAACAACAAAGCTTCTTTCTGGATTTTTTGAATATTCTTTTGAGTATTTACCCATCCAGTTTGCAAATTCAGCTGTAGTAAATGGTTTTTCCATAGCATTATTTTCAAACATTTTTTGTACAATCAAATCTTGTTTCTTGAGTGTTTCTTCACCTTTGATGTAGACGTCTCTTATTCTGACAATATCTTTTTGATAAAGAATCATATCATCTACCTCAAAATGCCCTTGTTTTACAGGTAAATTCCATGCAAAATGATCTTCATGGTACAAATTAGAACCTGTAGATATTATCCAATCCACAAATCCTTTTTCTATAAGAGATTTGAATAGACCTCCAAATCCAACTGGCGTCATGGCACCCGCAATAGTAAGACATATTGTTGCATCATCTTCAATCATTTTGGCAAACAGTTTTGCAGCTTCACCAAGTTGTCTTGCATTGTAACCAGAATTTGCATAAATTTCTACAAGATCATCTATTTTCATGTCTGAGTTTATTTCTATATGAGGAATGTTTTTTCCATGAAAATTATGATAATCCACTAGTCCGTAATCAAGGCTCTACTAGATAATATTTTCTAATGTTGCCAATCACTTTGATGAAATATTATCAAGCAAAGATATCTTACACATTTAGAGATTATCGCAGAAAAATTCCATGAAATCATATCTGTAAAAAAATAATTTTTATAATTTGATAATTAAAAACCATTTCTGAACAATTATTCAAATTTGGTCGGAATTAGTAAATTATACATAAAAATTATGATAATTGTAGATCTAGAATGATGAAGATCAAAAATTCACAACCAAAGAAGTTTTAATCAAATTTTACTTCTTCTTGTTGTGTTGAAGCATTACAATGTGCACATTTTTCTGATGGAGTTTTAAAATATACCATGTGGCACTGTCTACAGGCTCTCAGATCACTTAGTTTAACCATACGAATTAACCCATGTCATCATACAAAAATCTTATTTTGATTTGGTGATGTGATTTATTTGTAAGATACAAAAAGACAGTGTATGAAAAAACAGTATAAAGAATATGTGATGCTAAATAAGAATATTTTTCTTGCTTTCCTTACATCCGTCATAATTTCTGCTATAGCCTCACAAATATTTTCAATTCAAGCAAAATACATCAATAGTTCCGCAACTCTGGTAGTTGATTTATCAGTTTATTATGCAGCTTTTTCAGGTTTTTTTTATATTGACAATAGAAAAAAGTATCTCTTAGAATCAGGCAAGCTAGACAAATCTAGACTGAAAACAGATTTACTGAAAATTATTGCTTCATTAGGATCAAGTGAAATAATTTACGTTATATGCAGATGGTTGATACAGTATTATCTATTAACCAGTAACTATGAAGCATACCTTTCATCCGCTTTGGCTCAGTCAATATCATTTATAGTTTATTTGGTTTGTGTGAATCTTATTGCTAAATCAATAAGATTGTATAAAGAAAAAAATTAATTATTTTTTGGCACTACAGTGACATGCTGATCCAAAATTCGTATCATAAATTACCCTTAATCATATTTAACTAATAACAAATCATGCACTATCTATTAAGATAAATTTCATGTAACGGATTTGTACAACTCTATTATCTTTCCAACTCAATCGGGTTTCATTAAGATCTTACCAAAGATATTTCCCTTGAGCATTTTTTTATGGGCTTCTGCAGCATTCTCGAATGTATATATCGAATCAATTATTGATTTGATTTTCCTTTTTGACATCCAATACATAGATTCTTCCAACTCTGCTTTTGTTCCCTGAGTGGAACCCAAGATGTTTGTTCCTTTGAAAAAGATATGTCTTAGATCAGATTTAACATCATAACCAGTTGTTGCACCAGTGGTAACAAGTGTAGCACCATACTTTAGTAAAGTCAATTCCTTATTCCAATGCGAACCTCCTATATGTTCAAAAATTATATCGACTCCCGGTGGCTGATTCTTCTTTTTACCGAGTTCTTTTGTGATAGTAAAAACTTCTTTGTGCCAATCTTCTTTTCTATGATCAACGGCATAGTCTGCACCTATTTTTAAGCATCTGTCAAGCTTATCTGGACTAGCTGTAGTAATAACATCACAATCAAATAATTTTGCGATTTGTATTCCAAATGTGCCCATGCCGGAACCTCCTCCCATAATTAGAACAGTTTGACCAGGCTTAATTTTGGCTCTACCAACAAGCATGTGCCAAGAAGTCATAAGGACCATTGAAGCAGCTGCAGCTTCTTCATAGCTGATATTATCCGGAATTTTTACAACATTTACTTCTGGGAGATGAGTTATTTCGCAATACCCTCCCCATAACGGTCCTGTCTGAAATCCCCAAACTTTACGATCTCTACAATCATATTCTCTTCCATCAGTACATGCATTACAAACTCTGCATGAAATATTTCCATGTGAAACAACTCGATCTCCAATTTTTATGTTTATTACATCTTCACCTACCGCAATTACTTCTCCTGTCGCATCGGTACCAGAGATATGTGGCATTGGTATTTGGATTGGTTTGCCTCTCATACCCCAAATGTCATCATAATTGAGACCTACTGCTTTTACTTTGAAAACAACCTCGTTTGATTTTGGTTTAGGTTCAGGAATTTCTTTTAATTTTAAAATTCGTCCATAATTATCATCAGGTGCATATTCTTCGTATACTAATGCCTTCATAAAACCAAATTTCTATGATTGATTAATTATTCTTTTCATGAATGGAGATTGTAGGGATCTAAAATCCTCTAAATCCTATTGGTCTACAAAGTTCTGGATGTTCTTTGAGATATGAAATTTTTTCTAATATTGATTTTTTGTCTTTAGGAAAAGTACCGCCTATAGGATATGCGTTTGAACCATGATTTGCTCTGAAAACTACTGGATTTTTGGGATCCATCTTACTTACAAGGTTTTCAAGCTCAATTAACACATCAACATCATCAATTAGTTCAAAAGGTTCTTTGAATTTTGTCAAAAACTCATCTCTTATTCCATCTTCAAGATGTAAGGTAAGAGCTCCTACATAGTCTGGAGCAGTAATACTGAGCACTTTGGCTGTCTCATCTATGTGTTCTTTTGTGTAGGTCTTTCCACCAAGACCTAGTATTATCATGCATGAGATTGTATATCCTGTATCCTTTGCCTTTTGACAAGCTTTGATTATTGTCTGAGCTGTAGCACCCTTTGTTATCTTTTTTAGAATTTTGTCAGAACCGCTTTCTATACCAATATAGAACATTGTAAGACCTGCATCATGAATTTTTTTCAAATCTTCAGAAGATTTTTCTAGTATGTTCTTTGGCATTGCATAACAAGATATCCGTTCTAGTTTTGGAAACTTTTGATTTATGTAATCAAGTATCTGAATCATTCTGTCTGTTGGAAGATTTAATGCATCACCGTCTGCCAGAAAAATTCTATTTGTATCCTGCATATGCTTTGATGCTAAATCAATTTCCATTTTGATCTCATCCCAAGATCTTTCGACATATTCTTTTGTACGATACATGTTACAGTAAGAACAGACGTTAAATGAACACCCTAAAGTTACTTGAAATATGAGAGATTTTGCCTCTGATGGCGGTCTGTATAAGGGATAATCATAATCAAACATGAAATTCTCTAATACTTTGTTCAATTTATCAGTTATCAAGTTCATGAAATAACGTACAGAATTTTCTTTCATATTTTTTCTTATAACATATTTTTTGTTATACGAAGAAATACCTCACATCTGGACTTTACAATTGTCAAAACGATATTCCATAACACCTTTTAATTATTCAACAGTACACGAAGCTGATTAACAAATGGCAGGTGATCCCTATGCTAAACGTCTATTATGGTTTGTATTTACAGGCTCAAAAGGCGGTTTAAACAGAATTCGATTGATATCAGTTATTAGAAATACACCGCTTAACGCAAATCAGCTTGCCAAGGAACTAGGATTGGATTATAAAGCAATTCAACATCATGTCAACGTTCTTGAGAAAAATAATCTCATAACTCGAGTTGGAGAAAAATATGGGGCAACTTTTTTCATTTCCACATTTTTAGAGGTTAATTTAGAAACATTTGATGAAATTGTAACTAAATTGGAACAAAGTAAATATGCTAAGAGAGGTTAAATTTTTTTAAATGGAACCAATAATGACTGCAAGTACTATCGTATCAGGAGCTAACCTAGTTGTATTGGGCGTATTAGTTGGAGTTTTTATAAAAATCTATTCAAGAACAAAGGCACAGCTTCCACTTGGAATGATATTTTTTGCTGGGTTGTTATTTTTGCATAATGTCATAGGAGTATATGCTTATTTTTCAATGATGGAACTTTATGCTGCTGCTCTTTTGCCTTACCTACTTGCAGTTCATGTTGCAGAACTTGCTGGCATTTTGATATTTCTTAAGATAACGTTACAGTAGATTTATAGTTCTAAATTTGAGCACAAAATTAATGAGGCAATACAAAAATGTTACTTAATATCTATGTAGATGGTTCTGGTGGGCCAAACTCTGGTTTTGGATTCTTTGTAAAAGAGACAGGAGAATCGTTTTACAAAAAAGAACCAAACATAACAAATAATCAGGCAGAATATCTGGCAATAATCATGGTTTTAAAAAAATTTCTAGGTAATAATGATGAAATAAATATTTACAGTGACTCCAAAAACACTATATCCCAGCTAAATCATGAATATGCTATTAATAGTGATCAGCTCCGAACTTTGGCGATGGAAGCTTGGGGCCTAATGGGAAAATACAAAAATCTTAAGTTAAAATGGATTCCAAGAAATGAAAATCTTGCAGGAAAAATGCTTGGAAGCTGAGTAATAGTTAAACAATTTATCTTCAAGTACGGATAAACTTATTATACAAATCAATTTGATCCCAATTCATTAAAAATGACTGATTCTGTTTTCCTTTCTCCAAAATCTATTGCAATAATAGGCGCATCTGATAAAGAAGGCAGTGTTGGTCGTGCCATTACATCTAACATATTGAAAGGATATACAGGAAAAATTTTCCCAATCAGTCCAACTAGAGAAACAGTTTTTGATAAAAAAGCATACAAAAGTGTTTTGGACGTTCCTGAAGAAATTGATCTTGCTGTGGTTGTAACAAAAAATGATGTAGTTCCATCAGTACTTGAAGAATGCGGTAAAAAGAAATTGAAAGGAGTTATCATAATCACTGCTGGCTTTAAAGAAGTAAATGAGGAAGGTGCTACATTAGAAAGAAAATTAGGAGAAATTGCTAAACAATACAATTTGAGAATTATTGGTCCAAATTGCCTTGGAGTGATGAATCTTGCTCCTCAAACAATGATGAATTCTACTTTTCTTAAAGTTACTCCAAAATCAGGAGAAATTGCTCTTGTCTCACAAAGCGGTGCAATATGTGCTGCGTTGGTAGAGGATGCAAGTGCACAAGGAATTGGATTTTCTGCAGTAATTAGTATGGGAAACAAAGTAGATCTCAATGAAGTTGACATGCTTAAGATGCTAGCAGAACACGAACAAACCAAAGTAATAGTAATGTATCTTGAGGATTTGGGAAATGGCCAAGAATTCTTGAAAATATGTAAACAAATAACACGTTTTAATTCTGTAAAAAAACCAGTTCTTGTTTTAAAATCTGGTCGTAGTCCTGAAGGTGCCAAAGCCGCAATGTCTCACACTGGTGCATTAATGGGCTCTGACGAAATTTATGATGCGTTGTTAAAACAATCAGGAGCTATTAGAGTAGATACAATGGAAGAATTGTTTGATTACGCCACTGCATTTTCGAAACAACCTCTTCCAACAAAAGGAGATTTGGTTATAGTTTCTAATGCTGGGGGACCTGCAATAATCTCTACAGATGCTTGCTCTAAGCTTGGAATAAAAATGGCAAACATTGAAGACATACGGCCAAAAATAAATGCGGTTATTCCACCATGGGGTACTTCAAGGAATCCGGTTGATATTGTAGGTGATGCAGATTTTAATAGATTTGATAACGTGCTAAATGAAGTTCTTGCACACACAAACGTGGGTTCAGTTATTGCAATGTGCACACCTTCTGCAACTTTAGATTACAACAAGCTTGCTGAAGTTATTGTTAGGGTTTCCAAAAAATACAACAAAACAATACTTTCAAGCCTTATGGGCTTGGATGAAGGAATAAAGAACAAAGAAATTCTTGCAGAAGGAGGAGTGCCTCACTATCAATATGCCGAAACTGCAATAAGGACTCTAAAGGCAATGCTGCGGTTTAATGAATGGTCAAAAACACCAGAAGGAAAAATACACAAATTTACGGTCAATAAAAAGAAAGTTGAAAATGTATTTGAAAAAGTAAGAAAAGATGGAAGGAAAAATCTTCTTGAAGAAGAAGGGCAAGAAGTTTTACGTGCATATGGTTTTCCAATTCCTAAAAGCGTACTAGCTAAAAAAAATAAAGAAGCAATACAAGCCGCAAAGAAAATTGGATATCCGGTTGTAATGAAAATAGTGTCTCCACAAATTATCCACAAGTCAGATGCGGGGGGAGTAAAGGTAGGATTAAAAAATCCACAGGAAGTAAGAAACACTTTCAAAGAAATAATTAAGAATGCAAAAAAATATGACAAAAAAGCGATCATCAAAGGTGTTTTGATACAAGAAATGGTAAAGGAAGGAAAAGAAACAATCATCGGTTCAAAACTTGAATCAGGATTTGGACCTGTTGTCATGTTTGGTATGGGTGGAATCTATGTTGAAGTTTTAAAAGATGTTACATTCCGACTTGCTCCAATTACCAATTCAGAAGCAGATGAAATGATCTCTTCTATAAAAACAAACAAACTTTTGCAAGGTGTTCGTGGTGAAAAACCATCTGATACCAAAAAACTATCTGAGTGTTTGCAAAGACTATCTCAACTTGTTAATGACTTTAAAGAAATAAAAGAACTTGATATGAATCCAGTTTTAGTTTTTGAAAAGGGTAAAGGCTGTAAAGTGGTAGATGTAAGAATTGGTCTTGTTTGATACTACGTGTTTTTTTATTGTTAAACAAAACTAGTTTAGAATATTTATATTGCTTTGAGAGCAAATATCTGTATGCCAATAAGGACTGGTGCTGAGTATATTGACAGTCTACGAGGAAGAAATCTCAAAGTCTATCTTTTTGGTGAACTAGTCAAAGAACCAGTAGATCATCCAATAATCAGACCTTCTATTAACGCGGTTGCTGAAACTTATGATTTAGCGGTAAGAGAGGAAGAACTTGCTACTGTCAAATCGTCATTAACTGGACAAAAAATTAACAGATTTTTGCATATTGTGCAAAGCCCAGAAGATCTTGTTAATCAAAATAAGATGCAAAGAAAACTTGGACAAAATACTGGAACATGCTTCCAGAGATGTGTTGGCATGGATGCATTAAACTCACTTTATTCTGTTACATACGAAATAGATGAAAAATATAAAACAAATTATCATAAACGATTAATTGATTTTATCAAAACTGTACAAAATGAAAATCTTGTAATCGGGGGTGCTATGACTGATCCAAAAGGAGATAGAAGTAAAGCTCCTCATGAACAGGAAGATCCTGACATGTACTTACATGTGGTAGAAAAAAATGAAAAAGGGATTACAGTAAAAGGAGCAAAAGCTCACCAGACGGGTTGCATTAACTCTCACTGGATAATTGTCATGCCCACAATGAGATTACAAGAAAACGACAAAGACTTTGCAGTAGTAGGGGCTGTAAAAGCTGACGCTCCCGGAATCACCTATATTTATGGTCGTCAATCATGCGACACAAGAAGTATGGAAGAAGGAGATATTGATTCTGGAAATGCAAAGTTTTCCGGACAGGAGGCTATGATCATTTTTGATAATGTTTTCATTCCATGGGAACACGTATTCATGAACGGTGAATTTGAATATGCTTCTATGCTTGTTGAAAGATTTACTTGTTATCATAGAAGGAGTTATGTTTGTAAAACGGGTCTTGGAGATGTGCTAATTGGTGCCGCTGCAGCTATTGCGGACTATAATGGAATCCCAAGTGTGTCTCACATAAAAGACAAGCTTGTGGAAATGACTCATCTAAATGAGAGCATATATGCTGCAGGAATTGCTTCTTCATACCAAGCTCATAAAACGAAATCTGGAGCGTGGTTAAATGATGATATGCTTGCTAACGTGTGTAAACACAATGTTACAAGATTTCCATATGAAATTGGTAGATTAGCTCAGGATATTGCAGGTGGTCTTATGGTAACACTTCCATCAGAAAAAGACTTTAGAAATCCAGAAACAGGACCAATACTTCGAAAGTATCTGAAGGGAAGAAAAGGTGTAGATGTTGAAAACAGAATGAGAATTCTTAGATTGATAGAAAACATGACAATGGGAAGAAATGCTGTAGGATATCTAACAGAATCAATGCATGGTGCAGGGTCTCCACAAGCACAGCGAATTAACATTGCACGTCTAATGCAACTTGAATATAAGAAAAAGCTTGCAAAAAATCTTGCTAGTGTAAAAGATGATGAAAATCTTACACCAGAACAAGCAGATTATTTTGAGCGAGTATTCAAATTAAGTAAAACTCATAACTAAATTCTTAAATGATTATTTCTTAAAATTAGATCTATTTTGATTCTGATTCATTTGAATCTTTATTTTCTGTACTAGCGTTTGTATATTTATAGTCAGAAATATCATCAAACTTGTTTGAAGTTATAGAATCTGGATTTTTAGGAATATCTTCAGTGGGAGGCATTTTGGGATCCTCTCCAGGAAGTTTGTCAGAAAGAGTTCCAGATTCGGATTTTTTTCCAAATTGTTTGACAAGCATTATTCCAATAATTACTGCAATTATGATGTAATTTATGGGAGGAGTAAGTATCCTTGTAACATATCCTATCTGTGGTATTACATATTCCACCTTGCCAATGTAATCTTGTTTAGTTATTGGGAAATCTGTTCCTGGAATTGAACCCGGATTGGCATCTCCCTTTGTTCTAATAACAAGAGGATCCTTCTGTAAGATCTCAGCTACTCTATGTACAATTACCCTGTCATGACCATTTGGTCTATTGAAAACTATAATATCACCTACTTTGACATGATCAAAGGGAACATTCCCTTGTACAACAATAACATCAAAAACATTGAGATTTGGTATCATACTACCGCTTGAAACCACATAAAATGGATTTTCTGTTCCAAATGTTACACGTAAACCAATCCATATGATTGCAATACCTATTGCAACTATTATTATGTCCTTTACAATTGCTTTACTTCCAGAACGCTTTTTCAATCATGTTTCGTTCTTAAAGTTACTAAGATAAATCTTACTTAACATTGTGCTGCATTACACTATATCTTTTTACCGCAACTTTCGCAGAATTTTGAATCAGGGTTATTTACATAACCACATCCATTACATTTTGTAGTTCCTAATTCTATTCTACCTAATAATACGATTTCCCCGATTTTTTTTATTTCATCCCACTTTATTGTTACATCACTCCCATCATTTTTTGTAACTATAAGAACAACTCCAGCTTGACCCGTTTGAATTCCGACTTGTTTTACAATACCAATTTTTCGTGCTTCTGAATCGTAAACAGATATTCCAGTTATAGAATTAAAAGTTGTTACTCCTAATGAAGCAATCTCTGATTGATAACTTGGTTGTGGTGATGTATAACTAGCGATAGAAGATTCAACTATATTTTGACCTGTAAATGATTGTTGTTTTGCCAATCCTACCTCTGCACTTTCGTTTGGTTTACTAAAGTTTCTATACTCTGAAAGAACAGAACCACAAGTTGTGCAAACATACTGACCCTTCTCCAAAAGGACCAAGTTATCTGCTACAATTTCATTTGGCGTTTCATAATCGATCTTTGGACTACCCTCATAATCCTTTTCACATGTATTGCAAAAATATTTTGAAATCTTATCTACATCTATTCTACCTACTGGAGCCAAAAATAGATCTGGGCCGCCAAGGTTTCCTTTTCTCTGTTGATCATCTGTAACAGATGCCATAATGTAGCCACCAGAACCTCTTAATTTTTTTAATCGTAGGTCATCACTCATGGTTTATGATAATAAAAAAGTCATTTAAGTATGTTCAGATCTAAATATTACAAAAAATTAACTTGAAATGGTTCATCTACAATTCAAATATTGTACAAATTTAAAAAATCATGTTATTTTTTTCAATAAATTGGAAAGGGTTAATAGAGGCAAAAACTGAGCTAATACATCGAAAATAATGACGGAATAAGCAATGAGCTTTCTCTGTCATTGCTTAAGAAAGATGATGAAAGAAATTGAAAAAATTTGAAGAATTAGGAATTAAAAAATCCATACTCGACGGGTTAAAGGATATGAATTTCCAGGAACCTTTTCCAATACAAGCAGCAGCAATACCTGTTCTTCTTTCAGGCCAGGATGTTATTGGGCAAGCGCATACTGGAACAGGTAAGACAGCGGCGTTTTCGTTACCAATTTTACAAAACATTGTTCCAAAAGGAGGAATACAAGCACTAATTTTAGCTCCGACAAGAGAACTGGCAGTTCAAATTTCTGGTGAGATTAATAAATTTGCTAAGTACACAGGAATAAGAAATGTTACCATTTACGGTGGTCAAAGCATTAACGTTCAATTCAATGATCTTGACAGAGGTGTAGAGATTGTTGTCGCAACTCCTGGTAGACTTATTGATCATTTGAAACGAGGTTCAATTGAACTTAATGATATCAAGTTTGTAATACTTGATGAAGCTGATACAATGCTTGACATGGGTTTTATTGACGATATTAAATTCATCTTAGATCTAGCTCCTGAACGTAAAATAACTGCACTCTTTTCTGCTACAATGCCAGCCGAAATACTGAGACTTGCAGAAAAATACATGAGACATCCACAGCAGATCTTTATAGATGCTGATGACTTAAGCGGGGAGGGAATAGATCAAGCATTCCTAATCATTAAAGATCGAGAAAAAACTGATTATTTAATGAAATTCATTAAAGAGAACAAGACTGGTCAAACTATAGTATTCTGCTCTACAAAGGATAGAACAAGACGAGTTTCGCATGAACTTACCAAGGCTAACTTTAACGTTGTAACAATCCAAGGAGATTTGTCACAATTTAGACGTGATAAATCAATGTTCTTGTTCAAAAAAGGTAAAGCTGACATTTTAGTGGCGACTGATGTTGCTGCTAGAGGAATAGACGTGCCAGAAGTTGCACTTGTAATAAATTACGATGTTCCAAATCAGGACATGGTGTACTTTCACAGAATTGGACGAACTGCAAGAGCCGGCGCTAAAGGAAGGGCCATCACACTAGTATCTTATTCCTCAGTTGGAGATTTCAGAGCAATAGCTAGACAGACAAAAGTACAGATGACCGATCTTAACAAAGAACTAGGAATTGAAGTAAAAATCCCTGATACATTAAAAAGAGAAACTGGTCACAGAGGATTTTCTGGCGGTCGTAGATATGCAGGAAGAAGTCGTTATGGTGGTGGAGGCGGAGGCCGAAGATATGGAGGTAGATCTGAAGGCAGATCTGAACACGGAGAAAGACATTCTGGTGGCGGTAAACACTATTACGGTTTACGAAGTAGATGGTAAAAACCACAAATAAAATCGCTCAATATATTTAGGGATATTATAATTAATTAATTTAGATAAAAATGGAAAAAGCAAAACCTGTAAATGCAAAAACTTGGCAAACTGAAGTAATAAACTCACAGATCCCAGTATTTGTAGACTTTTGGGCAGAATGGTGCGGTCCGTGCAGAATGGTTGGTCCAGTTATTGAAGAGCTTGCTGGTGAATATGCTGGCAAAGTCAACTTTGTCAAAGTAAACGTAGACGAAAATAACGAGCTTGCTTCAAAATATAATGTATTTAGTATACCTACACTTGCTATATTCAACAAAGGTGAAGTAATTTCTCAACAAGTAGGTGCCGCCTCAAAGTCCTCTTACAAAAACATGATTGATAAAGCACTAGAGAAAGCCTAGTCATAAAAAACTAGACCTATAATTTTTTTAATCTAAAATAATTAATAATGGTCAACGCAACTTTTTACATGTCATTTGGGGATGTAGATACACTTAACCTGTTATTTGATAAACTGCAGAATCTATTAAACGACTCACAAGGATATTACGAATCATTTCTTGATGCTAATAACATATACAAACAGGGAAAAATGTCAGACAAAGAATTTTTTGAAAAACTTGGTGATTATGTTGTTGCATATTCTGCATTAGAATTTCTTGCAGTAAAAGTAATTTTTGAATTAAAAAAATCACTTGATAAAATTGCTGGAGGCTCTGCACCAGGTACTACACAAGTAACTGGTTCTATACCTGTGGGGGGATTTGGCAGTTCATCACCTGGACACATTTCAGCTGCAACAATGCCAGGACCTGGTAGGCCGCCTTCAATAGTTTCTGCTGCTTCAGCATTTGGTAATCCTGGAACACTTCCGACACCAGATCCTAGCTTGATGCCGCAATCTTCTAGTGGACCAAGTTGTTCTTCTTGTGGCGCACCACTGAAATCAACAACAAAATTCTGTACAAAGTGCGGAAAAAAAGTTTAGTAATCTTAAATTATAAAACTGAATTTAGAATTTGGAAAATTAGTCTTGATTTACTCCACATTGAGTACAAAACTTTGCATTCAATGAAAGCTTAAAACCACATTCTGAACAGAATTTTGTGGTAGAACCAGTTTCAGCTTGTACACTTCCATAAATTCCACCGCCAACTGATTTTACTGCACCGGTAGGGATAAACGTCTCGTCATCAACAATTGGTACCGGTGCAAAATCTTTCTCTTCTATGAGAGTCATTATCCTTGGTATTGTCTGACCTGGATTTTTAGGATCTGGTACTATGTCTCCCAACCAAAATGCAAACCTTGTTAGTGTAAGCTCAGGTGTAGAGAAAGTCAATGTATGATTTGACATATAGTCTTCGGCGGCTGCTTTTCCATTGAATACTTTCATTATTTGCATTATTACCTGTAGCTGTATATTGTTTTTTGTACGTTTTATGACCTAAAAAGATGCTTTTATGGAAAATAGATTATGTGATAAATCCAAGATTAAACACCATGAAATAATTTTCATATGATATCTAAAATAAGATAAAAGTAAAAATGTCTGAAAAACAAGGAAATTTTACTCATTTGATGCTGTAAAAATGATTAGAAATGGTTGGTTGAAATTTTTTGTTTGAACTAATAAAACAATGAAGAGAAAGGTTTTAATCAGTGTAAATTACCAGTTTCTACGAATTGGATTACAAATTTTCTATTACTCTATTGTCATTATTAGTGATTTTTTCTGCTACAATGCCAAATCTTATGGCACATGCACAAACTACATCCTCTACAGGTGTTGATAGATCGATTGATGCTTGTATTAACCAATACAATAGTGGACAGTTAACACCAGATTGCTATTACATTCAACAAATGGCATATCTTGGTTTGCACTATGATCGTTTTATGCTGACGAAAGGTAATGTCATACCGGCAGATACTTTGATAGTTACTGAACAAACAAAAATTACACTTTCGGGCTTAAGATCAAGCGATCCAAACCAAGATACATTATCATACTCTTGGACACAAACTGCCGGAGATACGGTGCAATTATCTTCTACTACTGACCCAATCATATCATTTGTTGCACCAGCAGATAATGCTGGTGAAGTAAAATTATTACGATTTGGATTAGCTGTAAACGATGGACATGGCGGAACAGATCAAACTTCAATCAATGTTATAGTTGTTCATCTTAATCGTCCACCAATTGTGACTACAAATACACCTATTACAGTTAATGAAGGAACTCAGGTAACACTTTCAGGTTCTGCAACTGATCCAGATAATGACAAGTTATCATATGCGTGGGGACAAACTTCAGGCCCACATGTAAAATTAGCATCATATTATGATACAACTACAACATTTACTGCACCAATAATTTATCCTGAAACAAACAAAGTCCTATTGTTTATGCTTACAGCAGATGATGGACATGGAGGTAAATCTAGTGCTACCGTAACAGTTAATGTTGTAAGCACTTATCATGCCCCAACAGTAGTGTGTCAAGATATGGTAGTTAGTGAGTCATCCCAAGTAACACTTTCATCTACAGTAACAAACCCAGATAACAAAATATTATTCTATGTTTGGAAACAAATTTCAGGTCAACCAGTAGCATTGTCATCTACCAATGATGCAAACCCAACATTTATTGCACCAGCTTACAATGCAGCTGGTAACGTACTTAAATTCCAAATTGATGTTACTGATGGTCTATCTGATGTTCAATCATGTCAAGTGACAGTAGCTGTAAACCCATTACCAATAGATGTATTACCACCAGTAGCAAATGCAGGTCCTGATCAAACTGTAAGTGAAGGACTTCAAGTTACCTTGGATGGTAGTGCAAGCACTGGTAAGCATCTAACATATTCTTGGAAACAAACCGGAGGAGATCCGGTTGCATTGCTCTTTGCTAGTACAGCACACCCAGTATTCTTTGCACCAAATGTTGACATTGGTCAAACAAAGGTGTTAGAGTTTACACTAACTGTTAGTAACGAAAACGGTCAAAGCAGTGACTCTGTAACAATAACAGTAGTGAATCCAAACTTGGGTCCGACTGCTGTAATTACTCCACAGTAAGAAAAACAGATTTGTTGTCTAACTGGATTAAGAAACCAATTCTTTTTCCTTAATATTTTATAATTATTTCTAGACTCTGTCAATCTTATTCATGTGCAATTGTTTAGACTAGAAAATTGCTGATTTTAGATGGTGATCGCTTAAGATCTTTGATCAACAGTATGATAATCACATTTAAATAATGATAATTTTTAATAATGATTACTCATGAGAAATAGTACGATTTTTGCAATAATCTCAATAGTTCTTTTTTCAATGGGATTAGGTTCATTTGCAGCTTATTCTGATACAATGCCACAAAACTCACAATCAAATAATTATACTATAGTTTATGGTAATACACAAATCACACTTTCGGGTTTGACATCATCTGATCCTCAAAACTTTCCATTGGGATATTTATGGGTCCAAACTGCAGGAGATCCTGTTACAATTTCATCAAATACTGCACCCGAGATCACCTTCAGAACACCTGATGTGGCTTTAGGTGATACAAAATATCTAACGTTTTCACTCACAGTTAACAATTCAATTAGTGGAAAAAGTACCACAACATATACTCTCCAAGTTATCCATGCTAGTCCACCTGTTGTTACTACTCAACATGAAATTATAGTACCTCAGCTATCTCAGGTTTCACTGACAGGTTCTGGAACTGATTCTCTTGGTGGTACTGTATCATTAATGTGGACACAGACATCAGGTGATAATGTTATTATCTCCTCACCAGACCAACCAACAGCTACATTCACTGCACCTTCAGTGGAGATGGGGCAAACTAAAACTCTAACATTTTTACTCACAGGAACTAACGGAGCAGGTTTGCAGGCTTCTGACACCGAAACAGTTACTGTAACAAATCTGGTCCCTATAACACTTTCTTGCCCTCCAATAATGAAAGCTAAGCCAGGAAGTCCAATTACAATATCACCACAAATCGATAATCCATATAATGCTCCATTGACTTTTGTTTGGAGAGAGGGTTCTGGAGATCAGATAGCTGGTCTTTCTACTAATACACAAAATCTCTCATTTACTGTTCCATCAAAACTTCACGGTTATGAGTTATCATTTACATTGACTGCTTACGAAGGAAAATTCCCAGTTGCAAATTGTGAAAGTTATATTTACTTCTCTTACCTTGAAGAAGGTCCTGTAACTGCTAATTATATGAATGTGCGTGAATTTGTAGCAGCTAATGCTGGTTTTGATCAAACAGTACCCATGTTAAGCCAAGTAACTTTGGATGGTTCTAAGAGTGTTGGCAAGAACTTGATCTATTCTTGGACTCAAACAGCAGGAAGCCAAGTAACACTATTGGATTCCTTTTCACCTCATCCATCATTCACTGCTCCTAATGATGTGCCAAAAGGAGGTCAAGAAGTGTTAGAATTCACACTTACAGTAAGCAATGGTTTAGGTCAAGATTCATCTAAGGTTAAAATCACTGTCATAAATCCTGCTGAACCACCAACCGCTAGAATTACACTAAAGTAAGGTATCTTTTACCAGAAATTATAATTTTTTCATAAACGGAATTTCAGTTAGAAAATTTTTCTAGATTTCCCTGAAATATTATTCATTCCATCTTTCAAAACGGATGTTGTGTATCCCATTAGACTTGAATCTGTAGTACTGGTTTTAAAGGGATGGACCGAGGGGGATTTGAACCCCCGACATCCGCGTTGCGAACGCGGCATCACTACCACTAGACTACCGGCCCTTTTGTTATCAAGCATATCATCTGTTTTTAATCATTTACTCTCAAAGAATAATACTAGGATTCTGAAGAAAATTACTGATGACTTTTGATACGGTAATTACTGATTCACATGTAATTCTGCCAAGCGGAATGACAGAAAAAAATATCGTAATTGATGATGGTAAGATCGTTGATTTTACAACTGAAGTTCCACAATGTAATGTAAGAATTAACGCTAGAGGTTTGGTATCTATACCAGGAGTTATAGATCCGCATGTACATTATGGTGTTTATTCGCCCATAGAAAAAGCGGCAATTACAGAATCTAAAGTGGCAGCTATTGGAGGAGTCACCACTATGATGAGGATGTTAAGATTGGGAGGTTCATACAAAAATCTTCTTGATTCGCATCTTTCAGAAAGCTCCACTTCACATTATGTTGATTATGCAATTCATGCATCAATTCTCAAGAAAAATCAAATCGAAGAAATGGAGTTTTGTACAAAAAAAGGCATTAACTCATTCAAGATTTACATGAATTTGGGCGAAGATGTAGGTCACGTCTATATGGATATGACTCCTGGATCAAGTTCCTTAAACGAAGAAAAAGTGGAAATGAATTTAGACATGTTTGAGAAAATAGTTTCAACTGCAGCATCCTTACAATGCCCTGTCTTGGTTCATGCTGAGGATTATCAAATGTGTTCATGTGGTATAAGGGAAGGAAAAGAAAAAAAGAAAGACGGGCTTGGTGCATGGTCAGAGAGCAGATCAGTTGAATCTGAGATAAAGTCAATTAGAACTATTTCTAAAATTGCCAGAAAAGTTGGATGTGTTTTATACTTTGTACATATTGGATCACAAGGAGCTATGAATGCTATAAAAGATGAAAAAAAGAATGGTACAAAAATTTTTGTTGAAACATGTCCTCACTATCTTACATTGTCATATGAATCGCAAAAAGGTTATCTGGCAAAAGTAATGCCACCAATTAGAACATCAAACGACGTAGATGCTATATGGAAAGAGATTCAGTTTGGTACTGTTAATTCAATAGGAACAGATCATGTTGCAAATAGGCTAAATCTTAAACTAGCTGGTAATGCTGTATGGGATGCACTGGCTGGTTTTCCTGGGATAGGAACAATGTTACCTATCTTGATTAGCGAGGGTGTAAACAAAGGCAAGATGACATTAGAACAACTTGTCTCTTTAACAAGTATCAATACTGCAAAAATATTTGGAATGTTCCCAAAAAAAGGAAGCTTTCAAAATGGCTCAGATGCTGATATTGCTATTATTGACTTGAAAAAAGAGAACAAGGTTTCAAGTCAACTGCTTGACGGTTTTTCAGATTATACAGTATATGAGGGTTGGAACCTGAAAGGTTGGCCTGTAAAAACATTAGTAAGAGGTGAAATTGTGGCAGAAGACTTTGAAATAGTGGGTAAACCTGGCTATGGAAAATTTGTTACAAGACCAGTTCTAAGTTAAAATATCGAATTTTCCATTATCTTTTATTTTGTATATTATATCTGGTTTTGTAAATAGTCCAACTTCAATAACGCCTGGAATTTCTATTAGTTTTGTAGCCAATTCTTTTGGTTTTAATATATTGCCAAAATCACAATCCAAAATTATATTTCCATTTTCTGTCACAAAAGGATATCCTCTTTCTATAACTCGCAGGTTTGGTTTTCCACCATATTTCTTAATTTGTTTTGAAGCAATATTTCTTGCAAAAGGATGTACTTCAACTGGAACACTTCGGTTTAATTTTTTAACAAATTTTGATTCATCAGCAATGATGACAACTTTCTTTGCCGTATTTATGAGAATTTTTTCCCGTAACAGTGCACCTCCTCCCCCTTTTATCATATTTTTATTTTCATCGATTTGATCTGCGCCGTCAAAAACAAGATCTATGTGATCAATTTGATCTGCTTCAATTATTGGTATATCGGCTTTTTCAGCTTCTATCTTGATTTGTAAAGATGTGGGAATTGCTTTAATCTTGATTTTATTTTTTTTTAGATAAGGACCGATTGATCTAACTATGGAAGTAGCAGCCCTTCCACTACCAAGTCCCAAAACATATTTGTCTTTAATCAGCCTTAATGCATCGTTTGATAATGCCTTAATGGCATCATCTAATGTCAACTATTCTACCTCTACTTGTTCTAGCTTTGAAAGTGCTTTCATTATTTCGCTTTTAATTTTATCAATATCTTTGTCATCTTCTTCCAGTTTTTCTTCTTCTGGAATTTTTAATGCTGTGGGAATCTGAATTTTTTTCTCAATAGGTGTTTGTTGTTCAAGATGAGGAGTTTCTATTGCTGGTTGTAGTGCTTCCATGACTGGTTTTAGAATTTCTAGTGGTTGGATTTCAATTTGTTTTGGTTGCTCGATTTCTACAACTGGATTAATCACTTCTTGTTTGATGATTTGTTTTGGTGTAGCAACAGCTGGCTTTACAAACTCTAATGGAAATTCTGGAATTCTATTTGGGATTTCTGTCAGTGTTGTAATCTCTACTGATCTATGATTCTCTGGAATTGGTATTTCGATAAATGGTTTTGAGGCATATTCTTCTTTCGGTTTTTGAATATCTGTTTTTGTTTCAACTTTCCTCATCTGTGGTTTTTCATAAACAATTTCTTTGATTGGTTCTAGTTGTTTTGTTTGGGTTATAGGAATAGCAGCAATTGCAATCTTGGAAGAAATTTCATTTAGTCTTTGATCTAAATGTGATAGCTTTTGATCCATTAATGTTATCAATCCATCTCCAAGTGGACCAAGATCTGGATGCTTACTGGCCATCTCTAGCTTCTCGATTCTAGTTATCACAATACCAAGTTGATGCTGATATCTGAGTAACAATTTGTCACGATGTACTTTTGAGAGTTCAGATTCCTGTTGATATAATCTGGATATTGTTTTTGTAAGAATTTCTTTTTCTATTTTGAGTGTTTGAATCTGACTTTTGATAGTTGAACTTGTTCCGATAATTTGTTTGTTATTTTTTCGTTTTGGGATTTTGTCCATGGCAACTGCCGTACAGGCTCCTGCAACTGAACCTAAAACCAAAACTAATTCTTCCATCTAAGTATACCATTTGATCCAAGTGTATTTTCTTATTCTTGCATCTGGATATCCGCAGCTAGCGCAACGTTTGTGTCGTGCATGATATGCGTTTTTTCCACATCTCCTACACCTGATATGGGTATGCTTTTTTGTATACCCACCCATTGAGGTTGTTCCTTTAGTCATTATACAATCACTTTGGTGGTGGAGAGATAATTACCACATTGTCTCCGCGGACAACTATGGTTCCAAGACTTTTTGACTCGCCCTCCGAAGGGATCTCTTCTGAAGAGTCAAGTAGCAGATTCATGTGTTGGTCAAAACCATGTAGGTTTCCTCTAATTACTTTGCCGCCCTTTAGTTTGATAAGAACGACTTTGTTGAGGCTTTCATCCAATACTTTTACTGCCATGTCTACTGACATTTATTTCACTTATTACCCCCTGTATCGAGGGTATATATTAAAATTTCATTGGTGTAATTTTCGACTTTTATCAGTAAGGCAAGTTTGACTCTTTTAGTAGATTGAGTACAATCTCTGATAAGATAATCTTACCATCTTTTGCAGTTGCTTTAGTAGGATCTCCCCATACACCATTTTTTGCTACAGCTAAAAATGATCTAGATGCAAGTTTGTTTAATCTGATTTTTTGTTTTTCAGAATATTTTTCAATATTAAATCCATTTCGTGCCTTTTTCATCTCAACCTTTTTTGATATTGCAAGCATTATTGATGTTTCAACAAAACCTGCATGATCAAACTTTCTTTTCATAAAACGCCAGTAAGAAAACACTGAAACTTGCACTTTTCCTTTTGTAATTTTATTCATTATTTTAGGAATGTTTTTTAAAGATGGTTGATTGCCGTGATGACCATTAAGTATTATGATCTGATTGATTCTATTTTTTGATAAAGAGGTACACAAATCTATGAGAAGTTTTTGTAATGTTGACTTTGGTATACTTAGATTAAAGTGTGGATGATGTTCAAATGAAACACCATAATTTATTGTAGGTAGAAGCATAAAACCTGTTTTTTCTGAAAGACGTCTTGCAATATCTGATACAATATCTGAATCTGTAGAAACTGGTAGATGTGGCCCATGTTGTTCAATGGATCCCACTGGAATGAGAGCAACTTGCCTCTTGGTTTTAATTAATTTGCTTAAAGTAGGATCTGAAAGATCT
>JBOGQR010000004.1:0-30124 GCA_050749225.1 Nitrosopumilaceae archaeon | reverse complement strand
ATGCTAGTCCGATATCATTGTGACAGTGTACATCGAGTGGTATTTTTATTTGGTCACGAACTGTTTTTACTAGATTATACATTCCATTTGGGCGCATTATTCCTACCGTATCTGGAATGCTTATTCTATCAACACCAACTTCTTCAATTGCCTTACACATTTTTATCAAAAATGCAGGCTCTGCTCTACTGGCATCTTCCATTGTAAATCTCATCTTAAGTCCATGTGATTTTGCGTATTCCACAGTTTCAACTGCTCTTCGTAATGCTTCTTCTCGGGTTATTCTTAATTTGTCATTTAGATGGATATCTGACATTCCAAGATATGTGGCCATCCAAGTTGCATCACAATCAAGAGCTACATCAACATCTTCCTTTAAGGCACGAACATGTGCTACAATATCTGCTCTTAATCCTTGTTTGATTATTGTTTTTGTTGCTTCTTTATGATCAAGTGATACAACTGGAGAAATTTCAATTTGATCAACACCAAAATAATCAAGCATCCATGCAATTTGGATTCGTTGTTTGTTCGAAAATGTAACTCCTGGGTGCTGTTCTCCTTCTCTTAGAGTGCTATCTAGGACATGAATTTTCTTTGGTTTTACTCCAATTTCATTATATTTGTATGCGTAGTAATTCGGATCGTCCATTGCTGATCTAGTACAAAAAACTGGTAAATATAAACATATTCGTACAGAAATCGTCTGTTTTTAGAATATTTACGCCGCTTTTCGGTGTTATAGATAAAAAAGATCCGAACTTCGTTTTTTAGGTTACGGTACGTAAAATGATAACTGTGTTGGTATCAAACACACCAGGAACTTTGCGTAAAGAGTCTATGCACACATTAATGTCAGTAATGGTTGGCGCTCTGATTATAACTGCAATATCATACTGCCCAGTAATTTCATAAACAGTGTGAACGCCGTGCAGCTTTGTTAATTTTGCTGAAACTTTGGATGTATCAGTTGAAGAATCTACAGAAATCAAAATGATTGCACTAGTTGCATTTGCATCTCCTGTTTCTACTGTGAATTTTTTTATGATTCCTCCATCAGTAAGATTTTTCACCCTTCTTCTTACTGCAGATTCAGAAAGACCCAGCTTTTGTCCTATTACGACAAAAGATTCCCTAGAATCTTTTTTTAATATTTCAATGATTGAATCATCTGTTTTGTCCTTAGACATTTCTTCTTTTCTCCTCTTTTCCTAGTATCACATCTAATGTTTCTAAAGCTTTGGTTATGTCTAATTCAGAAATCACAAGCGGTGGCAATAATCGCAATATGTTCTTTCCCGAATACAAAAGTAAAAGATTGTTTGCAATTCCATCAAACAAAATATCTTTTACTTCAAATTTCATCTCTACTCCAATCATCAAACCCTTACCTCTGATTTCTCTGATTATCTTGTGTTTTTCCTTTAATCTTTCTAATCCTTCTCGGAATATTTTTCCCATTTTTGCCGCATTTTCAACTAATCCGTCTTTAGTCAAAGCTTCAATTGCAGCAATACCTGCTGCACATGAGATAGGATTTCCTCCAAAAGTAGATGATTGTTCACCTTTACTTATGCACGCAAGAATGTCTTCGCGTACAAGTGTAGCTCCCATTGGGATTCCTCC
This sequence comes from Nitrosopumilaceae archaeon, assembly GCA_050749225.1. Lineage (GTDB taxonomy): Archaea > Thermoproteota > Nitrososphaeria > Nitrososphaerales > Nitrosopumilaceae > TA-20. The sequence goes on along the minus strand of JBOGQR010000004.1, from coordinate 28,498 downwards.
GGCAATTCCTTTTGCTAGACACATGATGTCTGGTGTCGTATCCCAGTGTTGTCCTGCCCACATCTTGCCAGTTCTACCAAGGCCAGACTGAATTTCATCAAAGATCAAAAGAATCCCTTTTTCGTTACATAGTTTTCTAACATCCTGTAAGAATCCATCTGGTGCAACATGGATTCCACTTTCTCCCTGTATTGGTTCCATTATGACAAACGCAGTATCGGAATTTACCGCAGATCTTAAAGCTTCAATATCTCCAAATGGAGAGAATGAAGCTTTCTCTACTAGTGGTTCAAATGGCTTTCTGTATTTTTGACTAAATGTTAGTGAAAGAGAACCGAATGTTTTTCCATGGTACGAGCCATTCATTGCCACCATTCCAGCTTTACCTGTGAACTTTCTTGCAAATTTTATTGCTGCCTCTACTGCCTCAGTTCCGCTGTTGTTTAGGTAAACTTGGTTTAGATTCTTTGGGGCTATCTTTATCAAAGCATCCAAGAATTGTTCACGTGTTTTGTTGTAAAGCGAACTGTGTACTGTGATTATCTTATCAAGTTGTTCTTTAATGGCCTTTACAACACGTGGATTGCAATGACCAACAAGGGCAACACCATATCCTCCCATGCAATCAATGTACTCTTTTCCATTTGTATCCCACACATGTGAACCAAGGCCACGTTCTATTGTAACAGGGAATCTCTGATATATATTTCCCATGAATTGATCTTCAGTCATTTTGTAATCACCGTACAGTTATCGTGCGCAATAGCAGCTGATATAGGATTTTCTCTTTGACCATTTGCAATAAGTGCTTGTTTTACTCCCATCTCAAGAGATTCTGTTGCAGCAAGTATCTTTTTTTCCATACCAAAGCCTATTTTTGGAAGAATTTCCTTTGCTTCAGCTAAAGAAAGTTTCTTTACAAGCTTTTCATCCATCAACAAACCATCAACATTTGTCAAAAACAATATCTTGTCAGATTGCATCTTACCTGCTACATACGCTGCAGCTCTGTCTCCATCGACATTAAGAAAATCAAATTCTTCACTTATTGCAATTGGGGATATGACAGGAACGTAGCCTTGGTCTAGAATTGATTTTATCAGACTTGAATTTACGTCCTTTATCTTTCCAGTATAGCCTCCATCTATTGCCATCTTACGGCCCTTTTCATTAATCACAAACAATTTTTTTTTGCGTTCAGCTTGAATAATTCTACCATCTACACCTGACAGTCCAACTGCATTGATGCCATTTTTTTGCAGCATTCCTACTATCATTTTATTTATTTTTCCAGACATTACCATGGTAAAGATCTCTACAGTTTCCTTGTCAGTAAATCTGCTTTTTATTCCGCCAGGAGAAACAATGAATTTTTGTTCTTTTCCTAACGCTTCTGAAATCCTTGTTACTTCCTTTCCTCCACCGTGTACTAGGATCACTTTTTCTTTTTTTGAAACTTTTTTTAGATCAGAAATAGTCGATGGATGAAGCCCATCTACTACGCTTCCTCCGATCTTAATTGTAATCATTTTCTCACACAGGTGTTAACGGAGAATATCTGAGACCTTCCATCTCATCAAATCCTGCCATTACATTCATGTTTTGTATGGCAGAACCAGCTGCCCCTTTCATCAAATTATCTGATGCTGACAATACAACTAATCTATGATTGTCCTCATCTATATCAAATCCCACATCGCAGAAGTTGGATCCAACTACAAACTTTGGATCAGGAAACTTGTAGAATCCTTTTTTATCGCGAATCAGTCTGATAAATTTTTCATTACCATATTGTTCACGATATAACTTCCAGATGTCCATCTCACTCATTGGGTTGTTAAGGAAAGTGTGATTTGTACATAGTATTCCTCGTACAATATCTACAGCATGCGGACTCATAGAAACATGAATTTTTTTTCCTGCAATCTCAGTTAGCTCTTGTTCTATTTCACCAGTGTGTCTGTGCTTTGCAGGCTTGTATGGCCTGATTACCCCTGATCTCAAAGCATGATGCGTACCAGCTAAAGAACCAGCACCTGCACCTGATGAACCAATTTTTGAATCAACAATGATATGTTCTGTATCAATTAGGTTTTTTTTCACTAGTGGATATAATGCAAGTATTGAAGTTACTGCCATACATCCGGGACAAGAAACAAGTTGTGATTTTTTAATTTGTTCTCTATGAATTTCTGGAACACCAAAGACTGATTTTGACAATAATTCTGGGTAAGGGTGTTGCCAGCCATACCACTTGTCATAATCTGGTGCGTTGTGGAGACGATAATCTGCACTTAGATCAATTATTTTCATTCCGCGATCATACAGTGCTTTTACTATCTCAGTTGCCGTTCCATGTGGTACTGCAGTAAAAACAAGATCACACTTGTCTGATAATTTATCATAGTCTAATTCAGAAAATGTAATATCGGTAAATCCTTTCAAGCTTGGTTGAATTCTTGAAACATATTCTCCTACATATTGTCTTGATGTTACCATGGAGATCTCCACTTTGGGATGACTTACAAGTAACCTGAGCATTTCTCCTCCTACAAAACCAGATGCACCGATGACTCCGACTTTCATTGATACACTCCTAGCATAAAGGGGTATAATTTATTTTATAGCTTGCTTGATTGCAAAATCAATCATTTCTTTTGGAATGTTCTTTTTTGAAACTTTTGATAGTCCTTTGAATTCTACGGTGTTATTTACTTCGTGTACTACTAGTCCTCGTTTTTCATCTTCCATTATGTCCACTCCTAATATTCCTCCACCTACTGCCTTTGATGCTTTCATACAAACATCCTCCAACTCTTTTGTTATCTCACACAAAATCGGTTCTGCACCAAGAGCAATGTTTGTCTTAAAACCACCAGATGAAGTTCGATACATTGCAGAAATAACTTGGTCTCCTACTACAATAACTCGAATGTCTCTTGGAGGTCTTTTTATCATCTCTTGAAGGTAATAGATTCTGTCTAGTGGTCCATCACTTAGTTCTCGCACTTCAATTATAGCATCAGCAGTTTCTTTGTCCTTGAGAGGTATGACGCCTCTACCCCAGCTTCCTACTATGGGTTTGATAACTAGCGGATATCCTACTTTTTCGAGGTTCTCAAGTGCAGCTTCAGGTGAGAATGAAAAATATGTTTTTGGAGTAGGCACATTGTGTTTTTTTAACAAAAGTGAAGTTATCATCTTGTTGCCACAGTTGTTTGCAACTTCGTACTTGTTTATGACTGGCACGTCAAGAAATTCTAAACATGCGGTAAAATGTAGACCTCGGAAATAGCTTACGCATCTTTCCAGTACTACATCACCAAAATCAAAATCATTTTTTTTACTTTCAGTGTTTACCTGAGTTACTTTTGCATCAATCATCTTTGTATCGTGACCAAGCTCGATTGCTTTTTCTTCGAGCATTTTTTCCTCTGTTCTGACTCGATCGTACACGATACGAATCTTTGGCATTTATTCTCCCCAATCTTCGCCGACTTTTTCAGCGTGTTTGAGTTGACATGTGGTACCATTTTTTGAGGCTATCTCGAAATCTGCTCCGCAGTCAGGACATGAAACTATTTCTCCAACACTTGCATCATCTGGAATTTTTAACATTGCATCGCATTCTGGACAATTCATATTTTATTTTTTCACCTCTTTTTTAGTAATTTATTAGCTTCTGTTGATTGAAGTCCCCACAACTCGACAAATCCTTTTGCCAAAGTTTGGTCAAATGTGGAACCAGATCCGTATGTTGCCAAATCATGGCTATACAACGAATATTCTGATTTTCTTCCAACTACGATTAGACTTCCTTTAAACATCTTTAGTTTTACAGTTCCGCTAACTCTCTTTTGAGTCGCATTGATAAACATATCTAAATCAGATTTTAGTGGATCCTGCCACAATCCGGAATATGCTAACCAAGCCCATTCCGAATCTACAAGTGATTTGAATTTGAGTTCATGTTTTGTTAGAACCATTTTTTCTAGATCGGTATGAGCTTCAATGAGACATGTTGCTGCGGGTGTCTCGTAAACCTCACGCGATTTTATACCTACAACGCGATCTTCTATGTGATCGACAATACCGATTCCGCAAGCGCCTGCCTTTTTGTTGATGTATTGTATTAGTTCAATAGGTTTTAGGCGCTTGCCGTCAGCTGCAACTGGGACTCCTTCTTTGAATTCTATCTCTAGATATTGTGGTTTATCTGGCATATTCCTTGTCTTTACCCAGATAAACGCGTCTTCTGGTGGCTCTTTGTATGCATCTTCCATATCTCCTCCTTCAATAGCACGACCCCACAAATTTTGATCTATACTGAATCTTTTTGCAGCATTGTCTATTTGGATGCCATGTTTTTTTGCAAATTTTAGTTCAACATCACGCGTAAGATTAAGATCCCTGATTGGAGCAATTATAGGAAGAGTAGTACCTGAGCGCATTGTAACATCAAACCTTACCTGATCATTTCCTTTACCTGTACAGCCATGTGCAAGTGCCTTGGCACTTTCTTTTTTTGCAATATCAACTACCTTTTGTGCAATTAGCGGTCTAGCTAACGCAGTTGCAAGGCAGTATTTTTTCTGGTAAAGTGCATTTGCCTTTATAGAAGGAAAAATGAAATCATTTACAAATTCTGAACGCGCATCCAAGTTGTAGTGTTTTACTACTCCAAGTTTTTTTGCCTTTGATGCGATCTTTTTTTGATCATCACCTTGGCCAACATCCACTGTAACAGTAACTACATCCAAGTTGTGTTTTTCTTGAAGATATTTTACAACAACCGATGTGTCTAAACCACCAGAGAAAGCTAGAACTGCTTTTCCTTTCATTGAGGTTTTCTGTGATCAGATTTTAGCATTTATCTTTTGTGCTTTGTAATCTCCTGATTTTATTTTATAATAAAAAACAAAAAATTATTTCTAAAATAATGAGACAAATTGAATTAGTCCAAGCTAAAATTCGAACACTATTTAACCGCATTATTATAACGCTGTTATATGAAATTGATCGCTTGGAATATGGCATTTCTAGTATCTACTATCGATAAGATACGAAAGGAGACGATTTCGTATGACTAAGCTACAGGCAAAAAATATTGTAAAACATTTTGATCATAATAGTAACTCGGTTCTTGCATTAGATGGAATTACTCTGAATGTAGAAGAGGGTGATTTCGTATGCATTGTAGGACCTTCAGGATGTGGCAAATCCACGTTTTTGAATATTGTTGCTGGACTTGAAAAACCTGATTCTGGTGAAATTTTGCTTAATGGAAATCAAATCACAACTCCTGGTCCTGACAGAACAATGGTCTTTCAAGAAGGTGCGCTGTTTCCATGGCTTAAGGTGATTGATAATGTAGAATTTGGATTAAAAATGGCCGGCATTCCAAAAGACGAGCGTAGGCAAATTTCAGAACGATACTTGGACATGATGCAACTGACTAAATTTGCAGACTCGTACACTTATCAGCTGTCTACAGGAATGAAACAAAGAGTTGCAATAGCAAGAGCTCTTGCTATGGATCCAGAAATTCTTTTGATGGATGAGCCATTTGCAGCACTAGATTCTCAAACAAGAGATTTGTTGTTGGTAGAATTACAATTAATTTGGGCGAGAACAAAAAAGACAATCATTTTTGTTACACATAATATTTCCGAGTCAGTAATTTTAGGGAACCGTGTTGTTGTATTCAAAAATAGGCCATCTAAAATCAAAAAAGAATTTGTAATTGATTATAGACGACCCAGACTTGCTGAGGATGCAAATCTTCAAAAATACTATCATCAAATTATTGAAGAATTAAAGAGCGAGGTAATGACTGGGATAAAAGATGGGAATCTATGAGTGAGAAATTAATTTCAAAGAAAACATCACATGGTAGTTTTGATGATGCTGCCAATGCAGCACTATTTCTTGCAGTGTTTATCGGTATATGGCAACTAGTGTTTATGCTTGGCATATGGCCAAAAATCTCGTTGCCTTCTCCATACATGGTTGCAGAATCATTTGTCAAGATAATTTGGAATCATTCACTACCTGTAAGTGTAGGTGTGACTTTGGCCAGACTTGTAGGAGCATTTACCATTTCCATGGCTCTTGGAACTCTCATAGGGCTTGCCATGATTCGATTCAAGGGATTTGGAAAGACACTAAGTTCATTTTCTGCTGGCCTTTTATCATTTCCAAGCATTGCATGGGTGCCTTTTTCTATTTTGTTAATTGGCTTCAATGACTTTGGAATTTTATTTGTAGTTGTGATGAGTTCAATTTTTTCAATAATGATCTCGACATATAGTAGCATTAGAAACATACCTCCAATCTATCTTGATGCTGCAAAAAACATGGGTGCAAAGGGTTTCTACTTGTTCAGACATGTCACTATACCAGCTGCTACTCCCTCGTTAATCATAGGCATCAGACAAGCTTGGTCATTTGCATGGCATGCCATCATTGGTGCAGAAATACTAATGTCAATTGTTGGATTGGGCCATATCTTGTCTGTTGGAAGAGACTTTCTTGATATGGGTCAGGTGATTGCAAGCATGATTACAATATTTGCAATTGGACTGTTAGTTGATAGACTATTGTTGTTTAAACTAGATGAGAGAGTACGAAGAAAATGGGGACTAGATCACCATCGTTAGGTTTGTAGGTATTACAAATGAGCCCTAAAATTAAATTTGGAATTGCAGGAATAATTATTACAATAGTAATTATTCTTTCTTTTAATTCTAATTCAGAGATACATATTTCTAATAATGATAATGGCTCTGCAGATGTTTTAAGAATTGGATATTTTCCAAACATAAACCACGCACAAGCAGTAATAGGTCTTGGAAATGGAGATTTTCAAAAAGAACTTGGGGATGTTAAAATAGAAACACAAGTTTTCAATGCTGGTCCATCTGCAATTGAGGCACTATTTGCAAACCAGGTAGATGTCACATATGTTGGATCAAATCCAGCAATCAACGGTTATATCAAATCTGGTGGAGAAGATCTACGAATTATTTCGGGTGCAGCAAGTGGAGGTGCAGTTTTTGTGGTTAGAAATGATGCTGGAATAAATTCAGCTGCTGATTTTGCTGGCAAAAAATTTGCGTCACCACAACTTGGAAATACACAAGATGTAGCACTACGAAGCTATTTACTAAAAAATGGATACAAAACCACTGAAAATGGTGGTAATGTAACAGTAATGCCTGTAAATAATCCTGACATTGTGACACTTTTTTTAAAGAAGAGTATTGATGGAGCATGGGTGCCAGAACCATGGGGAGCAAAACTTGTCAAAGAAGCAAATGGAAAAATTCTAGTTGATGAGCGAGATTTATGGCCAAATGGAAAATTTGTAACATCACAAATTGTAGTTAGGACTGATTATTTGAAAAACCACCCCGATGTTATAAAAAAACTATTACAGGCACATGTTGATGAAACTACTTGGATAAATAACAATAAAGATCAAGTCGCCCAAATATTCAATGATCAATTAGTAAAACTTGCAGGTAAAACAATCCCTACTGATGAATTCCAAGATGCATTTTCGCGACTTGGAATAACATATGATCCAATAAAAGAATCACTTTACACATCTGCTAATGATGCATTTGAACTGGGTTTTCTAGGAGATACAAAACCAGATTTGTCCAACATATATGATCTAACCCTTCTTAACGAAGTTCTTGCTGAGAAAAAACTACCAACTATACCTTAGATGTGTAACTAGAAGAAGATTATTTTTTCTACAGAATGTTTTAAATAATAATTCTTCTTTTTTTAATTTCCGTTAACTTGTTGAGGTTTGCTATCTAGAAATTTATCGTGTTAAGAATCGGGGTTTATGTATAGGCATACTGTTCTGTAAGATTGAATGATTGATGTAAATAACATACTACAAGTAAATGGAACCGTGATTGCTGGTATTCTAATTTTGCTTACAATTAAATCATTTAAAGGAGATCACAATGAGACATTTACTAGAATTAAAATTACACCAAAAGACGCTGTTGCATACGTAATTATCCCATTTTCAATTTCTGCGATAATTGCCGTGTCTGATGCATTTAAGATAACCACAACACAAACAAATTCAACTGGAATTGATTGGTTACTTATTGGTTCGGCTATTTTTACCGTGATTGGTTTTGTCTATCTTGCTATTGTTATCTTCGCAATAAGCAAGATGGCAAAAAGTGGAGAATCTCTAAAATAATTCTTTATTGTTATTCCTATTCTTTTCATTTGATGCCAATTTAATCAGATTCTCATATCTTGTTTTGACCTAAATCCAATTTGATTCCTGCCGTTCCACCAGGAGTTTTCTTAATTGATTTATGTTCTCTTTTTCCAAATAACGACACTAACAATTGCAGCTACTGCTGGTATTATTACCAATAAATAACTTCTAAAATTATCTTCAGATAATAATGCATGCTCTTGTCCTCCAAATCCTGAAATCAGAACAGAACTAGTTGATTGAGGCGATAAATTGAATGCTACATGCCAGTACCCGTCAGGGTCCTTACTCTGCAGTGCATCAATTGGTTTATTATTCAAATAAACAGAAAATTTTTCCTTTTCATCTTGTAAGGGAAACATGAAATTTATATAAGATGTTTGAGGCCAAGGATTTCTTGCAGTTAACGAAATTGAATTTTGCAAATCGTCAAATTTTGTATCAGTCACGTATGCAGAAGACAAATAAGTAAAATGAAATTGGTTACTTCCTCTTTCAACGGTAACAGTTTGCGTTGGATCTTCACCTAATGCAAAACAACTGTAAAAACTTACTTTTGATGCAAGTAAGGGATCAGGATACATGGTAAATTCTTTTTTCTCACCAGGTTTCATCTCAACGATAGTTTCGACACTTTTACCAGTATCAAGGAATTTTCCATCTTTGCCATAAATCACAGCGTACACTTTGACCCCATATGCAGAAACAGTGTCATTGTTTATGATGACACCAGATGTGTGACCATCTGCATGTTTGATTAAAGTTCTATCATAAATCACTTGGATGTTTGTGGCATTGTGTTTTGCAAATACAAAGTTCACATCTGGTTTTTCTAAAATTACATTTTTACTTGCTACCTGTGGTATTTTTATTTTAAATGGAATATCTGTTCCAGCATCAACTATTGACAGAGTATAAGACTTAGAAACCATGCTTCCGTTATCTTTTATGTTTATAGTAATTGTTGGAACTACTGATATATTTTCAGTATTTTTGACAGCACCTATTATTGTGTACAGACCACTTGAATCAAAATATCCTCCAAACTCATTATCGGGAATCCATACTTCTGCGCTTGCATGCTGAAAGGAAACTAAGCTTACTACAAACAATCCTGCAAATAAAATTGATATTCTAAACAAATTCATCTAAGCCACAAACAGGATTTGTTATTCTTTAATTTTAACCAGTCGCTGATTTCCATTTTCTACTAGGATAAAATTATCTCAACTTTTTCAATACATCCAAGGCTCCAGTAAAATCATTTGGCGAGCTAATCAACACATTACCTGAAATTTTGTGTACTTGATTTATGAAACTAACCACATCCTTGCTATAACTTGACCAATCAAGGTTGAGCATCTTTGCAGATTTTGCATTTTTTTCTGAAGCTAGCAAAACACAGGGAACTATCTTGAACCCTTGCGGTTTTAATTTATCAACTATTCTTGTAACTTGATCAATGGATCTGATGACCTGAGTGACAAATCCTTTTGGCTGGGCTTCAATTTTTTTATGAATTTTTTCAAAGTCTGGATTACTTGACAAAGAAAGATAAAGATCAATTTTTTTCCCAAAACCTTGTTCGTTGAATTGCTTTACAATATCACTTGGAATAAGCTTCGAGTCCTTTGGCCCAACAGGTGGAGTGTCTCCTTTAAGAATAAGAACACCGTTTAGATCAAGCAAAATTGCGTCAGAGACTGTCTGAGTAATGGCGATGAGGTTTCTGTCCCTTACTCGTATGCTTGCAGAAATTCTTATTTTTTTATTAGAATCTCTAATAAAGAACCCCGCAGTAATGGGTGAAATTCTTGGTATGCCAAGAACTGAATCAGTCAAGTGAATACTTTTACAAACCTTGCCAACCTTCAATGCTTTAGATTTTAATTTATCAAGCGAATCTTGCAGTTCTTTTTGAGATAATACTGTATCCTGAATGATTTTTGGGGGATTTATCTCATAGGTGATTGTCATAGAAGGTTTTTTTGAGTACCTGATTATAACCTTTGAATATAATCAAAGCAAGAAATTAAATTGATTAAAACCATCTCAACTTTGTCTTGGTACAAAAAATTCCTTTCAGTGAGGCAATAAAGAACAAAATTTTGCTTTTTGACGGTGCTATGGGAACAGAGATCCAAAAACTAAATCCAAAACCAGAGGATTTTCCAGATGGTAAAGATGGATTCAATGACGGACTGTCTTTTACAAGACCTGAATGGATAAAGAATATTCATAGAAGCTATTTGGAAGCAGGTGCTGACTGTATTGAAACTAACACATTTGGATCAAACAAGCTGAAACTGGAAGAATATGGTTACGGAGATAAAACCGTAGAATGGAATAAAAAAATTGCACAGTTGGCAGTAGAGGTAACTCTGGAATTTACTGACAAACCAAGATATGTAATTGGAACTATGGGTCCATCTGGATTTCTGCCAAGCTCAAACGATCCATCACTTGGACAAAAATCTCTTGATGAAATCAGAGAAGCATATGAATTACAAGCAGAGGGTCTTATACTGGGCGGAGTTGATGCATTGCTAATTGAAACAAGCCAAGACATCTTAGAAGTCAAGCTCGCAATCGAAGCTTCTCATCTTGCAATGAAAAAAACTGGTAAAAAAATTCCATTAATTGCAAATGTGACACTAGATCAATATGGAAAGATGTTGCTTGGTACAAACATTCAGGCAGCATATACGACAGTATCTGATATGGGCATTGATATTTTTGGATTGAATTGCTCTACTGGACCAATAGAAATGACACCAAGCATACAATGGCTTGATGAACAAAACAATTTGCCATTACTTGTAGTGCCAAATGCTGGGATGCCAGAAAACCAAGGTGGAAAAGCTGTCTATAAAATGTCACCAGACGAAATGGCAAAAGCTCTCAAAGACTTTATCTCGCAATATCCTAATGTGAGAATTATCGGTGGATGTTGCGGTACTAATCCTTCCCATATATCGCAACTCCGAAAAATAATTGATCAAAAAACAGGTAATAACCGCTAAGTATTTAGAAAATTCAGTTTACAATTAACATGTTGAAAATTCCAAGAGTAAGTTCTGCATTAAAGGCAATTGAGCTAAAACAAATCCCACCGCCCTTGATTATTGGTGAGCGACTTAACACCCAAGGTTCAAAGAAGGCAAAAGAATCTGTATTAAATGACAATTTTGATGAATTATTAAATTTAGCAAAGGCCCAAGTTGAAGAAGGAGCACATTGTCTTGATGTTTGTGTTGCAACTACAGAACGCTCAGATGAACTAGAGTTTATGAAAAAACTTGTCAAACAATTGAGCCTAGAAATCGATGCTCCCTTGGTTATTGATTCAACTGAACCAAAAGTAATTGCTGCAGCACTTGAACAAATTCCTGGTAAGCCAATAATTAATTCAATTAATTTGGAAGGTGATGGAACTAGATTTCATTCATTAGCTCCAATAATGGCAAAGTATGGTGTCCCTGCAATTGCAATGTGTATTGGTCCAAAAGGAATGGCCAAAACACCTCAAGAAAAACTAGAAACTGCAGAACTGCTTTTTGAAACTGGAAAAAAATATGGTTTACAAGAAGATCAATTCATTTTTGATGCTCTGACTTTTACACTTGCTACTGGCGAAGCAGAATTTCAGGATGCTGGAAAAAATACACTGGAAGGAATAGCATTAATAAAAAAAAGATTTCCAAATTCATTTACCACACTTGGCTTGAGTAATCTAAGCTTTGGACTTTCACCTAATGCACGCAAGGTGCTAAATGCGGTATTTTTGTATCATGCTGTAAAATATGGCCTTGATACAGTGATAATCAACCCAAAAGATGTTATTCCATACTCTGAGATTAGTGAAAAAGAAAGAAAGATTGCAGAGGATCTTATCTTTAATAGAAACCCAAATGCACTTGCAGATTTAATAGCATATTTTGAAAACTCAAAGTCTACAAAAACCATTTCTGTAAAAAGAGTTGAAATCGATCCTTCATGGAATGCTGGTAAACGATCTAACTTTAGAATTGTAAATAGATTAAAAGATGGAATTGAAAATGATGTTGTCAGTGCAATTGCTGAAAAGATAACGCAAAAACATGAACTGGTTGAAAAAAATAATATTTTGAGTATCCAAGCTCCAAAAGAAATAACACACCATGCTGCAATCCAAACACTAAACGATGATCTTCTACCTGCCATGAAAGAGGTAGGTGACAAATTTGGAGCGGGAGAACTAATTTTACCGTTTGTACTTAAATCTGCAGAATGCATGAAAGCAGCAGTAGGAGAACTCGAAAAATATCTCTTAAAGGAGGAAGGTACTAGCAAAGGAAAACTTGTTTTGGGCACAGTTTACGGTGATGTTCATGATATTGGAAAGAACTTGGTAAAGACAATTTTTGAAAATAACGGTTATACCGTATATGATTTGGGAAAACAGGTTCCAATGCAAAAGTTTTTGGAAAAAATTGATGAAGTAAAAGCGGATGCAATAGGACTCTCCGCACTATTGGTTTCAACATCAAAACAAATGCAATTTTTTGTAGAACATGCAAGGAAAAACAATATGCAGATTCCTGTATTGTGTGGAGGAGCTGCTATCAACACTAACTATATCAATAGGGTGGCAAAAGAAGGCGGAATTTACAAACCAGGTGCATTTTACTGCAAAACAATGTTTGATGGTCTAAAAACAATGGACAAGCTTGTTTCAAATGAGAAAGAACATTTCCTTAAAGAATGGAATGCAAAACTAGAGAAATGGACAGAAACCACTGTAAAGAAAGAAGTTGGAGACATTCCACACAGCGAAATAAAACCAGTAGAACCACCGCTAGCACCTCATATCAATAAACAAATCAGATTTGAACCTGTACAAATTAATCTGGAGGAAATTTGGAAATATATTAACAAAAAATCTCTTTTTGTTTTATCATGGGGACTTCGTGGAAGTACAGCAAAAGAATCAGAACAGGAACATGAAAGATTATTTGAAGAATGGAAAAAAAGAATTACTGATGAAGGTCTTTTTGAACCGCATGCAGTATATGGTTACTTTAAATGCCACAACAAAGATGGAAAACTTGTAGTTGATCATCCAAATGGGCAACATGTTACATTTGATTTCCCAAGGTCAACAAAATCAAAGCATCTCTGTATTACAGATTATTTTGGTAAGGACGATGTTGTTGCATTTCAAGCAGTGACAGTTGGAAACAAGACTTCAGAAATCATAGAAAAATGGAATAAAGAAGACAAGTATACAGACGCATATTATTTACATGGTCTTGCTGTTGAGACCGCAGAAGCTATGGCAGAATGGATTAATAAAATAATAAGAGATGAATTAAAAATTGGACCAAAAAGAGGACTGCGATATAGCTGGGGATATCCAAGCTGTCCTGATGTGGCACAACACAATTTGGTATGGAAGTTATTAGAGCCTGAAAAATCCGGTATGGGACTAACAGAACTGGGTCAAATTATTCCAGATCAATCCACAGCAGCTATAGTTGTACATCATCCTGAGGCAGAATATTTCGTGTTATAATGGAAACCAAAAATATCTGAAAGAACTCTATAACGATAATACCAAATAAACGAATCTTGTATTACTAGTGTAATTGGAAATAGAATTACTCAAAAAAGCACTATCTAGTAAAATTACACCTGAGGTAAAGTATGATGGACATACAAAACTTGCTGCCGTGTTGATAGTGATTTATGGAAAAGAGCCCACGATAATCATGACAGAAAGACCAAAAACAATGAATCATCATGCCGGTGAGATTTCTTTTCCTGGTGGTACATGGACACAACGTGATGATGATCTGCTGACTACAGCTATTCGAGAAACAAAAGAAGAGATGAATCTTGACATATCTAGACAACAAGTCATAGGTCAGATTAGACCTGTGACAACTTTGAATTCTGGTTTTACAATAATGCCGTTTATTTGTATTATCGATGAAATACCCAAACTTATCCCAAATTCAGAAATAGAAACTATACTACACATTCCATTTGTGCCTCTACTAAATACAATAGAAGATGATCTAGATCCTTTACACAAATCAATTCAAGAAATGTATGCTTTTAGATATCAACATCATTTGATTTGGGGTGCTTCTGCAAGGATGCTAAAGCAAATGTTTAATCTTCTATCCGAAACTGGCTTACTATAACTAATTTTTTCATGTCATTTTTTACATAAATTCTTGAGATTCATTTAAAAAGAGGTCAAGGTGTTCAAATTTTTATGGCTGCGCACAAATCTACTCCAAGAAAGATACGCTTAATGAAGAAACTAAAGCAAAGCTCACCGGTACCAACTTGGGTTGTAGTTAGAACAAAAAGAAAAGTACGATCAAACCCAAAAAGGAGACAATGGCGCAGAACTGACGTGGGAGTGGGATAATTGTCAGAAGAATCACTTGAACGCGTTTATACAATAAATCTTGGAAAAGTTTGGCTTTCTCCAAATAACCAAAGAGCAAAGAGAGCAATTAACATGATTAAAGAATTTGCTACACATCACATGAAATCTGAAAATGTCAAGATTGAGGAAGATGTGAGCCATCTTGTGTGGGCAAGAGGAATACGACATCCACCAAGAAAGATACGTGTGAAATTAACAAAAGACGATGACGGTAATATTCTAATTTCCAAATATGAGGAAGAGAAGAAAGTAGAAGAGAAATCAAAAGGAAAGAAAGGTGGAACAAAATCAGAGAAAAAAGAAGAAAAGAAAGAGAAGACACAAAAAGAAATGAAGGTAGAAACCAAAGTAGAAGAGAAAGTGGAAGCAAAAGTAGAGGAGAAACCAAAAGCAACGAAAGAAGAAAAAAAAGTAGAAGAAAAATCAACAGAGAAAAAAGAAGAAACGAAAGTAGAAACTAAAACAGAAGAGAAACCTAAAGAATCAAAATCTAATAAAAAGACAAAGAAAAATTAACTCTATTCTATCTGTGTCAAGTTAAGATCTAATTTTATACTGCACTCTGGTTCATCCCAATCCAACATGTTCTGTTTTGGAATGAATCCAAGAGGATCATACTTGTCAAATCTTGTTTCTCCATCTATTGATGTCAACAAAACAACCTTGGAACTCTCACCTGCCATGACAGAGAGACTTACTCTAGTGCTATCGTCATTGAAGATACCACTAATTGTATTTACCATGGAGTTTAGTGTTCCTACGGAAACCTTGTTTCCACCCATTACATACAACATTGTACTTTTGACACTATTGGGCGGTGCATCCTCATAAAGCATCTTTATAGAATCTCTTAGCGATGTCTGTATGTCCTGACCTTCTTTACTTGTAGAAAGAATGTTTGTTCTTAGTGGAAATGATGCAGACTTTAATGATGAAACGACTTCAAGTAGGGCCCTGTTTGTTATGGTATGACACGTATCAGGAGTAAGATCCGGATTGCTGTCAAGTAAAGCGTCATTATCTACTATTATGGTACAGTCAGAGTTTGCCTTTAATCTCTTCAACGATACACCTGAAAAGAAGATTCTGTCTTTTTCGAACTTGAATGGCATTATGGCAAAAGAAAGGACGTTCTTACCCATCTCTTTTGCAACCTGTGAGAGAATGGGTGCTAGTGCTGCCCCTGATTTTCCTGCCAAGTTTGCCATTATTACAATAGTAGAATAACCATCAATTTTTTCTCTAATGCTATCAAGGGCACCAAATGATATGCCTCGTATTAGATAAGACGATGGATTAAGAATTGGATTGGTATTAATCAAAATTTTAGAATTATCAGAATTGAGGTCTTTTGGATCATGACTAATTAGGATACATTCTGAACCAAGTTTCTCTTTGGCGTTTATTGCTAACTTGCATCCTGCTCCGCCTAATCCTACAACTAGTATAGGATCCTGTATCTCAAATTCCATGACTCTCTTTTGCTTACAAAATTAGTTAAAAAACTTTGTTGATTAGTTTTGATCCAAGCTTCGATCTAAATAATTTTAGCTTATGGCTTTACCATAAAGACCGCGTTTTGTTGCTTTTGTGATCTCAACTTTGATTTTTTGTCCGATTTTTACGTCTTCATCAATAACTACAGGTTTGTAGGTAAAGTTTCTTCCTTTGGTTATGCCATCAGCAATTTCATCAAACAAAACATCACCCCTCCAACCAATCCATCCAAGATTTCTCTCAAGTACTATCTTATTTGTCAATTCAAAAATGATCTTACTTCGTCTTTTTACGTCAGAAACATCGACTTGGTCCATTTTTGCAGCGTTTGTTCCTGGTCTGGCACTATATCTTGAGAGATTTATCACATCAGGCCTTGTTTCTTTAATGAGGTCTATTGTCTGTGCAAAATCTTCCTCACTTTCAGATGGAAATCCTACTATGACGTCTGTAGAAATGGTAAACCTTTCAAATTTTTTCCTAAATGCATCATTTGTATCCCTAAACACATTTGCAGTATGACCACGTTTCATCTCTTTTAGGATCCGGTTACTTCCACTTTGTACTGGAATGTGAAGGAATTTGAAGACTTTGTCGTTTTCAAAGGCTTTCAAAAGATCTGGTATGATCCTTGTCATATACATAGGATTCATCATGCCTACTCTTATCATAAAATTACGTTCTATCTCAGATACGTTCTCAATAAGAGTAGGTAAGTTGGTTCCTATGTCAAAACCATAACAACCATTGTCTGTTGATGTAAGCCATATTTCATTACACCCATCTTCAACATCGTGTTTTACCTGCCTTACAATATCCCCCATCCTATAGCTGTGCAAATTTCCTTTAGATAATTTAGTTTGGCAAAAAGTACATTCGCTCATACAACCACTTGCAATTTCAACTATCCCTACTGCCGAATTCAATCTGATCTTTGGTAAACCAACTTTGGATATATCCGAGTCTACAAGTTCTATTCTCTTTATTCCTTTTAGAGTGGAACTTATGACATCGAGAGTTTTTCCTAGAGAGTTTGGGCCAAGTAAACTAGCTTTTGGACTGAATCTCTCAACAGTGGATTGTTCTGCTTTTGGTAAACAACCAGCTACAACAAGTGGTTTTGTTTTCATTTTTTTAATTCTATGTATCATTTTGTGTGCAGTTACATCTTTTACTGAACAGGTAACAATCAAATTCAAATCTGAATCAGATGAGCTCTGGGCAAGCGTATGACCTCCATTTAGAATCAAACCAGAAATCATTTCAGAGTCTGCAAAGCTTGCTGAACATCCATATGCTTCAACCCAAATCTTTGCCATTTTTATCCCAAAAAGGACTTTACTTCTTTTTCACTCATCAATCCTTTTGATATTACTAACTGCCTTATGGTCTTGCCAGTTTTCAGAGATTCTTTGTATAGATCAGCAGATGTTTGATAGCCGAGTTTAGGTGATAGTAGTGTTACTATTACAGGACTGTTTTCAATATATTGTCGAAGCTTTTCTTTGTTTGCAGATAAACCATCAATCAAATTATGAGAATAAATGGGAACAAAGTTTCTTAACATATCTGTTGAATCTAAGACAGACTTTAGCATTACTGGAAGCATAACATTTAGCTCAAACTGTCCTGCCTGTGCGGCAAGTGCGACGGTAGAATCATTTCCAATTATATTAAAACATATCATGTTCATGCATTCTGCAAGAGATGGATTGACTTTGCCTGGCATTATGGAAGAACCCGCATGTACTGCAGGAATGCCAATTTCTGCTAGTCCTGCAACTGGACCAGACGCCATCAATCTGATGTCATTTGAAATTCTGCCAAGTTCAACTGCCAAATTTCTAAGGGCAGATGAGAGATTTGTTACTGTAAACTTGCTTTGTAACGAATATTGCATATCCTGTTGTGGTTTTAATGGTAGTTTGGTAACCTTTGCTAGTTCTGTAATTACAATATTTCTGTAACCTTTGGGGGTATTTGCTCCTGTTCCAACAGCAGTTCCACCTAATGCAACAAATTCAAGTTCCTTTTTTGCTATGACTATTGCATCACGAGCTTTTGCAATTGCTGTTGCATATGCAGCAAACTCACTGCCCAAACTAACAGGCAATGCATCCATAAGATGCGTTCTACCAATTTTTTGATAACTAGAAAATTCTTTGGCCTTTTTTATCAGAATTTTTATCAGTTCATCTAGTACAGGAATGACTTGATTAATGTTAAACAAAATTGAGACATGCATTGCGGTTGGAAATGTATCGTTGCTTGACTGTGACATATTTACATGATCATTTGGATGTATTGCTTCATAATTCCCTTTTTTCTTTCCAAATATTTCTAACGCAACATTTGCAATTACTTCATTGGTATTCATGTTAAATGCAGTTCCTGCACCAGAGTTTATTGCCTCGACTACAAACTGATCAAGATGTTTTCCTGAAAGAATTTTGTCACAGGCTTTTACGATTGCATTTCCTTTCTTGATATCCAAAGATTTGGTTTTCATGTTGGCAACAGCTGCTGATCTTTTGATCATTACAAACGCCATGATCAAATAGGGATGAGCTCTCTGACCACTCACATGATATTGTTTTATGGCTCTAGCTGTAAAAGCTCCATAATATGCATCTGCAGGAATCTGAACTTCACCTAAAGAATCTCTATCGGTTCTAAACTTCACGAGAAAGCTAGAATTAATTTTCCTAATATTCATTCGCTTTTCAAAAATTACAAAAATTGATTAAATATTTCAAATAAGTTTAATCATTTTCTATCTATTTCCCAATAGGTTAATATACTTAAAATAGAACATTCGAGACGATGAACAGACGATACAGTATACTCTCTATTGCTGCAGTAGTGGCAGTAGCAGGAATATTGTTCGCTAGTACGTATTCACAGTCAGAAATGACTGCAACAAAATACGGAGTTTCTACAGTACAGGATAATTTGGTCCAAAAAATCAATGATATGGGCGGAATTGAATTACAAATGCCATCTGCATTTGCTCAAGTCCCTCTAGATCAAATTGATTCAATGATGCAACAGGGACGTCATGTAGTGGAAGTCCAATTGACAGCACAAAGTGTTGACTTGCCCATCATGGGCGGTGGAAAATACCACGCAATGACCTTTAACGGTCAAGTCCCAGCTCCAACAATAAGAGCTACACAAGGAGACATTATCAAAATGACTCTTACTGTACCATCAACCGAATTCACTCCACATGGAAACGATATGCACGCATCTCAAATATCTGCAACAAACTTTGGTGCAGTCAAGCCAGGAGAATCCAAAACATATGCTTACATTGCAGAAATGCCTGGTCAATTCAAGTACCACTGCTCAGGTGTCAATGTAGCTGCAATGGATCAACATGTTCTTTCAGGAATGTATGGATTGACAATAGTTGATCCACTGAATGGATACCACAATCTCTTGGTTACAAAGACCAAAGTAGTTAATGGCCAAGTGATGTTAGATAGACAAATTGTTCCGGCAGATGCTAAAGAATTTGTGTTAGAGTACAACCAATTGTACTTGACCGCAGATGGTAGCTATGACCAACAAGCAATGTTCTTACACAACACCACACAAACAGTTGTTAACGGATTTGCATTTGGCTATGTTCCAAACGCAGACATTAACAAATTGGTCAAAGGCGATGCAAATCAGAACATCTTTGTCGCACAGCCTTGGAACGACGCATCACTAAAACAGTATCAATCACATCCACTGTTTGTTGATACAGGCGTTCACTACAGAATCTTCGTAGAGAACCAAGGAAATATGCCCGTTTTCTTCCACATTGTCGGTGAAATAATTGACCGTGTGACACAAGGAAACATAGTACAAGCTCAGGGAACTGAAACTTGGAACATTGGTGGCTCACAAGGTGCAACAGTAGATATCGTATTTGACAACCCAGGTGCGTATGTTGCAGTTAACCATGACTATGCAGCAATCTTCAGCGGTGCAGCAACAGTATTTGTTGCAGGTGACCCATTCAAATTAGGATACGGTCCCGGCGATATGCCAAACCCATCCGATGCGGTTCCTCCACTAGGCAAGAATAGCATTCCACAAAAGGAAGTTGTTCACTGTCTATGTACTGACGATCAAGCAGCAACAATAGCGAAACAAATTAGTGGTTAAAACCCCAAATCTTCTTTTTTGTTTTTATTTCACACAATGATTATATTCTGTACTTGATGGTTTTCTTGCATGTCAATGAATCAATCCGTACTAATTTGTGATCAGGTTGCACCAATTCTAAACGATATCTTACAAAAAAATGGTCTGAAAATCACATACGAGCCTGAAATTACTCCAGATCAAATCAAAGAAAAGATCGGTAACTTTGACATTGTTGTAGTAAGAAGCAGAACAAAGATTACAAAAGAAATGATTGATAGAGCAAGCAAATGTAAAATAATTGCACGGGTAGGTGTAGGGCTTGATAACATTGACGTAGGTGCAGCAAAGACAAAGGAAATTCGAGTCATCAATGCAGTAGAAGGTGCAATGAATGCAGTAGCAGAACTCGTTTTAGGATTAATGCTTTCACTAGCTAGGGAAATTCCAAGAGCTGACAGAGAAATTCGAAATGGAAAATGGTTAAAAAAAGAACTAATGGGAACTGAACTTTCAGGAAAATATCTTGGAATTGTTGGTCTTGGTAATATAGGAAAAAAACTTGCTAAACATGCAAGAGCATTAAATATGAATATCATTGGATATGATGTAATTCCAATACCTGAAGATTTTTCACGCGAAGTAGGTCTGATAAAAGCAGATCTTGACACTCTAATATCAAGTGCAGATTACATATCTTTTCATGTTCCATTTACAGAAAGTACACATCATCTTGTAAACTCACAACTACTTGCAAAGATGAAAAAGAATGCATGTCTTATCAACACATCTAGAGGAGAAATAATAGATGAAAATGCATTATATGCTGCACTAAAAGAAGGAAAAATCGCGGGTGCTGCCCTAGACGTTTTTGAGTCTGAACCCGCCACTGGAAATAAACTTGCAACTCTGCCAAATGTAATCTGTACTCCTCACATAGGAGCTCAGACAAAGGAAGCTCAGGCTTTAGCTGCAAATGTTATAGCAGAAAAGATAATAATGATTCTTCGTGGCGTTATATAGAATTGGCATACTTGAAATTATTTCTGCCTGTATTTTTTCTACTAGGCATATCTTTTGTTTCTGTATATGGTGACATTGGTAGTATCACTGTTGTATCTGGAAAATCATTTCAAATCAACTATGATGCAAATTATGTTCAGGTTCTTAGTGCACAAGCAAATACACAAGATCAAGCATTGATTTTTTCAATTCAGGTTGCCAATCCTACTTCTACATTAGAGTTAACACTACCTAGGGAACTAATTGATGCTACAAAAAAAGATGGCAGTAATGATAGTTTTATTGTACTAGCTGATGGGGCATTTACTTCCTATGTAGAAAAAAGTTCAGATCAATCAAGTAGAACAATTCTGATTCAACTTGCACCTGAAAACAAGGAAATAGAAATTATTGGAACTAGTCTTGCAAGCTCAGATAATGGCAGTGCTAGTACACAAAATCCTTCCACATCTACACAAACTCCAACTACAAGCCCCGCTCAACAAACAAATCAATCTTCACAACAGCAAACATCGAATACACAATCACAACAAAATCAGACTTCTATTCCTGTACAAAAACCGACCGAAAATATATCTACACAAAACCCATCTGTACAGGAAATTTTTTCAAAGATATTTCATTTGACATTACCAAACATGCCTTTCAGTATTGCTGATCAAAATATGATAGGATATTTGGTAATAGCATCTGCAATTTTAATTCTAATTATAGTGATTGCATCATTAAAGAAATCAAAAACAAGAAAGCAAATTCGTAAATAAAAAATCAAACTATCATAATTTTAGCTTTAATGAGGTATTGTATTGCTAATCCGAAATCATTATCTGAGATGAGATCATTTGACCACCACTTTGAATTATTTTTGAACCAATTTGGTATGTGTATTTGATTTGTTGTATGATCATGGTAGTTTGTAACTTTGATTATGTCAGCATGTATCAATTCACGAATCAAGCCAGCATAGTCGTTATCTGTTGCATTTCCTTGTAACCATGTTTTTACTAGTGTTTTGTATTCTGTTGGAATTGCAATTTTGTCTGAATCTATAAGATTAAAAGAAACATTGGTTTTGATACCCGAGTATTCTGCATCTATGCTATATTTTCCAGGAGCATAATTTGTTTTGTAAAAGGGAAATGGTGCAATTATCGTATAATTTAATTTGTTTATTGGAATATTGATTGGTGCGCTAGTCTTTCCAGAGCTATCAATAATATGGATAATTATTGGCTGGCCAGTTAATTCTGATATTCTAAACGTGATAGAAAGTAAATCTCCATACTCGTAAGTCTGTTTGTTCGTAGAAATCGCTAGAGATGATGTTGCAAAACCATGTTGCAAACCGATAATCAATAATCCTAATGAAATAATAAAAATGATCTTTCCAATCAATGCCATAAGGAGTAAAAAAAACCATTTTCATAAATAGGCTTCTTTGAGGTTTAATGTTTAACACTGAGTTTCTAACAGAATATTAAGGGGATTTCAGTAGTGCCGGTTATGATTAGCCATCAGGATCAAACTTGGTTGAAGATGTGGAAGGAAAACTCTCCAGAACTGAGGGCAAAAGCAGTAGAATGGAGAAAACAAAATGCGCTTACCAGAATAGATAGACCAAGCAGAATACAAAAGGCTAGAAGACTTGGATACAAGGCAAAACAAGGCATAGTTGTTGTAAGAATGCGTGTAGGTAGAGGAAACATGCGCAAGAAAAGACCAGTAGCAGGAAGAAGACCAAAACATCTTGGTGTTACAAGAATAAAACCAGATGTATCCATGCAACAAGTTGCGGAACGTCGTGTACTTGAAAGATTCCCAAACATGAAACTTCTTGGTTCATATTATATCTATAAAGATGGAATTTATCTTTGGTATGAAATAATCATGGCAGACCCCGCACATCCTAGAATTTCTAAAGATAAGGAAATGCGCGGTAAGATTTCGGTTTGAAGAATTGAAGACAGAAATTATAATAGCTTGTGTCATAGTGCTAAGCCTGTTATCAGTACCAGCTTTTGCACTTGATCATGCTGGAATAAAATGGGATTGGAAAATAAATGCAGAAAACCATACTTACGTAGTTACTACCATCTCAAATTATGATATGCAAAATGTTACTCTAAATGCAGATAACAAGGAATTGATTTTTACTGGTAATAGCACTCACACTGATAATATCGCCGAAATCCAAATACCAAGTAACCTTATTGGAGGTAGTCTTACTGTTACACAAGACGGAAAACAGATCTCACCAATTATTATCAATGGTACTGGTAGTTCCACCATAATGCTCAAATTTAATCAGACAGGCATCACCACTACAAATGTTTTGGGAACCACTTTTCTTCCAGAATTTGGCGGAATTAGCATAATGATAATGGTAATCTCAATTGGAATGGTAATATTTACACAAAAAATTCGAAAGTTCTAGTAACCGCTTGCAAAGTCTTCCCACATGTTGGCGTGTGCTGTAAGTCTGTTCATCTGATAGAATATTCCACCAACAATTCCTGCCTGATAGAATGCATAAAGGTAGACTTGGGAATGCGTTGGATCACTTTGGGTAAGTGTTATGGATATCATGGAAAAGAAGATAAACGTTCCAACAAATATGAAGATCTTGCTTAGAAATCCTTCCATTCCTACAATTCGTTTTGTAGCAGCTGCCATTATTGTAATGCTTGATATGATTAGAAATGTTAGACCGCCGTTAACCTGAACAAATTCTGTTGCCCATGGAATCAATCCATCTGTAAAAATTGATTTGTGAACTGGACTAGCTCCTCCATGCAATGCAAAAGATACTGACGTAAAAATAGCACCCATCATAAACAAAAATAGAAACAGCTTGACAATTGCACGTTTTATTGGACTTCTTGTTTCAGATGGCTTCATGACCCGGTCTGTCATTCTAAGACCATAAAGAAAACCTATTCCAAAAGAAGGTGCAAACATTAAATCAATTAAGATTGGTGACTGTTTGATTGCTCTATCTATGTCGGGACCAAAAATCAAATAAGAAATTAATGCAGAGGCTGCTGCTACTACAAAAATACTGATATCGATCCAGCTTCGGTTATGCCTAAGCTCGTAGAGGTCTGGCCCCCATTCGTCCATTTGATTTGTACTTAAAAAAAGCATTAAAGAAATGAATCAAAATTCTTTTGCCCATTTTATCAACTCTCTTTACCTTTTATTGGCTGCTATTCATAGAATGAGCAATGAAAGTAGGAAAACCACTGGTTGGAATTGGAATGATTATTGTCATTTTTGGCATGGTGTTTTTTCTTCAAGGACAATCTATAGTTGGTCCAAAATCATCTTTTATGTATTCAAATCCCCAATGGATAATTAATGGACAATGGATTGCCGCTGTGGGGATAATTGTTTTGGTAGTGGGATTGTTAATGTTGAAAATTAATTCACAATTCCCAAAGTCATAGTTGATCTTACTTTGTCTAGTTTGCGAATTTTTTTTGTTATTATGCTATCCATTTGTGCTTCAGTCTCAGTTTCTACTTCTACTACTATATCATAATCACCATATACAATTCTTGCATCTTTGATTTTGTCCATTTTTGAAAGCTTGGTTACAATATCGTTTTCAGAACCAAGTTCACAGCCTATTAGTACGTATGCCTTTTCCATAGTATTCTACTATAGTACGATCTTAAATCTTTATTTCAAGAGTCTGTAGAATGTTTGAATTAATATCATAAATTCTAACCAAGTGGTTATTTGTATCTGTGATGTACAGCTTGTTTTGGAATAACTCTATATCACTTGGCTCATAAAGACCAAGAGAATCGCATACAGGGTCATCTAATCTACATACGCCCATTCCCGTTTTCCCGACGATTGTAGAAACTTGGTTGGTTTTTAGGTCAATCATCCTTATTGCAGAGTTGTAAGTGTCTGCAACATAGATTTTATTTTCTGATGCATACAATCCCAAAGGATGTTGAAACAATGCTTCATCAACATTACCATCTTTGTGTCCAAATACAAATAATCCATGACCAACAATTGTCTTTACTTGATTAGTTTCTAGATTGATTTCTCTGATTGCTGAAACCTCGCTATCTGCAAAATACAATTTGGTACCTGATATGGAAAGCCCACTTGGTTGTGCAAGCTGTGCTTGGTGTTTTTCACCATCAATGATATTCTCATATCCGTTTCCAGCAAACGGTTTTGCAATATCTAATTCCATGTCATATGTCCAAATCTGATGATTTCCAGCCATTGCAATGAAAATTAGATTACCTTTTTGTGCCACGTCCCATGGTGATGTGATTGAAATTTCTTTTCCCTTTCCACCCTGTGAAATCCATGGACCTTGACGTCCTGTCCCAACAAGGGTAATTACTTTTTTGTTTTCCAAATCTATTTTTCTTATAGCGTGATTTTCAGTATCCGCAACTATTATGGAATTATCCTTCCATACTACTCCTTGTGGTCTGAAAAAAGTTGCAGTCTCAAAACTACCGTCAGAAAACCCGATCCTTCCACTTCCTATGACGTGCTCAATTTTACCAAAAAGATCTGTTACAATGATTCTATTATGATTTGAATCAGACAATACAATTTTGTCTTTGGATATTGATATTTTTCCTGGAAATGAAAGTGTTGTTTTGTTTTGTGATTTTTTATGTTCTATCTTAAGGGGTTCTTTTGCAAGGGTTCCAGATTTGGAATGTTTTTCCAAAAGCACATCCACCGTATCTTCAATTGATTCTTTTTGACCCTCGCCTGACTGCTTGTAAACTATGGTACCATTAGGATCTATTATGATAATTGTAGGCCATCCACTAACATCATACTTACGCCAAATTGACATGTTTTTATCAACAACTACTGGATGAGAAATTTCGTATCTTGCAACAGCACTTTCAATATTTTTTTTGTCTTGTTCATTGAAGAATTTTGCTGAATGTACGCCAATGAAAACAACCGGTTTTCCTTCGTATTTTTTCTCCAGAGTTGCCAAGGCAGGAAGCATATGCATACAATTTATGCAACAATATGTCCAAAAATCCAGTACTATTATCTGGCCTTTTAGTTTCTCAAGTGAAAGTGGTTCATTTACATTAATCCAGTCGTAACCATCTGGAAAATTCTGGGCTTTTGTTATTCTAGTGAAAATTTCATCAAACATGATTTAATTTTAAATTTTTCAATATAAATATCCAATGCAGGCAATTTTGAAAGTTTAGAATCCTGCAGCAATAGGATCTGTCGGTTTCATTATCTCACGTAATAGAATGGTTGCATACGATCCTCGAGATAATGTAAAACTCACAAACGGTTCCGTTACGGAAAAACTTTCGCATTTTATTGTGGCTTGTCTGAATCCTCCTTCATCGCTTACTTCTTGCATTTCTTTTGAGAAGAAATCTTTTGCATGAATTTGTTCTTTTTCTAAAACTTTAGAAATTTGATAGTCAAATCTATTTTTTTTAGAATAAGAATATCCTACTAGAGGTATTGCAAGTCTTTGGTCTGGATCATTTTGGTATCTTCCAAGATTGTTTTTCTTATCAAAACAAACATCGCCTTCTTTTGGCAAAAATAATTCTTCACCCTGCTCAAAAGCTTGACTCACAGTACAGTTGAACATATATGATTGGAAAGCTTGGACAAAAAATCTTCTCAGTGAAAGAGGAATTGATCTTATAGCTTTGATGGCATCTCCATGCTGTATCATTTCATCTAGTACTGCTCTTTCTATATCCATTTGATGAGGGACTTCTTGCAAAACTTTTGAATAATTTGATCTGTCTTCGAGCATTTTTCTTATTTTATTATTTTCTGCTAAATCATGTTCTGAACTAAAAGAAAGAAGCAGATGAACTGCCAGTTCAAAGTCGTTTTGTAGGATGGCTTTTCCTATGAGGTGAGACACTGGTCTTTTACTGCCAAATCTCTGGTATCCAAAAAAGTTTAAAATCTTCTCATGTTCTTTAAAATTGTTGATTTTTGCAAAATCCGCACCTTGAATTTTTATCTTAAAATGATTTCCAATCATGTCCTTTTTTGTAAATGGTTTTGCAACAAATCCTATTCTGGTGAGTTCATATCTGTTGGAAACAAATTTTTCAGGTGATTTTGAGGTGCTTGTGTCACACACAAATTGTTCTGTTGTGGCACTTGCATCCTTGAGTCCTAATGCCTTTAATCTTAAACCATGAATTTTAAAAATCTCAGAAAGGGCATGATTTGTATCAATTCCGTGTTTTTTTAACTTGTATATCGCATAATTGCCTGTCTGAGAAATTTTAGATAATATTTTTTGATCTAAAATTTCTGACACGAAAAAATCCTCTTGGTTTGATCGTATCTTTCCACCAACACCTTCAAAGTTTGTACTGTATACAAAAATCCCTATGCTGGAATCAATCTTTGGAATCACTTCTTATTTTATAGTGACTGTCAGATACTTTGATACCGTAACATCATGATATCGGGCACCAACTAGAACTTTGTATGTTCCTCCAAATGCGAAATTATCTGCAGAAATACTAATTGAGACAGTCTTTGGCTGACTTGTCATGCTGACTTGGTTATTGCCAGAAACAATAATGTCGTTAGTATTAGCAGTATTTGATGTAACTATAGTGACAGGATCAACGATTTGTTCATTTGGAGTTATTGTAAAGGATATGGTGGAATTCTCGCCTCTATGAAGAGTGATATCAGTTGGAGTTACACTTAGATCTACAGGGAGTGGCACTTTGGGATCTAGAAAACCAATATTGTTTTCTACCCATTCTGTAAACCATACCTTGTTACCGTTTATTGTAAAATCAAGCACTTGGGCTACCCCACAATCTTGCAAGGATCCGCAATCAGACCAGTTTGGATTTGTAGAAGGAACAAGATATTCTACAAGAGAACCTTTTGCAGGATCAAAAACACCTATGCTGTTTGCAACCTGTTCATTAAACCATATTCTGCCCTTATCATCTACTTGGTTCCAATACGGTCTTGAAATTGGAGTCTTTATCAATCCAGACGCATTGCCATATGTTGATTCTACAGGCATTTGGGTGATAAATTTTGTAAATTGCTGTGATTGTTGGTCAAAGCTGAAAAAGAGACTGCTTGCAGTATCAGTAATCCATATCTTTCCATCATGGCCT
>JBOGQR010000003.1:0-34596 GCA_050749225.1 Nitrosopumilaceae archaeon | reverse complement strand
CACTTTGATCTTCATTTTTTTAAATTCGCTCTGAATTTTTTCAGTATATGGCTTGCCCTTGTCTTCAGACGGATTGTCATGTACTAGGAGCCAGACCTTGTCTGCTCTCATGTTTTTTGCAGGAATAACTACTCTGTCTATCTCAAATCCCACTGGTGCAACATGGACACGCAAGTTTGCAATATTAGTCATAATGGTATGTACAGTTTGCATACTATGGTGATGATATATAATAATTCTGTGTTCGTAGTAAAATCATGAAAACAAGTTATCAATCCAAAAAGGAAACAGATTCTTCTGTCTATCCCAAAGTAAAATCTGTCTTTGAAGAATAATTACTTCATCCAGGGCTTTTGTTCTAATATGGAAATCAATTGTATCATTTCGTCTAGTTTTGTGGTAATGGCAGTGACCGCACGAAATTCCTCGTACATTAATTTTTCTTCTTCTTGTGATAAGATTTCTTTTTCTGAAATGTCAAAGAAGCGGTCTTCTTTTGTGATGTGATCATCTAGATAAACTGCATAGGTTTTGAGAAATCTTGCTACCGGTTCCCTTTCGTTGTTTCCTTTTTTCCAGCTGGATAGATGTGTGGAGATGCTTTTTGCAATCCTTCTTGCAAACTCGTGCTCTATCATGAATCCTCTAATTTCTTCTCTTAAGGTGTCATAGCTTGCAACACATGCAAAGTAGGCATCTTCTTCTCTGGAATAGTGTATTGCATCTAAAAACTCTGACATGATTATTGTCATTTGTTCTATATCAGAAAATGGAATGTCATGTCCATCGTATAGTTTGGTGTAACATTGTATGATGATTTTTTCCAGTCGTCTGATTTGTTTGTGATCATTGCGCAGTGATTCTGTGGCACTCATGGTTTTGTTTCTAAGGTTTTACCGTAAATAGTATTACTTTTTTTGGATCATACTGTATGATTCCAAAATGTGGATCTGCATGTCCCCCACCATATTTGCCAGCAGGACCGCCAAGACCTAATCTGATTAGATAGTTATGTGATGGATTGATCTCAATCTCCCTTTTTTCTAGGATATGGCTTGAGGCTTTTTCTTGCGTTACCTTGAGGGAATGATAGATTTCTCGAATTTCTCCATCTTGGACTAGAGCTGTCTCTTCGTGCTGGTGGCCGCATAAAATCAGATGAGCTTCGTTGTCTTTTGCCTCGCTAAATGCGGAAGACGCCTTGTAATGATACCCAGAATAGCTAAAAAACTCAAAATCCTCTGGCGTAAGCCTTTGCCAAGACCTATGATATAGCCAAGATTCGTCGTTTGCGTTTTTTGGTGTGATTTTTTTTGGATCTAGTGGTCCACCATGGACGCAAAGTAGTTTATTTTTTTTATCTGTGAATAGCTGCTGGCCAAATGTTCCATCATTATTTTGTTTGAAAAATGCAATATCTTCATTGGATAATTTGGCATGTGCATCCATGCTTTCTATAGAACTAGCCCCAATGAGTTTGTTATACAGGAATGCCTCGTCATGGTTTCCCATCACAGAATGAATTGGATAATTTTTTTCTAAAGATTGTAGTCTGGTAAGAACTTGTTTTGGATTTATGCCTCGTTCCAGTACATCTCCAAGGTTTATGATTCTGGTAAAGTTTCCATATTTTTTTACAAAATCACTACTTGATGCTACATTTAGGATTGATTCTAGTGCATCAATGTCTGCATGAATGTCAGAGAAAACTAGGTCCATGAAATTACATCTTTGTAACCTAATATCTAATTTTTTGTGTTAATTTTTTGAAAGGCATCATCTGGTATTTTTAAATCTTGGAATGTATCTGGATGTATGATTTTTGCCATAATTTCAAGACCTGTTACTGTCCTTGGTCCTGGCTTGCTGAAATATTCGTTTGCGTTTACTGCATAGACCTTGTTGTTTTGTACTGCTAGAATAGATTTCCATTTTGGATTGCTTGCAAGCTTTTCGTATTCTAGAATGGTTCTTTTTACATCAAATCCACATGGCATTAGAATTATGATATCTGGATCAAACTTGATTGCCTCATCAAGTTCCATCCTGCGGGACTGGTCACCTGTCACGCTTAGGCCGTTTGTTCCACCTGATATTTCTACCATTTGGGGTACCCAATGGCCTGCAGTAAAGAGCGGATCTAGCCACTCTACACAAAGCACTTTGGGGCTTGATTTTTTTGGTTTTGTTTGGATGGATGTGATTCGTTTTTTTAATGAATCAATAAAGATATGAGCTTCTTTTTCTTTTCCTATTTTTTTTGCAACATCTAGTATGTTGGATAAAATGTCATCTAGATTTCTTGGATCTAAAATTAGAACTTCGGGTTTGTCTTGTAAGATGGTAACAGCTCTGTTGACTTCTTTTGTATAAGGGGAACAGACTTCGCATATTCCTTGGGAGATGATAAGATCTGGGTTTGCATTTTTGAGTGTCTGTTCATCTAAAATGTAAATGTCTTTTCCAGAATGCATCAGATCTACTACCTTGTTGTCTATTTCCTGGCTTGTCATAATATTAGGATCAAATGAAGAATGAATTACTCGTGGTTTTGTTTTGGCTTGCTTGGGATAGTTGCATTCGTGTGTTACGCCAACAATTTGATCTCCTGCTCCTAGCTCGTATAGTATTTCTGTGGCGCTTGGAAGAAAGGAAACAATTCTGTTTGGCATGATGTTATGGTGTTATAATTTCTTTAAACGTCTTGTGAAATTGTTAGTTGGTCTTATTCGTAATAAATGGAAATAAATGGTAAAAAATTTAAACCTGCAAAATTTTCAGCTATAAAATGTTGATGATCGATTCCAAGCTGACCTAAGGTTAATGGTACGCTAAAGAATCTAATTTGTTACTGGAGCACTGATAGGGAACGTGAGCAAATCTCATGTTCTTAACAAAAAGGGAAGACCATCAGTATCAGATCAGGCTCAGATAAGAAAGATTTTGAGACCATATTATGAAAGTGGTCTTTCTGCATATTATACATCAGGAGAAACAGGAATTGACATCAAGACAGTATGCAAGTATTACAACGAATGGTCAGAGCAGATAGAAGAAGCTGAGA
This sequence comes from Nitrosopumilaceae archaeon, assembly GCA_050749225.1. Classification (GTDB taxonomy): domain Archaea; phylum Thermoproteota; class Nitrososphaeria; order Nitrososphaerales; family Nitrosopumilaceae; genus TA-20. The sequence continues at coordinate 31,532 of JBOGQR010000003.1, read as the reverse complement.
CTAGTGACTTTCTTGAGAGACAAAAAAGAGACCGCATCCAGATAATAATTTCATACGATACAGATATTGTTGAAATGACCAAGCTCTTAGATGAAGTCAATGCAGAGATAGAAAACTTTCAGAAAGAGAAAAAGCTAATTCCAAGACACTTGTCTGTACACAAGCTTGAGATCATAAAATTTAGATCGTTACTTAAAGAAAAAAAGGCTGCCTTTATCATGCAACCGACAATGGATGAGGCACTTGAGAAAAAGATTCGGGAAAAGATAAAAGAACATGAACAATCTAGAACGAGTAGTTAAGAGTGGAATTAGATCACTTGAGAAAGAAGCTGAAAAGAGTATCAGATTTGCCATAAAAACTGGCACGCTACATGTTTGGAAGAACAGAAAGATAATCTCAGTCAAGGAATGGGAATCAAAAATTCACACTATTGGAAATCAGCCTGAGTTTCTACAATACATTCCTGAAGATTATGTTAATACTACTGTCTTCTATTCTGTTGCCAAAGATGAAAAGGAAGAGGAGGAAAGGAAGGAGTGGTTTAATGATTGGAGAGAGTTCTTGGATCACAAAAAGAATCCTGCTTATGGAAAATACATGTGTAGACAATGTATCTTGAATCCCTCCTCAAAAATTCAATCAACTAGCATCAGAAATGTGATGGTAAAATATTTGGATAAAAATATAAAATTTCCATGTATTGTTGTAAACATGTTCCAGTGTCCATATGAACAACTAGAAAAAGACTATACTTTGTTGTGGTTAGGAGAGGTTTGGAGGATAGTTGATGATGCTCTGCGTGATGCACATAATCTGACAACACATAATAATTCAAAAACGCTTGAAGCGAATTTTGAAACTGGTTGGGTGGACAATCATTGGAGTAGATCCTATGATACAGTCTCTACTGGTTCACTTGAGATTGAGCTAAGAAATTTTAGAATATCCAAGGTCCCAATCAAGGAAATAAAAGACATTTACAATGTACTTACTGACAAGAAAAAACTTGACGTGATATTAGAGCAGTACATCAAGGATGTGGCAAGCGGAACCCGTTATGCAGGTGAAACTAAGGCAGAAGCAGAAAAAAAGGCAGACTCGATTAGTAAGTTAAAAGGAGGCATAATTGATTTGTTTGCAAGTATAAAAGACGAGATCAAGCTAGAAGAGTTACGTAATCTCTCTGATGAAACACTTGCAGACGAGGAAAATGCAAAGAAAATCGGTCTTGGAATTCATTATGTTGACAAGAAACATGCAGACATAGTTAGATCTGGCAGCTGTTATTCATGCAAAGAGTTTGCCAACATCCACTGCATAAATTGTGACATATGGATATGTCCTGATCATTGGAGAGAGCATGGTGCAGACAGTCACAACAAGAAAATTAACTAGATTACATACTTTTCTATTTGATGGTGGAACTACGATTCAAAATCAGACAATTTTTGATCCAATAGATTTATCATGCATGTCCCGAATTATTCTTATGCGTGACAATTCCACATTTCGATAACGATAAAACAATTAAAGAAAAATCTTCCTTATCAAAAATTGGAAAAGAAAAGAGGAGTGTCTTCTTTATTTCAGTAGCTAATCAGACAGCCTACGATAATTTTAAAAAATCCATCCATCAAACTGTTAAAACTTCAACTCTTCCTGGCAAAACAATTCTAAAGAACTATGATCAGCTTTACATTTGGGGTCTCCAATATTATGGACAAAATGAACAGATTTGGAACATGATAAAAAAGAATGATATTTTATTTTTTTATAGAAGTAAGAAATACATTAGTTCAGCGATTGTAGAGGGAAAAGAAGATAATTTGGAGATTTCAAACCATTTATGGGGGAAAAATGAATCATCTCTTGATCAACGAGGATTTATAGTATACATGTTACCCAATAAAGTAAATTTCTCTTCCATCGAATCTTCTTCCTTAAATGAATTATTTGGCTTTTTGCGTTCTAATTGGTTAACGGATTCTGCACAAGCATTTCATCCAGATGATAAAAGAGTAGAAGATGTTGAATTAAGATTTGGTTCGCTAGAAAACGCATTAGAAAACATTGGAATTTCATTTAGATAAAGGATACTAAGTACAAATCTGAAGAAAATAAGATGAAAAGCATAGAAACCATAACTCGATAATTTTCTAGTTGATATTGGGAGCTATATAGTATTCAAAGAAACAGACTTATCATTCATTCTGAAAAATCTACCAATAAAGACAAATATTTGGAAAAAAGATGATATATTGTCAATGGGCGACTTGTTAAGTGATTCTGGCGCTTGGGCAAGCATCGCAGGTGTTGGAATAACTATATTTCTTACAGTTATTGTTTTTCGATTAGCTAACAAACAAAGAGAGCGAGATGAAATTTACTATAGACATCAGACTTTATCAAATATCAGAACAATTACCAAAAATATCATAGATATTCTAAATATTTCTACAGGTAATGATACCAGAACTACTGAAGAATATGAAGATAATACAAAATTACTAAAGAGATTTTTCAAGAATAATTCCTATACGCTAAGACTCTTGATTCAAGACAGTAAATTTACTCTGTCAAAATGGATTACCCTTAAACCAGACGAACGGGGTGAGATTCAGTACATCATTGACTCGCTAGAATGGATATTTGACATATATTTCCCTGATAAAGGCAATTCTGATGAATTACAAATGAGAATTTGGACTACACATTATTCCGAATTAGAAAAGAGAAAAAATAAGATTACCGAAACAGTAGAAGTGATAACTACCAAATACAATCAATGAAGTTCTAATGCTGTCTTGCACGTCTCAATGATGAATCTATTCCAATCTGTGAGCTCTACATCAATTGTCAGTGAGAAACTCGCGTCTCTGCCTATAGTTAGCCTCTGACTTGTTTCTGAAATTTCATCCATAATACCATCGCATCTGAAAACCCTACACACAGCAGACCACTCTGAACATTTGTCATAATGAGGAGTAAAATAAGGATGATCGGTTGCACAAAACTCTGGTATTGTAGCATAACTAATCTTTTTTAATGATTTGTAGGGTTTTCCAGCATAACGAAATTTCCCTTCTTCAAGATTATTTTCTCTATTCATACGAATTATTTTTTCTACAAGTGATTTCATTTTTGTTTTTTCTATATTAATTTCCGTAAACATATCTCCATCATCTCCGTGAATGGCTTGAGATAGCAATTCTACCACACGTATCCTATATTCTGGTGAACCATGTAAAATTAGAATTTTATTTTGTGGTGAGATCAAGAAATTGTACTCTTGATAGGTTATGTCATATCTCTCATCTGCTCGAAATTCATTTTTTTTCTGAAATCCAAACTTTAGATATCCTGTAATTCCAAATGCATGTTGTTTTAATTCTGATATAGTACTTGGGATAGAAATTGTACTATCTGGATCATTTTTATCTGGTTGAGTATTTGGGATATTTTTATTTCTATCAAGTTTAAGACGTATTTCTCCTAGAGTAGGTGGATAATTGTAACGATATATTTTGATAGACCTTACCAATACATCAGTGAGAAGAATTATGCTTTTAATGGATGCGATCGATCAATTACGTTAACCAACTACTATGATAAATTGATCTTAGCCTTGTTTTAGTTATGGATTTTTTTACAATGCAATCGGGACAAAGAATTACTCCATCATTATTGGTTAGATCGGGCATGGTTTGCGCATACTCTGCGATCAGATTTTTTATTGATGAATGCCAGACTGATTCATAAAACAGGATACAACATAACGGTATTTTGTGTCTAATTCCTGTCCATAATTCGATCTCGTGGCGTTTTTTGTGTGCCAAGATCCCGATATTTGATCGCATCAGCGATCTAAACCTTTCGCAAAAACGTTTTATCAATGCAAGTCAGTTTTTGCTTGTGGCTTCGTTAAACACTGCTACATGTCCAGAGTGTAGAAAGCAAGCTCATGGAAGAAATCAAGTAATTACCTTGTTTGGTATAAGAAACAATGGCGGACATATGATGGTACAATCATGGTGTAGATCTTGTAGATCCAGAGAAAGAAAAGAAAGATATCTTTCCAAATCAGATTAACCAAATGACCATTGGGGAAACTCTACTAAAGATAACTGATTATCCCTTTACCTATTCAATTGCAATTCTTGCATTGAGATTTAACAACATTCATCTTTACTCTCAAGATGCCGCAGTGATTCTAGCTGCAGCTGGGTTTTTTGGTACTGTTTTAGCTATTCTAGATCCCTTTGGTAAATTATTCAAATATTATTTGATGGATATTGCAAAAAATCGATTTGAAATGTTCAATGCACCAAAGGGACGTCACAAAATAGACTTGTGGCTTGCAACTAAGCTAAATCCAAAATTAAAAAACTATGGTAAAGCAATGCCTATAGATTGGAGTTATTTTCAAAGTGCATTTCATACTAGATCAATAGAGCTTGAAAAGGACAAAATTGTTAGTATGTTTTATTTTTTCATAATTGTTTTTACCATCATTATTTTAATTGTTACAACCAATACGTTTGAGACAAAATACCCTACAATTCTTAAGGATAATCCAATTTGTAATGTTGATTGTGCATATTTTTGGGCTAAGATAGTAGTTGAAAGTATAGCACTCTTAGTTGTAACTGTAGCTGCATGGAATGGTGCAAAAATATTGAATTATGTGGTTATAATGTCTACATATCTTTTCTCTATTAGCGCCCAATTTGTTTCCAAGACATCAGTTGAAAATATGAGTAAATTTATAGAATCAGGAGATTGGAAAACAGCTGAATATTGGAAAAACATTGTTGAAAATGAATACAACAAAGAAGAAGGTTTTCGTATACAACGTGAACAAAAATTGTATGAACATGTTACAACATTACTAACTGAATTTCAAAAGTTCAAAAAAGATGCTAACGCAAAAAATCGTAGTATGATGCTTAATTTTCAAAATCTTCATGATCCCACGAAGCAGTTTCAATCATTAGAAGATATTTTCAAAAAATTTCCATTATACGAAAGTCTCATGACTCATCTGTATACTAATAATGACAAGGAAACATTCGATCTAATTCATAAGTACATGTCTCTAATTTCAAAAATAAACCAAGAAAATGTTGAATGGAAAAAGATGAAAGATGAGGGCATTAACAAAATAATAGATTCAATAGAAATTTATCAATCAGAACGTACTGGAAGCGGAATAAGAAGCGACAATACAAATGAATGGATCAATATTGCAGTTCTCAAGTTACATCTAGAGAATTTCATAACAACTAACAGAGAAACCCTAATTCCAGTTGAAAGAACACAACCAAATTCAGCATTATACAAAGTTCGATTCTTTGACAGATCTGGATATCCGGAATTAGGTGATGATAGAATTGCAGAATTGCGTGAACCAAATGCTACACGTATATCTAATGAATTAGCAGCTTTGGCAATAAAATTAAGACAATCAGCACAGGAATCTGTAGAAGTTATGAAAGAAAAAGGAAAATTAGGAGATCAGATAGAGAAAAAACTAGATTTTCTCTTCACAGCGGTATCTGTAGGTGGAGAACCTTTAACTGGCTCTTGCAAATTTTGTAGAAATCAGAAATTTTTTGATAAATCTACCATAAACTCTCACAATAATGAACTTGAGAGGTTTCCGTGGATTGAATTAGGGTTACAGGTTCCTTAGGAATCTTCAAAGGATCAAAATTTTCAGATTCAATTCATGTTCCATCAATAAAACCATGAATGTAAAAAATGAGTTACAATAATTCCTAATATGTGAGAATACCTTTGAATTGTTATATTGCCACATAATGGAGAAAAAAGTCTTGAATGCTATACGGCTAGATACAAACTCAAGGAAGCAAGACATTGGTTAGACGAAATGATGAAATCAGAAAATTTTAATGATGATGAGAGATTTGGATGGTGTCTCAATGCTTTTTGTCATGCAGTAATTTCTTCCATTGATTACGTTCATGCTGATTTTGTTTTCAATAAAGTTACTCCAAGAATAGAATGGAAGGAATTTACCAGAAACAACGAATCTGGTAAAAAAGAAATAACAAAAATACATCCTGAAAGTCAGGCATTAACAAAATTCAGAGGCGAATTCAAAAACAAAAAAGACATTTTACTGAAAGATCCATTAGTTAATTACTTCTATAACAAACGCCAAGAAATTATTCATATCAGATGGAACGCAGACAAATATGCATCACGTTCTGGTGCAGGGCCACAATATCATTATCAACACAGGGCATTGGAAGGAATGGAACCTTGGGCTTATCTGCATGAAAAATACCCTACTCGTTCTTTCCCTATGTTTGATGATTATATACCTGTTCCAGAACAAATGACTACTTTGCAATTATTATCAGATACAGACATGGATGTTAGAGACATAAGCAATAATCTATGTGATAAAGTTGAAGAATTCATTAATCAATTTGAAGGAAAAGATTATTTCTCATAAATCTGATGGATTTATTCTCTGCATCGTTTCTAATAATTCTTTAAGAATAGATATGTAATCTTTGATCATTTTTTCGTTAGGAATTATCAGTCCATGTGCCAATTCATTTCTGAACTTTCTGACAGTATCAAAATTTTTAACAAAAATATCTGGCAATACTTTTCTTCTTTGTAATTCACGAATAAGTGCGGAGGAGCCTATCCTAACAGGATTGATGTCTTTTTTTTCGCTATATCGAACTAACTGTTGTTCTAATTCCCCCCAATTGAGGAAAAATTCGCCAACAAGATTTTCTGATTTTCCTTGGATTGTTCTTTTACTTCTAACTTCGCCTAGTTCACTGTTCAGCTCACGAATTTTATTGTCTAAAGATCTCATTCGTTGTCCTATGTGGTCTCTTAAAGAAGAATCAGTTGTTGCACCTAGACTTTTTTCAAGCGATTCCAATTCTTGCTTAGATGCATTGATATCATTTAAAATCTCAGTCTCACTTGAACGCGAATTCTCTTCTTTTATTTTCCTCATGCGTCGCTGATATGGAATTGTAACAGCACTTGCTACCGATATTATGATAGTGGACACTGCTACCCAGAATCCTACCTGTAATATGGCTAACTTGACTTTAAAATCTTCAGAAGGACTCCAAACATAACCATTAGAATCATCCGCCATTACTACAATGCTATCAATATCATAAGGGGAAATTCCCTGATATGTGAGTTGACAATTTACAGATGTAGAAAACCTTGAAAAATTGATCTTCATTATTTTATCTTCTGCATTAGAAATTATTCCTTCATAACATTGATTTTTCATAGATTGTGGAATTTTTATAAAAATCACTTGGGCTATTGCATTTTTTGCTTGGGCAAATCCTACATTTTTTATATTGACAGTTGTTTGATTTGCACTAAAGTTAGGTTGTACATCAACAGAAAATAATGGTTTTAGCAAAAATCCCTGTGAACCTAGCAGAAATACTATAACAAAAGAGACAATTGTAAAAAATAATGTAATTTTTTCTGTCTTCAACTAGAATTGATAAATGAAAATACCTAATTAAGTATCCGATACAAATATTGCCTTAATTCGATACATCTCATCTTCATTATAGTAATCTCTTCCATCATTTGATAACCGTCTTTTCTTCTAATCCCACTTCTTGCCTTGTAGGGTCTTTTTCTATCAAATATTGTAGAAAGTAAATTAATGTATTTTTTCTTCAAATCATCAGATAAAACCACAATCCCATCTCTGGAAAACGCATAATCTTTTTTTCTTATCTGATCTTGAATCTCAAATACACTCCTATCTATCAAATGCCTGAACGGTTCTATCATATCATACACTAAAGCAAGATGTGATTCATGATTTCTATGATAAAATCCAACATAGCAATCAAGACCTAGAGAGTTTAGTTGTTTTGCAATTTCAGCATACAGGATGCTAAATTCATAATTTAGAAGACCATTGATAACATCAGAGGCATTTCTGGGTCTGAATGTTCTTGAATTGTTTCTTGATTGAAATCGTAATTCGGAATTGAAAAATAAAGAAAACGTAGGATAATACAACTTGGCAATGTCACTTTCAACTTTAATTATCTCTCTTAGTTCATGAGCTAAATCTAATCCTTGAAAACGATCTTTCATGAGAGAGATTACATTTCTTATCTTCTCTTTTACCTCTGGTTTTACTTTGAGAGAATAATTCATCCCAGATGTTTGATTATTATAGATTTGCCATGCCTTATTGTATTCATTATAGACTCGTTTTGGTTCTTCCACAAACTCTTCGAATAGTTTGATTTGAGATTCAATCTTTTGAGATACTAGCCATTTTCGAAGAAATTCTAGTTTCTTGGGATCTCTAAATGTGTCATATTGATTTTGCCTAACTAATGGCTCATGACCACCAATTTTATGAAAATAACTGTACAGTTTTCCTCGTTTATCTAGCATTACAACATTGATGTTTGACTCTGCTAATCTCTCAAGAGCTTCAGTAGAAACATATCCCTTGCCTTGTATTACCACTTTGTCAAATGGACAAGCACTAGCTGGCAATTCCAAAATTCCTTGCATGTCACAAAAAGGATCTACTCCTTGAGAAAATACCAGTCTAGTGTCCTTTACTTTGATTGAAAGACCATAGCCACGAAGGAATAATGATTTCATTTTTGTTTTTTCTTAGATTTATTTTTCTTCTTTTGGGGAATCTTCTTTGGTTCTGATTGTAAAACTTTGAGTACTTTATTCAAATATTCAGAATCTTTTCTCCACGATTCGGCAATAGCATATGCCAACCCATCAGAAGAATTATTGTTCAAAGACTGTCCTATCTCAATTATTTCCTTTATTCTCTTATCATTTTGCGCTATCATATGTTTCAGTGCTTCAACTGCAATTTGAATAGGTTTCATAAGCTATTACTCATCTAGTCATTGATTTTTGGTTTGTTAGAAAATTTTTTAGAATCATCAGATCTCATCTCTAGAGTTCCATGATCATCTCTGAAGATTAGTACATTGTTTGCAATTGTCACCTCAGAATTGGTTCTAAAAGAGTAATATCTTCGAGTTAAACCCAGATCAACCAAACTTATTTCAGCATTATCAGTACCTGTTTCATATATCAGATCATCAAGTCCTTTGATTCTTTTAGGATGCCAAGCTCCATCTAGAACACATTCGATAAATGCAATATGAACAAAGCCCATGATTATTCATGCAATTGTTAATCTTTAAGCTCTTTCCAACAACTCATACCCCGTCATTCCGCTAGTCATAACGCAGATTTTTATTCATAAAATGGCGGGAGACTCTTTTTATTGAGTCTCAATAAACAGTGGAGGTTCAAAATAATCCTAAAGTTAAAAACCAAAAATGTTTCATAACGTTCTCATTTTGTGTCAGTTATAAAATATTTCTCTAAAATTAGCTATTCAGGGAGACAGAGGGTAGATATCTCAAAACTTAAGAACTACTCGCAACTCGATGAAGTTTGTTGAGTAATTATACTGTAATAGGCGGAAAAGCTTCCGAAGACCTTGCTAAAAAGATAGCAAAAAAGCTAAAGGCAACATACCTCAAATCTGAATTACGAATTTTTTCAGACGGAGAAAGCAAGATAACAATTTCTGGAAAACCAAAAGGCAAGGTTGTCGTGGTACAATCAACATATCCACCAGTTGACTCTAACCTAATCCAAGCGCTTTCACTTGTCTCAAAGGCAAAAAAATACTCGTCCCAAATCATTGCTGTGATACCATATCTTGGATATGCTAGACAAGACAAGGAATTTCTTCCAGGTGAAGTGATTACCATGTCACTTGTTGCAAACATGTTCAAGGCTGCAGGCGCAACCAAGGTCATAGTAGTTGATATACACAGCAAAATGGCCCTAAATCATTTTAAAATATCTGCAAAAAATGTTTCAGCCATACCAGAACTGGTAAAATATTTCAAGAAATTAAAGCTTAAAGATCCTCTCGTGGTTTCACCAGATCTTGGCGGTATAGCAAGAGCAAGAGACTTTGCAAATCAATTTGGTGTAAAATTTATCGCATTAAAGAAATATCGTGACAGAAAAACTGGAGTAGTAGAAATTAGATCAAAAAACCAAAAACATGTCAAAGGACGGGATTTGATTCTAGTTGATGACATGATAAGCACTGGTGGAAGCATAGTAAAAGCTGCAGAGTTTCTAAAAAAGCAAAAGTGCAAAAATGTCTATGCAGCTTGCACACATGCATTACTGATTGGAGATGCAGAAAAGAGAATCAAAAAAGCTGGGGTCGCAAAAATAGTCAGTACAAACACAATTCCTGGCAAGACTGGACTGGTTGATGTCTCGCACATAATATCAAAGGCAATCACATAATGCCTCAAAGCTTCTTTATAGTCTCTGGAGAAAATGTCGAGCTTGCTCAAGACGAGGTAATCACATTATCAAAAAGCTATGATGTCAAAACATCATTTAAGACAGACTCTAGACTAGTAATAACAAACTCTGCTATTCCATGGAGTAAGATATCTCAGAGAGCTACTTTTGTGAGAACTGCAGGAAAGATAGCAAGTACATTTTCTGATCTGTTTTCAGAAGCGGACCTCTCCCTTATGCACAAGCCAGAAACATTTGCCTGCAGGGCAATCAATCTGACATCAAAAAAGATGAACCTATCAGAGATAGAAAAAACAACAGGTGCTGCAATAAAACAGACTAGTAAAGCCAAGGTATCCTTATCAAATCCAGCACTAACCGTTTATGTTATTTTGACAGACTCGCAAAGCTATCTTGGCTATACCACAAAAACCTCAGAGCTTCCAAGGCCAAAAAAAATAATAAAATCATCGTCTGAGCTTCACTGGAAGCTTAGCAGGGCAATGGTAAATCTATCAGGACTAAACGAAAATGAAACCTTGTGCGATCCCTTTTGCGGCAGCGGAACTATTTTGTTAGAAGCTGAATCAATGGGAATACGTTCCATTGGAATTGATTTTGATAAAAAAATGTGTAATATTGCAAAAAAGAATCTGTCCTCAAACGGATTTGATTCAAAAATCATCAATGATGGTTTTGAACACATACAAAAGATCAATGACAAGATAGACGGAATTGTTACTGACATGCCATACGGTAATGCTTCAAAATCATCCCAGTCTCCAAAAAAACTCTTGCATGACTTTATCTCAATTTTACCAAAGAAAAAGAAAATTGCCATCATGTACAAAAAAGGTGCCATGGATCAGATAGAATTAAACCCAGCAAAAAAATATGATATCTATAGGCACAAGAGTTTGACTAGGACCATAGTGGTAAAATGAAGCTAGTATTTTTGGGGACATCGGCTGCACAGCCAACAGAAAACCGTGGCATGACATGCATCTGTCTAGTCTTGGATAAAGAGATCCTGATGTTTGATGCAGGTGAAGGTGCACAGGTCTCTTTTCTAAAATCAAAGATTGGCTGGAACAAAAAGATGAAGATCTTTGTTACCCATTTACATGGTGACCATGTTGTCGGCATATTAGGATTATTGCAGACAATGTCTTTGCAAAACAGAACAGAATCAATTGACATCTACGGTCCAAAAGGGATTGAAGATTTTATGGCAGCAAATCTGAAAGTGCTAAACTTTGGTCTTACATTTCCTGTTAGAATAATGATGATAAAAGAAGGGCTAGTACTAGATGACGAATCATACATGATACATTGTTGTGAGGCAGAGCATTCCATTCCTGCATACTCGTATGTGTTTCATGAAAAGGACAGGCCTGGCAAGTTTTATCTAGAAAAGGCAAAAGCATTGGGAATTCCAGAAGGCAAGCTTTGGCATGAGCTTCAAATGGGTCATGAAGTAAAAGTTGGAAACAAAACAATCAAGCCATCCGAAGTGATGGGTGAGAAACGACCAGGAAAAAAAATTGGAATATCGGGGGACACTAGGCCTACAAAAAAGCTTGAAGAATTTTTCAAAAATTGCGATTATATCACATTTGATTCCACATATTCTGACGAGCTAAAAGAAAAGGCAAAAGAAAATTTCCACTCTACAGCAAAAGAAGCTGCCGAGCTTGCAAAAAAGGCAAATGTTTCAAATCTTATCTTGACTCACTTTTCTGCAAGATATGATGATGCTGAAATTCTAGTAAAAGAGGCGCAAACCATACATGGTTCTGTAATAGCAGCAAAGGATCTTTTAGAAATTGAAATAAAATAAAATGTTTGAATCAATAGCTGATAAATTTCAAGAAGCCAAAAAAATTGTTTTTGTCACTGGTGCTGGCATCTCTCAGGAAAGCGGTATTCCTACCTTTAGGGGAAAAGATGGTCTGTGGAGAAAATATGATGCCATGCAGCTTGCCACAATAGATGCATTTTATGAAAATCCAAAGCTGGTATGGGAGTGGTATGATGAGCGAAGAAAAAACATACTTGCTGCAAAGCCAAATGCAGGTCATCAAACTATAGCAGATTTAGAAAAATTCAAGCAAGTTCGTGTTCTTACTCAAAACATTGATGGGTTGCACCAAAGGGCAGGAAGCACTCAAGTCTATGAATTACATGGTAGTATCATTACAATAAAGTGTACCGTATGTGATTTTAAAGAAAAAATATCAAGTGGTTTTTCAGAACTTCCTCCCATCTGTAAATGTGGTAACATGTTAAGGCCTGACGTGGTCTGGTTTGGCGAACCACTACCACAAGATGTCTGGGGTGAAGCTATGATGCAAGCAAATTCGTGCAATGTAATGTTTGTGGTAGGCACCTCGCTTGTAGTATCGCCTGCAAACATGTTGCCAGTATATGCAAAACAAAATGGAGCTACCATAGTTGAAGTAAATCCCGAGGAGACTCCAATGTCTAAAAGCATGGATCTTTCCATCAGGTCAACTTCTGCAAAGGCATTGCCAGAGCTTCTCTCAATTGTATCAAACTGACAAAATTATATCAAAAAGGAAACATGGTTCTTAGAAATGCATATACATATGAAGAATTATTTCCATGGAAGGAAGAAAACTTTTTGAAGAAAGAACCAGTGTGTTCGTAAATGAAAATTCCCAAAAAATATAGCATTTTGATTTTTGGCGCAATAATGGGAGCCCAGATGGGATTTTTTATGTCATTTATAATCACAGTTTTGGCCATAGGATTTGCTCCGAATTTTTTTCAAGTCTGGATGACTGGGTTTGCTGTAGCCCTTGTAGTAGGTGTTCCTGTCTCATTGATCCTAGCACCATTTGCCAAAAAGATTGTTGACAGGATAAGCGATTAATTCCTCAAAATGTGATATTTTTCTACATGGTTGAAAAGTGAGTAATTGTCTGATATGTAGTTCTAGCTAGTCTATTTCTTTGATTGACCTATAACACGTCGCTTTGAACGATTCCAATAGTGATTAAAAACGTCGTTGCACCATTCCCTAAATTGCTCGTCATCACCTACAAACATACTGTTCATATCAATCTGATCTTTTGCATTAGGAAATATTGCTGCGCAAGTAGTTTCTGTAATGTGCAATCCAAGATCAATTCTTTCTATTTGTCTGTGCGCTACATTTTCCTTGGAGGTACCTATCTTGTCAAGTTGTTTTCCAACTGATTCAGCTATTTCATCAGGACGAATGGAATTTTCTGCAATCAGGGTATGGACTGTCACGTTTTCTTTAATCAGTTTCAGTAATATCTGGCCCTCTTCGTGCCATTCTTGTGCCACCATTATTTTGAGATGATCCTTTGCATTTGATTCAAATTTCTTTAGTTTTTCAAATACATTGGCAACATTGACAACATGTTGTGTATTTTGTAAGGCTCCTAATCTCTGCACAAATTTTTCTGGAATATTTCTAACAGTGTGTTGCTCAAAAAACTTTTTGTGTTTATCAAGAAATTCAAAATAAGATATCTGATAAGTTATCAGTCTCCCATATTCGGTAAGTAAGAAAAATCCTTCCGAATTCTTTTGTACAAAGCCGCATTCAACGAGTCTTGCAGTATTTCTATGTGTCTCCTGTTTTGTCAATTTGAGAGTGTTTGCAATCTTGGTGGCTTGAGTAGGTTTATCATACAACATTTTGAGGATTTCACATCTAGTATCGCTTGCAAGCTCCATGAATATTTCTGAAAGATGTTCTGATCCTTCTGAATCACCCATGTAAAATGAGAACTAGTATTATGATAAAAGGTATTTGTAGAAAGAAAAATCATCCATAATACTTTGAGGATCTTTTTACTTTGGTTTAGATTATGCAATGGCATCTCTCCTTTGTGAAAATTCAATTTTTCTGGCAGAGTGTTTTGTAATATCATTGTGTAAAGATACTGAAGATTCTTCACGGAATGTCAAGTTACACCTATAACATATCCAAAAAGCGAAGGGAATGTGGGATTGTTTAACCGATCCTATAGTCTGTAGTACTTTTGACATCTACTGAATCTCCTTTACTGGCACTACAGGTGCATGTTGAGGCCTTTCACCCTGGACACATTTGTGGTCTCCGCAGACTAGAGTAGGATTTGTTAAATCAGTAGCATGTTCGTGTGAGTAGTTATCATTGCTGATTGTCCATGCAGAGGCTGAACCAACTAGATTTTGACTTGAAACTATTGCAAATATTGCTACTGCAAATAGCAATATCATGTGGTTTACTGTCTTAGCCATACGTCTTCCCACAGATCTCACATTCCCAATGTGATGTAACAACAGTCCACTTGTGCTCATGCGATGTTTCTAGTGCTACATTTTTTCTTGGAATTTGGTTTATTGTTTCCATGTATCCTTAGTAGTAGAAAGTACAGATATCCTCAGGTAAACTCATTTTGTGACAAGTACTAATTGTTGGATACTGTACACTGGAAAGTTTACTACACTATTTGGCAAATGCTATCTAAAATCATTCATGACAACAAACCAAAAAAAAGGTCTAGTTCTTGCAGGCTTTGTTTTCTTTGCAGCAGTATTACTGCTATTGCCTGCAATGGCCAGTGAGAAGGCCCCAAATGTAAACGCTCAACAACTATACAAAACAACACAGACTAGTGTGATGATTGTGGGCACTGGTTCGGACACCCAGTTCTATCCATCTTATCTTAACATAAGAGTTGGAGATACTGTTGCCTTCATCAACCAAGATGGAACAAGTGGAGGTATAGCACATTCAGTCCTCTCCGTTGATAGCACAAGTGGAATGGCAAATGGTGTCTTTGATAGTGGACTGCTCCATGTAGGAAACATATTCAAAGTAAAATTCGACAAGATCGGAACCTATTCCTACATAGACCCAACGTATCCCAATGCAGTTGGGACAATAATAGTGGCTACTTAGGAGTCGCTATCTTCTTTCTTTTTTTTCTAAAACCTTTAGTTCTAGTCCTATAAGACCTGATTGATGATGATGGCCTACCAATCTATTTCTTCAACAGTAGATAGTGAAATGTCAGGATATTGAGAATCGTTTTGAAATCCCATCATTTTTATAATTTCACTTGAATTGATCCATGCAATCTCTCGTGTAGTTTTATCATCAAGTTTGTCTAATCCAACCACATTCAAGAGTTCTAACGTTCTTTTTGGATTTTTTACAGCTCTTTCTAATATGCGTGTTGCAATTCTACGTTTATCTTTTGGATCCCAATATTTGCCAAGTTTGTATTTTCCAGTCATTATTTCGGGTTTTATTTTCATTAAATTGACTCCTCGTACAGTAGCCATATCTGGTCTTAGACCTTCATACCCGCCTTCAATCTGATATTTTGCTATCAATTTGTTTAACACCCTAGCTTTCTCTATATTGTCGGTAACAAGTTCTGCATATCCCTTGATTACCACACTAACATACAATGTATCTGTAAGTGAAGCATCTGTAGGGGGTTCAAAAAAATATGACGGTAAAAATGCTAATTCCTTGTCAACTTCAAAACCACATTTGGAATTTAATTTTATGTTATCATATTTTTCTCCTCTTGGAAAACCATGAATGTATATCATATCATCATAATATACAAAATTCATAGGTGCAACAAATGGAAAACCATTCTTATCTATGGTTGCAATTCTTCCGGTATGTTCAGTTTGCAAGAATTCAGCTATTTTTTCTTTCGATTTGATTTTTGATTTTTCTACGAAGTTCGTAAGTTGTAATTTAGGTCATACTTAGTTTTAAGATTTTACACCGATTTTAATTCAATACACCAGCTGTTTAAGCATGATTAATAACATCATAATTCGACATATAACAAAAATGAAAAATGTAGCGTTTTCATTTAATTAAAAATTCTTTTCCCCAGAAAAACTAGACTTGTTTTCCATTATCTTCATAGCTAATTTCCAGCCCAGCCATTTCTTTCAAGTTTGCTCTTGCTTTTTCTTGCAATATTCAACCAATCTACTAGCAAAGTAATTCCAACCAGCAGTGGTTTCTTTGAAGTGTTTCTCCATCTCTTTAGTAAATCCAGAATGAACCAAAGTAACTCTGGTCTTGTTTTTTCCTATTTCTTCTACATTCCAAGTCACTATTGTTGGCGGAGGGCGAATACCATCTGGTTTGTATGTCTCATCAGGTATGAAAGTATAGGATAGTTTTTTGTTTGGTACAAACTCTAGAATTTTTCCGTCCAAGTTACAACCACAATCCATTTCTTTACCTTTGGCGAGAAACTCAAAGTGCATTTTTCCACCTATTTTGGGCTCAAAAATTCCATTATCTGGAAACCATTGTGTGAGATCTTCAATGTTTGTTAAGGCTTTGAAAACAATTTCGACAGAGGCATCAATTTCTATTGTTTTCTTGATTTCCAGATCACTCATGTTTTTTCTTCCTTTCCTTGTTTTCAACAAATTCTTTGAGTGAGGTCATTTTGTAGCCCCACATATTTTCAAAATAATTTAACACTTCCAGACTCTTTTTTTCATTTATAGAATAAAATCGATTCTTGCCATCTTTTTTTTCAGATATTAAATCTGCATCTTTCAATATTCGAAGATGAGTTGATAATGCAGAAAGAGTAAATCGAAAATGTTCCGACATTTCAGTTGGTGTCATCTCATGTTTTTTTAATAACAACAAAATTTCTCTTCTACTACCATCTGCAAGTGCCTTCCATGGTGATCCCATCATAATACAATAATTAAAGATATATTTAAATATTTAATAAGTATTATACAGCATGAGTTCAGATTGGAAGGCAGTTACAGATGACCGCACAAAAATTACATAAAAATACTTTTCCTAATGAGAGTGATGAATACAGACGAGCTCGAAATAAGCTTCTTGTTGCAGAAATAAACTTGCGTAAACAACTCTCGGGTGTAACCAATCTACGGATGAAGCTTCCTAGTGGCGGGAAACTCAAGGAAGACTATACATTTGATGAAATTAAAAATGGCAAAACCAGCAAAACAAAATTTTCCAATTTGTTCCAAGACAAGAAAAATAGCTTGATAATATACAGCATGATGTATGATCCAAAGTGGTCTGAGGCCTGTCCTTACTGTACATCCATATTAGATGGGCTTGAGGGTTCTGCACACAATGTAAATGTTCAAACAAATTTTATTGTTGTCAGTAAAGCGCCGATTCAAAAACTACAAGCATGGAAAAAGAAAAGAGGTTGGAATAACCTGCGCCTTCTTTCTTCTTTTAACAACTCGTACAACAAGGACTATTTTGCAGAAGATTCTAATTCAGAACAAATTCCAGCCTTGAACGTATTTCAAAAGACACCAAAAGGTATTTTTCATTTTTATAATACAGAGCTTTTGTACGCTCCTCCTGAAAAAGGACAGGACGCACGCCATGTAGATCTCATATGGCCGATTTGGAATCTTTTTGATCTTACACCGCAAGGACGAGGAAAATGGGTCGCTGATAATTCACGCCCGCGAAAAAAAGACATCCATTAGATTTTTAATTATTTGTAGTATCTACATTTTTTCAAATTAATAAAGTCTAGTCGCTTTAGCAGACAAATTAACTACTGCCAAGTAAATTGCAAAAGAAATGGATGCTGATACTATTGATGCAAGATATGGTTGGTAACTTTGAATCAGTAGGTAATCTAGTGAAAGCCATCGCAGCACAGTATAAACAATTTCTCCAATGCCAAGAGAGATTAAGATCTTGATCAGATCTTTTCTTAACCTATGCCAGTCTGTTTCCCCCGTCTCAATTCTGTATTTTTTCCTGTTATCAATAGAATACAGTAAACCAAATGTGGAAAAATATACCGAATACTCGGCTCCCATTGTAACAGATGTGTTCAGATAACTAATTGATTTTGAAAGTATCTGAGATGTCATGGCAGCAATAATCTCAGCTGCAATAAAGGCAAAAAAGAGGTTTTTGTTTAGCTTTAGATATTCCTTATACCGATTTCTTTTTTCATTCATCAAAAATTTACTTGGTTCATAAAGATAAATCTTATCAGCTGCTATGTTCTATAAGAGCTGGGTAGTTAATCCAGTCTTTCTCTGACCTACAAAAATCAGAGATGTGCAAACTCACACTACTCCATGACATTAATAGTGTCATCTCAAATTAAAAGCATTGTATGGTCATGGTGCCTAGAAAAAACCTGAATAAACAATTACAATCTAACTAAAAAGAGATCATAATTATTGAAAGATGTAACCAGTCTATGACTATTTGAAAATGTTAGACAATTATGAATAGTGTTAAATTCCATACACATGTTTATGAAATATGCCTATTGATCCCGACTTTTACAAAAAGCTAACCAGAAAAGCAGAACAGCACAACAATCAGGCATCTGGAGACAAACATTATGTTTGGGGAGAAGGAGTTGAAAGAGAACTTGACTTTACTGGCATAAATTCACATGACAAAGAACTTGCTGAAAAACACGTATCCGAAAAAGGATATCTTGGAATTCATGGAACAAATGTAGCAGTGGATTTTGATCTTTGTATAGCAGACGGTGCATGCATAAGTGCGTGTCCTGTTCTAGTTTTTGGTTGGAATCTCAAACCGCAAGAAGGCCCAACTTCTAATGGTCCTGGCAATAATCTAAATGAATATGACAAATCTGATCCCTTTGCAGAAAAATCTTGCATCTATTGTTTAGCATGTGAGACTGTTTGTCCAACTACTGCCATAAAAATTCAGGAAGGCTTGAAGGACAAAATTCAATAACAGAAAATAATGTCTTCAGACGATTTAATGAAATCTCTCATATCTGTGCATACCGAGTCTATACTTCTTGTTCTTCGATGACTAGCATTGTTATGGTTGAAGATATTTTGTCAATTCTTCTGATTTTAGCTAGTGTGTTTTTCACATCATCCATGCTTTCTGATTCTATTTTCATCACAGTGTCATAGACGCCGTATACTCCTTGAATCTCATATCTTACAGATTGATCCTCAATTTTCATAATATCTTTGATTTGTTTTATCACTTCCAGCTCTGATTTAGGTTTGATATTTAGCAAAATGTATGCTGTTGGCATGATATTATTACGCATCCATTGTATATGAGGATGAATTCTTTGTATGAAGAATCAAAAGTTAGCTAAACCAACTCCTATTTTATCAGAAAACTAAGATACAATGAAATGTATCTATAATACATGAAGGCGGGATAATTACCAAAATATCGTAAAGGTATTTGCTGGTTTTGCCAAGGAAGATGTGATCCTTATAGATATGTTCATGAAGATTGTATTAAGAATTATTTTAAAGCTAAAGCAAGAAGATAAAACTGAATTTTAAAATAATTTAGCCAGTTCTATCGAACGACCATAACGGGGCAGCTAGCATGATGCATTACTTTTTGTGAGACACTGCCAATTAGCAATTCTTGAAAAGCACTCTTGCCTCGCGTTCCCATAATAATCAAATCATATCTTTTGGTTTTAGCA
Organism: Nitrosopumilaceae archaeon; assembly: GCA_050749225.1. GTDB lineage: Archaea > Thermoproteota > Nitrososphaeria > Nitrososphaerales > Nitrosopumilaceae > TA-20. The sequence continues at coordinate 11,670 of JBOGQR010000003.1, read as the reverse complement.
AGCTCAATTATTACTTGGGCAGGATCGCCCTGTGTTACCGTTATTTCTATGGGAACATTATTTTTTGCGGCTTGAATTTTATATTCTTCTAGCATTTTTTCGGCTTTGGTTTTGAGCTCATCTATTAGCTCAAATGTTGTAGCACTGTCTCCTCCTAGCTCACATGATACCACGTGAACTACATCTAGTTCTGAATTGCATTTTTGTGCCAAATAAATAGACTTTTCAAATGCTTTTTTTGCAGATTCGGAACCATCTACTGCAACAAGAATTCTTGAAAACAATAAGTGATTATGTGATTGTCGCTAATATTGTTTTTTAACAAACATCGTCCTCATCAGATCTGCCATTTTTAGTACAAATTACTGTTGTAGTACAGCGAATGTTTTCGATTTTTCGAATTTTCGAGGTTATTATTTCTCTTAAAGATTCTATGGATGATACTTCGATCCTTGCTAAAATATCAAAATTTCCAAGCACGCCTTGTATCTCCTTGACGCCTTCGATATTTCGTAGCTGTTCTATTACAGATTCTTCATAACCGACTTCACAATTTATCATAATGTATGCTGTTTCCTTACCAACCATACAACATATTGGTGATTGTAAGCAAAAAAGATCGTGTTTTAATTATATAAAATTTAGCACTAGTTTCGATTTGATTTTGGTGGAATCCTCAAAGACACACGCCTAATCATAAAACATCGTCATCGTATTTGATTCCTAAGTCTTTTCTAAGTGAAGCAGATCTGTTTCGTATGGTAACTGCAGTTATGCCTGCAGCATGCGCTATTGTTTGTTGATTTTTTCTCTCTTTGTTTATTACACATGATATGTAAAGAGCAGCAGCCGCAAGCCCCATGGGATTTTTCCCTGCAGATATTTCCTTTTCTACTGCTTTTGATAGTATATTCAACGCGTCCCTTCTTGTCTTTTCGCTTGTACCAATCTCAGTAGACAACCTTGTGATAAATTCAGACGAGTCAAATGACCGTAACTTTAGATCCAACGTATTAAGTAATTTCCTATAGCTTCGTGAGATGTTTTTCTTTGTCATATTTCCCACACTTGCAATATCATTCAAAGTTCTTGGAGTGTCAGATTCCCTGCATGCTGCATAAAGTGATGCACATATCATACTGGTTGCACTTTGACCCTGGATAATTCTACTAGCCACGGCCTTTCTATAGATGTAGGCGGCTTGTTCAATTACTAAATCTGGTATGCCAAGCTTTGCCTTCATGGAATCAAGCAAGATAAAAGCAGATCTTAAACTCCTGTTTGTTGATCTTGATTTGCTACGATTATCCCAAACTCTTAATCTATGAAATGTATTTTTCATGTATACAGACAAAGAATTTCCTGTGGAATCTTTGTCCTGAGTACCAATTACCGTAGTCAGCCCTTTATCATGCATTGCCAGCGACAGTCCTGCACCTGTCCTGCTTTTAGTCAAGAATTCTTCTACATCATACCCTTTGGATTCTGAACCTGAGTCTTGTTCTTTTTCTAATAAAACCAGACCACAGCTTCCGCATATGACCTCGCCTAGAACATTGTCTGTTATCAAGGGTCCCTTGATGCACTTTACCTGTTGACATTTTTCGAAAATCTCTTTTGACGTATATTATAGTATGGTGTTTGTTTTAATTATGAATTTTCCATCAATTAAGAGTGGTATAGCGGAGTAGGCTTAGCTAATTTTTTGGTTCTATTCCTAGACTAGTTGTCGATTATGATTTTCTCATCTCTTTTATCTCAATACTTTTTGTTTTCTTAAACTCAGAAACTGCCTTCTTAAATGTCTCTGGGTCTACTTTTGGCAATATTGTTGAAGAGATAAAAGATTCAATTATCTTACCTCGAAGTTCATTAAACGCTTTTACGTTTTTGTTGAATGTATTAATGTTCTGACTCATTGCATCAATTGAAGCAAGTAACATTTTGTTCTGCATTGCTTGTGTCTTGTTGATTTGTTCAGATACGTCCATTATCATTTTTACTGCCGTATCAGGAAGGTTAGCTTTTGTTCCTGATTTGTTACTAAATTTCTCTTGCATGATAATTGCAGAATCAATTGTGTTTTTCCATGATCCTATTATTTCCAGTTGCAAGTCTGACACTGCTTGGATATAGCTGGCTGTTGTTTTTCTTACTTCGCTAAAGTACGTATCGACATTTTTCTTATAAGACTCGTAGATATCAGATGATTCTTCATTTCTGTTGCTCAAAAATAAAAACCTCTTGATTTGAACATCACATTATAATGCACATAGCAAGATATAACATGATCCTAACCAAAACATCAATTGATCTATTCTTCTTAGAGATTGCTCTAAGTCGCATGGTTAGAGCTGGTAAAACCAAGAAGAATAATTTCAGGTGTAATGTTTTACTATTCTATTTTCGTATGGCCTTCTTTAGAAAATAGTTCTTTATGCATTCGTCTGAGTGTATTTTGATGGATTACATGATCCTTGACAAAACCAACAAATTCCCTTACGAAATGTTGGTAATTATATCATCTCTTGCATATCTATGATATCGTGTTACTTGCATCTAGGTTTTACACTACGGGTTCTGAGGACCCAGCTACTATTTTGGTTTAATTGCAGACCAACAACAGCATACCTCCCAAGTACAATTGCGACAATCCCTAGGAGAGATAGATGATCTGCACTCTGTAGGCAAACAGCCACAATCTGCACATTTTATTATGATATTCAAATTAGATCATTATTGCAAACAAATCATTTGGAACAACCTTGTTGATATAATAAAAAACTAGTTAGCAACAACATTCATGCCTACTTGCTTTACTTTTGATGAAAATTCAATCTTTCTTGTAGAATGCTTTGTTATATCATTGTGTAAAGATAATGAAGATTCTTCATGGAATATCAAGTTACACCTGTAACATATCCAAATGGTGATCATACTATGCAGACCTTGTTCACAAACTGCACATAAATGGCGTCTCTACCCTTTTTCATCCACCATAGTACACTATCACTTCTTGTGCTTTGACTGTCTTCTTTCCTTGATAGGTATGTACCATTTTCAATTTTATTCATACATCTGTATTTACTGAATTTACTTTTAATGATATTTCCAAATTATGTCCAAATCTATCCCATGACCAATTCTTTTGGTTTCTGGTTTTCATGTTCTAAGAGCAGACTCGCAACTGTATTATCTATTTCATCATATGCTCCCTCTCCAATGTGGTTGTATCTTAGCTTACCTTGTGCGTCTGCAATGTAGATGTGTGGCCAGTAATGGTTGCCAAAGGCATTCCATGTCTGAAACTCGCTGTCAATCACTACAGGATATTTGATGTTGTATTTTTGAACAGCTTCTCTTACATTGTTTGGATCTTTTTCAACAAAGGTTTCAGGAGAGTGGATTCCAATTACTAGAACTCCCTTGTCTTGATACTTGTTGTTTAAATCTACTACATGAGGTAAAGTGTGGATACAGTTTATGCAGTTAAAGGTCCAAAAATCATACACAACTACATTTCCTTTCATTTCCTGTGCAAGCTTGGCTGGTGTAGTATTGATGTAATCAGTTATTCCAACAAGTGCTGGTGCATCTGGATACTTGCTTTCCATACTTGACTGAGACATTTGGGGAGATTCATTAGGCATTTTCATTTTACCTCCTGACATCGTCTCAGTCATGGATTTGTTTTCCATTTTGTTCATTGCCATTGTTTGATTCATCATATGTTGTATGCTTGTCATGTTTTGATTCATAATTTTCATCATGGAATCTTCATTCATTGCCCAGCCTCTCATTACAAGTACGTTTACACTAGAGTTCTTTACACATGCTGGAGACCCATCACTTGATTTCAAAATCAGCGTAAAACCCGTCTTACATTTTACATCATGAACTAAAACGCCATGTTTGATTTGTTTGAGTGGATAAGTCATAATCTGATCTTTCATCATTCCATTTGTCATATTGTTGTGCATCATAGAATCATTCATTGCCATATTGTCAGCATATGCATAAGATGTGGTAAACACTGTCAATACCAAAACTAAAAGCAATGATTTCTCGATTTTTTTCATGGTTGGAAAAAAGATCTGATTTTAGCATTTAACTTTATTTCCAAATTAGTTCCAAATTTCATCATCCTGACAGAATCTCCATATCGCATCTAGTCAAAAAGATATCTAGATTTCTTCAGTGAGTTTGAGCTGTAGTTTCATCTATGAAACTTACATGATTCTAATAGTTAACTAACAAAAAAGTTATAATCATATTCAAAATAGGAATCATATGGTAAAACCAATCCCGGATGGATATCACAATGTGACTCCAACTTTAACAATTCGTGGAGCAGCAAATGCAATCGAATTTTACAAGAAAGTATTTGAAGCACAGGAGATGATGCGATTTCCAGGTCCTGATGGAAAAAGCATAATGCACGCTGAGATCAAAATAGGAGACTCTAAAATCATGTTAGGTGAGGAAAATCCGCATATGAAACATCTGTCTCCTCAATCAGTAGGAGGAGCAAGCTCTGGAATTTTCTTGTATGTTGAAAATGCAGATGCCACGTTTAACAAGGCTGTTTCTGCCGGTGCAAAGATAACTATGCCAATAATGGATCAATTTTGGGGCGATAGGTGTGGAGGTATCGAAGATCCATTTGGTCACAAATGGATGATAGCCACTCACAAGAAAGACATGTCCCAAGAAGAAATGGCAAAGGCAGGAGCAGAATTCATGAAATCAATGAAAGAAACATGTTCATCGGCTGACTAATCCACAGTAAGATTCATCGTCTTTGCATAGGTTTTGGATCAAGCGTTACTACCTTTCTACCAATGGAATAATCACTGCCACATTTTGGACAGTTAAAACTGTTCCATCCTATTTGATCAAGGACAATTTCTTTATCGGAATGGTTTCCACAGGTTAATTTTTGTTCCATAAAAAGGACGCAGTATATCTCTCTTAAAAGATTGACGTAGCTTTGTTCTGTTTTCAGGATATGTGTGTGTCCTATAATATTTGGCATTATTTTCAAATCATTAATTTCAATACCATATTCTATAAAACAAGAATTAAAACTTGGAGAGGACATATCATAGATATTCTTGTTAGGCTGAACTAATTTTTGTGGTATCTTCATCTATCATAATGTTTAGCGTAATTGTCGTACTTGCTGTAGCGTTGACAGGAGTTGCTTTTTACATGTTTACTGAAAATTCACACCAATCCATAATGATGGAATCATCAGTATCTTCACAATTTCAAGGTACAACCCGCACATATTATATTGCATCAGATGAAGTAAATTGGAATTTTGCTCCAGCAGAAATCAATCTTATCACTGGCAAGCCTTATGATAATGATGCAGGTCTTTATGTAAAAAACACCAAAGATCATATCGGCAGTGTATATCTGAAATGCCTTTACCGAGGATATACTGATGACACCTTTACTACACTGCAACCTATCACTGACAAATGGAAGCACCTTGGCATAATGGGACCGGCTATTCATGCAGAAGTTGGAGATATAATAAAAATAGTATTCAAGAATAATTGTCACATTCCAACCAGCATGCATCCTCACGGTTTGTTTTATCTAAAAGAATCAGAGGGTGCACAGTATAATGATAATGTTTTTGATTCAGACAGGGGAGGCGACAGAGTACCATTTGGAGGAAACTATACCTATACTTGGCAGGTTCCAGAAAGAGCAGGTCCAGGACCAAATGATCCAAGTTCAGTGCTCTGGATGTATCACTCTCATGTTGATGAGGTAGGGGACACATATGCTGGGCTGGTAGGTCCCATAATTGTCACAAGACATGGAATGGCAAATCCTGACGGTTCTCCAAAGGATGTAGATCAGGAATTTGTGACACTGTTTACAATATTCGATGAAAATCGGAGTCCCTATCTTGATTACAACAGTCAGACATTTCCACAAGATCCAAAAAGTGTAAACCAAGATGATCCAGATTTTATTGAAAGTAACAAAAAGCATTCAATCAATGGTTACATCTTTGGTAATCTCCAGGGACTGGTAATGAAAGAAAATACTCATGTACGCTGGTATGTGGCAGGAATGGGCACTGAGACTGATATTCACACTCCACACTGGCATGGACAGACTCTTTTGATGAATGGGATGAGGACAGATATGGTAGAGTTATTGCCAATGAGCATGAAAGTTCTCGATATGGTACCTGATGATACCGGGATTTGGTTATTCCACTGCCATGTTAATGATCATATCAGTGCAGGAATGTTATCTCTGTTTACAGTAGAGAAAAATGATAATACATAGTGTTAATCCTTAGTTAATTTGATTCATTTTTTCCTAGGTAATAGCCATGCATTTTCTGACTTTTCAAATCCTATATGAGGATAAAACGAACCAGCTTCAGGAGATGACAACAATAAGACCATCACTTCACTTCCAAGAGTCTTGCGAGCAATTTTCAATAATTCTTTTCCAATTCCCTTGTTCTGATATTTCCGGTCAACTGCCAAATCTGAAACATAACAGGAATAACTAAAATCAGTTAATGCTCGAAGGACACCTACAAGTTTTCTGTTCTCCCTTGCAGAGATTATCAAGTCGGCATTTGTGATCATTTTGCTTATTCTGTCGATGTCTTTAGGACGACGAATGCCAGAATTTTCAAATAAAGTTGCCAATTCTGCTGGCTTGACATCGTGATTAATAGAATAAGAAATGTTCATCTTGTCTTGATTTTTTAATTTAGGTTTCGTCTTCACCAAGTGCCTTGTCAACCTTGTCCTTCAATGACATGAATCTTGTAAATTTCTTGTTCCATTTTGAAAAGAAGCTGTATTCCTTGATTCCAATGAACAGCCATATTGATGACAAAACAATTGAAACTATTATGAAGATTATGATTACAGTACTAATGTCCAATACCTGATGCATGAAAGGCCCCCCTCCTGAGAGCATAAACTTGGGCGGTCCTACAGGTTGGTAGTACATATTGCCTACTTCTCCTGGCATCACCATCTTTCCTGAAGACATGTTAACACCTTTTTGAATAATGAAACCAGGTGGCACAGTGGTGTTGAAACTTCCTCCAATTTCTACTCCTGAAGTTCCATTAGCCATACCGATATTAACAAAATGAACCTCTGCTCCTGGAACAAATGCAGGCGCAGACAATAACAACACTGCAATAACAAGCGAAATTGGTGTCAAAATGAATGCGGATACAATTAACAACATCGAAACGTTTCGTGAAGTCTGCATGTGTGAGACAAGTTCGTCTAGTACCCGAAATATGCTCTCGCGTTCGCTATTGTCCTTTGGTGGTGGTTGGTTTTCAGGCTCTGACATGGTATTGCACTCCTTTCGTTTAGCTTAAAACGTTTCGCTAACTTTGTTACCAAGTTGCTGCTTGTTTTTTCTTGGAAATAATTCTTCATATGGATCCAAAACCTGCCTGCACATCCTAATTCCCTTGTCAGTTACACTGTATTTTATTATTTTTTTGCTGCCCCATGGTTCTTCTATTTTTTTTATGAATTCCTTTTTTTCTAAATCTTCCAAAATATCCTTGTGAGCTACAATATTAAGACCACAATGAGACAAAAGAGATGTCTGCTTTAACTCGCCAAATTCCGTTAAAGCAAGTATAATGTCTTTTCTTATGTAGATTCTATCCCTGTACTCATGTGACAAAGAATTTCCCCCTCAAGAAATTAAGATTGTAAAGTTGCGATTTGTAAAACAATTACAAATAGAATATGATCCTACCAAAATATACATAGTGAGAAATAAAATTTCATCTAATTATGCTTATCAGTAACTTTGTTACCTAACAATATGAACTAACAACGTTGAACAAAGCTTTATAGATTAACTACAGTTTTTGTCGTTGAAAATGAATCAAATCATTTCAAACAAAAAAACAATGCTTGCCATTGTTCTAGGTATAGCAATTGTTGCTACCATTGGAACTTCGGTATCGGTATATGCTGAGAACCAGTCAAATAATACTGGAATTTCGCAGATACCACCAAAGTTCATGGCTGACATACCAAAGATTCAGGGAAGCATAGACATCAACCAGATTCTCATGCAAAATGTCAAGACAAAGTTTGTTGATGCTGCAAACACTGCCCAATCTGCTGTAACTGGCGGTACTGTAGTAAGCGGTGATCTTGGACCATACCAAGGATACTATGTGTATAACTTTAGGGTCCTTGACAGCTCAAGTAAGATACATCTTGTCATAGTGGATGCAGGAGATGGAAAGGTTCTATCAAATACTGATGCACCTGACGAATTTTTTGCCATGTCAGGCAAGATGATTGGTGTAGGACCTATGGGAGACATTTCATACCAAGCTATGAGTCCTGGTGAACAAGTGCAATCTTTCCAGATAGCACCCCCCCAAACCAAGTAGGAAGTAATTCCTTCTTTTTCTTTTTTATCTTAGTTTAGTTTATCTTGGTTTCAATTAATTCACGATGCACCTGGGTACAAAATCAAATATTCATCTAGGTTGTCTCTTTCTTTTTTTGCGTTTAATGCATCTTGATATTTTTCAAAATGTTCTATCAGATAGAGCGTGTTTCCTGCAGACCCAAATGGATCTATTCCCACAAGATTAAATCCAGATTCGGGGGTAAGTGCCTGTTTTTCTTTTTCTTGTATTTCGGAGCTCATTGTAAAGATCTCTATTCTGTAAGTTCAGGAACTAGCCAGTCTATTACTTTTTGAATTTCCTGTGAGTGCAATATTATCTTGATTGGTCCCATTGGGGATTCCTCTGCTTCTTCACAGATTGCTATCACATCAACAAATGCAGCTTGTTTGTTCAGATAAAACCATGTGGTGGTATCATGAGTATGAAATCTCATCTGTCGTCTGTATGTTTTTGTGACCCTACGGGATCTAATGATGTCATAAATTTTTGCAAGGGATTGAAGATCCTTTGAGGTAGCCTTGATGCTGCCGTCTTCATATTTGTAATTTGCATCCAAAAGTACATGTGAAACTGCCAGTCGAACTTTTTCTGGATCTTCAGAAGGATTTACAGCTGCGTATGCCTCTATCTTACAGGTAACATCAGGAATTTTCACTTTATCCAACCTTTTATGATATTAAAAGCAGAATCAACTAGTTGTGGAATTGTAAGGCTATTGTTGGATATTGTTTCGTCTGCTAGTGCGATTGATTCGCTCATCCCAACTCCTATTTCTCGAGAGTCTCGCTTGGTAAATTCACCGCGATTTTCCGGATCATCTGATCTTTTTCGATTAGTTAAAAATCCAAATCTGGTATCGCCTGATGCATGAATTGCAAGAATCTTTACTGTCCCAAATTTTTTTAATACATCTACTTCTGGAATGGAACGAACCCCGTCAATTAGAATAACATCAGACTTTGAGTTTACAATTTGATCTTTTATTAATTCTGCAACTGCACCGGGCCCATTTTTTTCTCGAAGCTCAAGCATCAGCTTGCCCAAATTTTCACCGGTGGGATCAATCTTTCTTTTTGTAGCTTCTGTTCTAACAGCATCGCCCATGGTTATCTTGTCAAATCCTTTTGATTTTAGAGCATCAGCTATTGTAGATTTGCCAGCACCTGGCATCCCAGTAAGACAGACGATAAGCTTTGTCACGCTAGCTAGCTGAGAATTTCCAGTCTATGAAGCTACCGGAAATCATTATAAACAGATTGCCAAAAAACTTGTGATGCGAACTTTTGTAGCTGTAGAGATTCAAAATAATGAGGTACTAGACCATATCACAAAACTTCAATCAGAACTAAATATCAAAGCCAAACCAGTAAGCAAAGAAAACATGCACTTTACGTTACTTTTCTTGGGCGAGATTACAGATGAGATTGCCCCAAAGATAATGGATGCATTAAAGTCAATTACGTTTAGTCCAATCAAGATAATCTTCAGCGGTGTTGGTGCATTTCCAAATCCTAGATTTCCTCGTGTCATATGGATTGGCGTAGACGATACTGCAGCACAAAATCTTGTCAAGCTTGCAAAACAGGTTGAAGAGAAACTTGCTCCACTAGGATTCAAAAGTGATAAACCATTCAAACCACACCTGACCATTTTTAGAATCAAAAACAATGCTGGCGATATTTCCAAGGATTTGGACAAGTTAAAGACCGTTCAGTTAGGCAGTGATACCATTACTGAGCTAAAGTTTAAGAAAAGTATCTTAACTCCTAGCGGACCTATATACACTGATTTACAGGTGATAAAAGCAAAATGAAAGTTTTAGATCAGGTCAAAAAATTCACAATACCTACTGCAAAAGAACAGGAAACAATGAAAGAGCTAGCAGAATATTCCTTACAATTAGTAAAAGAACAAGCTGCCAAATTTTCTAACGTGGTTGGAGCAGAGATTGGCGGTTCCTACGCAAAAGGAACTTGGCTTCAGGGCGAAGTTGATTTGGACATATTTGTAAAACTGAAAAAAGATACAGATGAAAAAACTTTCGAGTCGGTTGGAAAACAAATTGGTTTTGATGCTCTAAAAAAATTCAAACCGTATGTCAGGTATTCAGACCATCCATACGTGGAAGCATCTGTCAAAGGCACCCTAGTAAACGTGGTACCATGCTATGATGTAGAGGCAGGACAATGGAAGAGCGCTGCAGACAGGTCCTCTTTTCACACAAAATTCATACTACAATCACTTGACCAAGCAAAAAAAGACGAAGTAAGATTGTTGAAAAAATTCCTAACTGCCATGGACATTTACGGTGCTGAGATAGCCAAAGAAGGCTTTGGTGGCTATGTGGCTGAGGTTCTTGTATTACATTATGGAAGTTTCCTTGGAGTACTAGAGGCTGCTTCAAATTTTGTACCAAATCAGATAATAGGAAATCCAACCAAGAAATTTGAAACACCGCTTGTAATAATAGATCCAGTGGACAGTAACAGAAACCTTGGAACTGCAATTTCAGCAGAAAGCGTAGGCAAGTTTGTTCTAGCAGCACGATCATTTTTGAAAAAATCATCACTGTTATTTTTCAAACCAAAACCACTACACCCAAACAGAAAAAATCTCGATAATGTAATAATTATCAAATTCAATTACAAAGCCCGCAGTCCTGATATAATTTGGGGTCAGATAAAGCGAGCAACAACTGCCATTTCAGGCCAGCTTGAGCTTGCAGGCTTTGATGTGTTGCGCAAGTCTTCTGTTACGGATGAAAAGTCTGAAGCTGCAATGATTTTCTTGTTGCGTTTACCAAAAATTGAAAAGTTTATGATAAAAAATGGGCCAGAAGTTTTAAGAAAAAAAGAATCAGAAAGTTTTATCGCAAAAAATCACAAAAACAAATTACTGTGGGTTGACGAGTCTGGAAAAATTTTGTCTTTACAGGACAGGCCATTTCATGATGCCAAACTGTTTTTGAATCATCTTTTGAAAAAAAATCTTTCAAGCTCTGGTGTACCAAGTGGTCTTGTGTCTGATATCAAACGAGGATTTAGGATATTTGATGGAAAACAAGCTGCAAGCAAATCCATTAAAAAGGCTCTGACAGAGCTTACCACTACAGATGGACTCTTCTTTAGTTCCCCTTAGCAAGCTTGCAATAGAACCGTATTCCTCAATTCTAGGTTATCCAAAGGCAACAAGAGGCGAGCTTTCAAAACGAACCACAG
>JBOGQR010000002.1:0-37735 GCA_050749225.1 Nitrosopumilaceae archaeon | reverse complement strand
CTACTAGGGATTGTCTTAGTAGTTTTCTTAAGTGGTATGCAAATTTACCACTTTCTTTTTTTGATTTAAATCCTGCAAGAGATTTTAATTCTGAATAAGTAAGAGGGCCTTTGGAATTTAAAATACGTAAAATATCGATCCTGTTTGGGCTTGCCATTACAGAAAAGATCATTCTTACACGCTTTGACGCTGATTGTAAAATGCCTCCACGCTTTTGCTCGTCAAAGTTCTCACTCAGTTCCATATGAAAGTCTAGATAGTATCGGTAAATAAGATTTGTGACGAAATTGATCCCTAAACTAGTATTTTCGATCAGGTTTTCTGTACATCTACTGTAAACTCAGAAGATGAAAGTGTTTGTCCACAAGAAGGACATTTGTTGTTGTATGGTCTAATAACTTCTTTAACAGGTTTTAACATGCGCATATTTGCAATTTTAGCACCGCATTTTCCGCATACAACATCAACTGACATGCGATCAATTTTGGATAAAATTATAAAAGAACTGTTTTGTGTTTTTTTTAATCAGTTTAATAAATTTGATTTACAGTTTTTCAATCAACATTCCACGTTCGTCATATCCAGCAATTTTTACTCTTGTTCCAAGTGGAAGATCTGATGGGGACTGTATATTTGACATAAATCCAGAAATTCGAAGGTCTATGCCGTCTAGATTCATTACCACCCAAGCATATGGGACGTATTTTTCGAATCCATCTGGTGGAACCGTTATTATGGTATAGGTGACAACTGAGCCTTTTCCCTCAATGGATACATTTTCGAATCCCTTATTTCCGCAATTTTGGCAGAAATAGGTGGTAACTAGGTGCAAATGCCCGCATTTTGTACATTTTCTGGCAAGAACCTTCCCTTCTTTGGCACTATTGATGAATTCCTCTTTTGTTAGCAAATTATACACTTTTGAATATGTGAACGGCGCAGCTTGCACCTGTTGCGCCAAAGTTATGTGTTAAACCGATTTTAGCATCTTTTACTGTTCTTTCTCCAGCTTTTCCTGTTAACTGATCAAAGACTTCAACTACTTGTCCAATTCCAGTAGCACCGATTGGATGTCCTTTTGATTTTAGTCCTCCTGATGGATTAATTGGTATAGCTCCATTTAATCGAGTCATTCCTTGTCGCACAGCTTCAACTGCTTTTCCTTTTTCGAAAAATCCCAAGTCTTCAGTATCAACTAGCTCAGCAATTGTAAAACAATCATGTACCTCAGCAAAATCAACATCCTTTGGTGTTATTCCTGCCATCTTGTATGCAGCCTGAGCAGCAATCTTTGTACTTGGAATTGTTGTAATGTGTTCTCGTCCTTGTAATGCCGCAGGAGATCCTCCCCTCCCTGACCCCATGACTTGGACATAGTTTTTTGTATGCTCTTTTGCAAACTTTTCACTGCATATAATTACTGCACTAGCTCCGTCTGAAAATGGACAGCAATCATATAGTTTAAGTGGACTTGCAACAACAGCAGATTTCATGACATCATCAATTGTAATTTTTTTTCTTAGATGTGCTTTTGGGTTTAACAAACCGTTATCGTGGTTTTTTATTGCAACCATTGCAAGATCTTCTTCTGTTGCTTTGAATTCAGCTAGATAAGCTCTTGCCATTGATGCAAAGAGTCCTGGAAACGATGCACCTGCTCCACCTTCATAGAAAAAATCCGAACAATATGAGAAATATGTTGTAGTCCATTCTGTACCTGTGTGAGTTACTTTTTCTACTCCTGTTGCTAAAACTGCGTCATAAAATCCAGCTGCAACATTTGCATAAGCTTCTCGAAATGAAACAGAACCGCTTCCACATGCGGATTCAATTGATAAAGATGGGACTTCGGGAATGCCTAGATCACTCATAATAACTGGTCCCAAGTGAACCTGTTTATCGGCTATACCAAACACGTTGGAGATGTAACCTGCTTCAATTTCTTTTGGTTCTATTCCTGCGCTCTCAATAGCGTCAACTGATGCCTGAATTGCAATGTCTGTAATACTATCTTGTAATTTGCCATATTTTGTGCTGCCTGCACCAATAACACAAACTTTTTCCACAAATCTCGCTGACTAGATTCCCTATAAAAATTCTTCATTAATGTTCAATTACAAGATGATGATAGGATAGTGATGCAAGGAAAAAAAAGTCCTCAAATTCAAGTTTCAGTGAAGAAAAAAACAGATTCAAGAAACGCTATCAAAATTAATGAAAGAAAAATTGTAAAGATCAAAAATGAGATTAAACAATATTATGACAAAAATGGATATCTTTCTTGGTCTACAAAAAAAAAGAAATACATCATACTTGGAACAAATTCTCCAGCCAATGGATTAGTTGAATGTCCCCAATGCCATATTGGGAAGCTTATGGTGATACGTTCTCGTACAACAAAAAAAAGATTCATTGGGTGCTCAAATTATCGTAATGGATGTAGAGCATCATCATCACTCATACAAAGAGGAATGCTTTGTACAACTAAAATTTCATGCAAGTTTTGTTCATGGCCAATTGTTTTTTTTAGATATTCCAAAAAACAAAAATGGACAAGACAGTGTGCAAACATAAAATGCAAAACTAGAGAAATTAAATCTTAAAATCAGTGTAGATATCTGTTCTTCTATTTTTTAAGAGTGGCAAATTTTTTCTTACCTGATGTACTCTGTCAAGTGAAATATCAACAATCCCAATTCCTTCTCTTTTTTTCATATCTAATAGTATTTTTCCATACGGATCAACTACTACACTTCGGCCACAGTATATGTTACCAACTTGATCTGGTGAAATAAGATAACAACCATTTTCAATTGCACGCGTTTTGTTGATAGTTATCCAATGTTCCTCTTTCATCTCACCTTTTACCCATGCAGATGGCGCTACAAGAATTTCTGAACCAGCAGATGCGAGTGTTCTAGACATTTCAGGAAATCTCAAGTCATAACAAATCATCATTCCCATCTTCCCTATTGTTGTTCTAGTTGGTTTTACAATTTTGGATCCGGCATAGAGCTTGTTTGATTCTTTAAAACCAAGTGCATCGTAAAGATGAATTTTTCTGTATTTCGATAATACTTTACCATTTTTATCAATAAGAAAAGAGGTGTCATAGACACGATCAATTTTTGGACTTTTTTCATAAAAAGTTCCTATTACTTGAATAGAGTTTTGTCTTGCAGATTTTGAAATTGAATGAACAAACTCTCCATTGATTGTTTCAGCTAAACTTGCAAGATCTTTTGGAGATTGAGAAGATGTGGTATGGAACATCATAAATTCTGGAAACGCACATAGTTTTGCTCCTCGTTTTGCAGCTATGTTTATGTAATCAAGGATTTTTTTTAGATTTTTTTTCTTATCAACGTCTGCTTTTAATTGTACAAGTGCAACTTTTGTCATAAATTTTGTAGACAAAGTTAAAATAAAAATGTAGTTTAAAGAGGATTTCCAGCCATGTACCAGTTTTCTTTAGGATTTTCCTCAAAGACTACAATGACGTGATTTTCTTTGGTCTTGAGAATTTCTACTGCAGATTTTGTTATTGCTTTAGCAAAATCCTCTTTTTGTTTTTGTGTTCTGCCAGGATACATTGAGATTGTAATTAATGGCATATGTTTCATGGTGAGTTGGGCGAATTTATTCCTTGATATATTGCTATATAGAATTAAGATTTTATGAAACGTAGTTACGTTATTCTGATAGTAGGTGCAGTCATGTTGATTGTTGGTAATTTTCTTGGAAATGCATTGTTAAACTCAGTATTTACAATTAATCCAAATAATTCACATCTAATTGCAGATACAAATTATGATTTGATATCCCTAAGTCATTCATTCTTAATTATTAGTCAATGGGGGATAGTAATTCTAGTTTTAGGAGGATTTGTTTTCTTCATAGATAAAATCAAGAAATGATAATTTTATTTGTAGTCTTTCCATCCGTATCTTGTTCCATACATGAATTCTGTGCTATGTGTTTTTTTGTATAGAAAACCTGTCAATAGACCTACCAGAAATCCACCAATGTGTGCAAAAAAGGCAACACCAGAACCATTTGAACCAATCAGTAATGGAAAGATATTTTGAAACAAGAACCAAAATGGAAGATACCACTTTGCGGAAATACGGATAATTCTAATGAAAAACCCAAAGAACATCAAAGTTACTACTTTTGCATTAGGAAATATTACAAGATATGCTCCAAGTACACCAGAAATTGCTCCTGATGCACCTAATGCAGGAGCAGCACTAGACGGATCAGATAATATGTGTACAAAATCTGCAACTATTCCCCAGAATAGATACAGTGCAAGATATTTTCCTCTTCCAAATCTAAATTCAATGTTATCACCAAAAATATACAAAAATAACATGTTTCCCCCAATGTGTATTATTCCAGCATGCAAAAACATTGAACTAAAAATTGACGATATTACACCATAATTTCTGTCAATTAATCCATGAGTTACCTCTGATGGCACTGTACCATAATTAAGAAAAATTTCTTCAGCCCTTTGATTTGTAAACTCGTAGAATTGTCCTGTAACTGAAATCTCCCAAAAAAATACAATTACATTTATTGCAATTAACGCATAAGTGACATAAGGCTTGTAGCCCACAGGTTTTGGATTTTCATCACGTAGTGGAATCATGGAATGATAAGCTAACTTTTATTTTGTATAATAATATTTGTAGAATTTTGAAATTTATATTAAAATTATTCCTATCGTAACCTAGTCTTTGCAGTAACTGCTACCACGCTAACTATTGCAATTACAAGAACTAATGATGCGACTGGACCAAATTCTGGTACTTTTACAGTGTCACTTGTAACTGTAGATGGAATGACAAGATCTCCTCTACCTATTCCTATTCTGGTACTATCAGGAAGACCGTTGTTAACTATGGATTTGATATTAATTTCTATTCTGTAAATTCCATTACTTGGCAAGTTTATTGATTGAGTATCAATGCCTCCTTTTGCTTTAAGACCTGTCTCAGAAATTGCCGTATTACCATCTTTATCCAATATTTTAATGTCATAGTTTACGTCTCCTGCTACTTGCTGCTCAGTAAAGGCATCAAAAAATGTCAGTTTAAGACTATTTTGTGTATCTGCAGTAATTTGCATGGGAGACCAACCAAGCTTAATTCCCCATCCTCCAAAATCAGTCAATACACTAGAAGAGGTCTGAACATTTGGAGCTGCTGGAGAAAGTTGGAAGTCCATAGTATTTTTTCCAGGAAGAGTGGTTTTTGCAAAATTATCAATATCAATTTTGTTTAATAGAATATGTGCTATTACACTATCACCCAATGAATACGGATCAACTATGAGTCTTCTTCCGGTAATTGGATTTCCATTCATACTTGCGGTATATGTTGGTGTGTCTGTAAATTCTTTGAATGACTTTGGAATATGAATCTCTTCATGTACAAAGATGGGACGATCTTGGAATCTAGTTGTATTCCAGTCAAATGGCATCGAGTATGAAATTTGTAGTTTTGATGGATCAAAGCTAAAGTCATTATTGATTTTGTCATAGTATGAGATTATTTCAGAATTGTAATTATTATTGTTGAATGTAATGGTATGATTTGAAATATCACCAACACTTAGGTATGAGTCAAACTTTGGAGCTGTATCAGGTGTAAAAGGGGTAACCAAAAAATTAATCGTCTCCATTTCCATGTGAATATGATAGAGTCCTCCTTCTTTGAGTATAGGTGCTAGTACATTAATCGGTCCACCATTTATTGACATCCACGTATCCAATATAGGATCTTTATCAGCTTGTATAGTCCATTTTCCTATGGTATCAGTTGGAATAATCTTAAGAGTTATTGTTCCTGTATTAGTTGAGAAAAGATCTCGCATTAAAAGTTGATTGCCTTTTGTTACCTCAATCCGGAGTGAATATTTTTGAACCGTCTCGTTTGTATTTGCATCAAATACTCTAAGGAATAAAGTCTTGTCCTGAGTAACACCAGAAGTAAGAATAGGCGGTGTAAGTTGAATGAAAACTTGGATTTTCTTATTTCCTACGGTTGCAGGTGGAAGGTTTTCCATTGCAAAGCCATCTCCATACACATGATGTAAAGTCATTGAACCCAAAATGGAAAAAAGTGCAATAGCAAAAATTGCAGATAGAGTGCTCTTGGACAAATAATACTGCATTAACAAAAACCTCACACGTATCATATTTAATTCTTAGCCATGATTCTCATTAACATTAAATTAATGACAAACAAGAAAAGAACTAATGAAAAAATGGGGAAAAATTTGTTTTATTATTAGCATTTTTGCAGTAGGATCAGTTTTTTATTTTATATTAAATTTTAACAATTTTGGTGCAGAAAATTTTGCTTTTGCACAAAGTCCGTCAATAACCATAATCACTTTAACAAATAACAATATTCTACTTGGAGGTGCTGAATATTCTATCACACCAAATCCATTAGGAAATTCTGGAACTTTTACCATAAAGGATAATTCTGTGTTAGATTCTGAAAAAGACAAGGATGGAATTATTACCATAACTGGCATAAAAAATGGAAATTATACCATTTCTCAAATTAGTGTACCCATGGGATATGATGCTGACAAGATTTCAAAGACAATCCAAGTAAAGGATTCATCTGCAGTTTCAACATTTACCAATATTTCTTCGGGAACCAGTTCAGTAACAAGTAATCCGGTAAATAACATAACATATACAGCAAAATTTGAGTGCGGTTCAATCTCTGCTGATGAGGGACCTCTAAGACCTGGTCATTACGATACGGATCTTAGTATTTTTAACAAGCAAAACTATCAGATTTCAATATTATGGAATGCCGTATTAAATGATGGACCAAGTTCCAATGCCATTTTAAAAAGCCTAAATTCTGAAACCTCAACATCTCTTACTTGCCAAGATATTAGAAAATTACTTGGAAACAATAACGAAAATTTTGTTGAAGGTTTTGTTATTATTGATGTACCTTTGGATTCAATATTACAGCCAGAAAAAGGAACAACACTACAAAATCTTTCAGGAAATGATATTAATCTTCTTAATGTTCAGGTATTTTACACTGCCAATGCGCTTCCAACTCTTCCACATGAAGTAATAGTGGACAAGATCTCATTTTACATAATTCAAGATGATACAGGAAAGATTCCAAAAGAAATGATTCGTAAGACATTAGATATCTCAATACCATCTAATCTAAATGAATTATCAAATACTGAAGATAAAGTAAAGGGTATTCTTGCACAAAAGTATAATCTTACTGATACTGATCTAGACAAGATATCAGTTAGAATTAAAGATATTTCAGTTGGAGTAGGTGTTCTCATTGATGATCATGCCATATCATTAAGCACAGTACAGCCTCAAACAAGCTCTTAAATCAAATCTAGATTTTTTTGGTAAAATTGATTTTAGGTATTATAAAATGAAAGGTTTAGAGTTTTAGAAATCCTCTAGTCTTTGCAGTCATTGCTACCACACTAACTATGGCAATTACAAGAACTAATGATGCAATTGGACCAAATTCTGGTATTCCGTTATCATTGATTGATGTAGAATTGCCTGATGCACTAGCTGGTTCCACGATGACTTGACCCACCATCCATGGATGAATTTCAGAAAAATAGTTGTATGTTCCAGCATTAGTGAATTTGAATGCAAATGTTTCTCCAGCTTTAATCAAACCACTTTCAAATACAGAACCAGTTGAATTATCTGGTGTCCCACTTGTTACAGTATTAGGTGCTGAATCTGTGTTTGTCCATGTAACTGTCTCACCCAGTGTCACATTTACTGGGTTTGGTATGAAACAATTATGCGTAGATATACATGTTGCATTTTGTGAGGCACCAGAACCTATAGCAATACTGACAGACTTATCTGCAAATGCAGATGGAATAAATGCAATAATGCTAATTAAAGTTAAAACAACAAAAAGCGAACCTATTGGTTTTGATTTCATTATAATGGAATATCGTTCAACTGGTAAAAATGTATTTGTCCCTTCAAGGTTTTATTCTATTTATATCTGAAAATTATAACCTTCGGTAAAAAGTAAATAATAAAAAGAAAATGAAAGGTTTAGAGTTTTAGAAATCCTCTAGTCTTTGCAGTAACTGCTACCACACTAACTATGGCAATTACAAGAACCAATGATGCGACCGGACCAAATTCGGGTACTTTAGACATATCTCCAGTTGTTCCTGACATTCCTGTTTGTGCACTAGCTGCTGCTCCTACAATAACTTCTCCTGTCATCCATGGGTGGAGTTGACAAAAGTAGTCAAATGTACCAGCTTCTGTGAATGTATGTGAAAATGTTTTTCCTGCTTTGAAGGCGCTTATACCAGTATCAAAGATAGTACCAGCTACATCATCTGATGGTTTGCCACTTGAAACTGTGTGTGTATTTGAATCAGTGTTTGTCCATGTAACTGTACCGCCTACATCTACGTTCACATCATCTGGTTGAAAACAAGATTTGTCTGCTTCACATCCCTGAGAACTAGCTCCTTGTTTTACTGTAACACTAGCTGTGGATTGAGCAAATGCTGATGGTGCAAATGCCACAACTCCAACTACCAAGGTTACAATAATGAACAGTGAACCTATTAGTTTTGAGTTCATTGATCCTGTTATTTTTAGGCGGCTATAAAAACGTGTTTGCTTTTCTCATTATTTTTGCAATTATCCAAGAAGAATAGATTGCACCAAGTGCCACAAATGTCAAAACTGTCGCAGATGTTGTGATCATAATAAACTGTAGATTATCACTAACAATTGAAATTAGTGTCAAAAGCAATACTCCAGAGATTATGGAAATTATAATTTTTGGATTTGGTTTTCTGGTTTCTCTAATAGACTTTACTGCAAGACCTGCAGGCCAAAGATAAGTTGCACCAATCAGTGATGACGCCATTATTCCTGATAGTATAACTGAAAGATTGTTGTTTCCAATTGTTGAAAATTTTGCTATTTGAAGAATTCCAAGAAGTGGTGATATTCCAGCTCTTACAGTTTCTTGTAAAAGAGGATGTGTTCTTTCTGCATCAGCTACTGATGGACTAAATGAATAGTAAACAGTATTAAATGCATTAAGAAAACTTGAACCAGCTACAGTTGTCATGATTGTATTGTCTCTGTATTCTCTTAGAAATTGCACTTGGGGTGCAAGCTCTGACCCAAATGCTGCAGTGGCTATGAGACAACCGCTTTTTGGTGTAACTGGTGTAGGTGTAGATCCAATAGTGATAGAAAACACTGCTGTTTCTGGTGGAATTGGTTGGAACAATATTCCTTCTACACTAACTGTAACTTGATAATCTCCTGCATTCTGAAATTGATATGGAATGCTGACAGAACCTTCTGCAGTGTGAGTAATTGGAATTCCAAAGACTTGGTTTTGTCCTTGTGTTACTGTGACTCTGTAATCTATATGCTGTTGAATTGCATTTTGCTTGTTTATGAAACTGATTTTAAGTTCAGTTTGATCTCCTGGATTTGGATTTGCAGGAACTGTAGAAAATCCTACATTAATGGTCCCACCGCTTGTTAGTTTGGTTTGTTGTGGTTGTGTTTGTCCAAATACAGGCAAAATTAAAAGAGGTAACAAAATTAATACTAGAAACAATTTTAATAATTTACTATTCAAAATCAAATTTTTTCTCCTTTGCGTGAAATAGCAAATACTGCTATGACTATACCAGCAACGCCAATACCTATTCCGGCCATGCTAATCATGTATAATCTATCAGTAGTATCCTTTACATCCTGAAAAGATTTACCTACATTTGCAACACTCTGTGCAGCTGAATTTGCATTGTTTTTTGCGTCTTCAATGTCATTTGTTAGTTGACTAATGATTGTACCAACTTGTCCTATATTCGAAGTATCTGTAGAACCAGATTGTGGAAAATTCAAGGCGTCTACGCCTGCAACATCATCTAGTAGTATTTCAGTATCAATGCTTTGATCTTCTATAGTGCCTTTCATAATAAGACTATAAGTTCCAATTTTTGTAGGAATTAATGGAGAAACATACTGTCCATCAACCGTACTATCAGGAACAAAATCCAATTGTTTTGTTACAGATCCATATTTTATTGAAATTTGCATATTAGCTAGAGCATTGATGACAGGTTTAGCACTGTCTCCACTGCCTTTTTTCACTTCAACTATAGGTGCATTCATCAATCCAGTATAAGTTGGTTCATTCTGCCAACCAACTGTTACAAGATAATTACCAAACACTTTGGTTATGTGTGCAGAAGCTGGTTTGATGTCAAAAGGAGAAATAGAAAATATTAATAAAATCAGAAGAGAAGCAGATGCAAGAGTTAGAATTCTTGTTTTCATTTATCTTCAAGTAAATGATCTGATATTTATTGTCTTAATTTGATGGATCTCAATCTTGTTATTGCTATCACACCAATTATTGATATTATAACCAATAATGCAGGTATTGGAAACTCTGGAACAACTTGAATGTTGTAACTACTGATAAGTTGCGGATGAATATTCACATGTACGTCTGTCATTATTGTATTTGCATCAGCTTTGTTATTAAGATCTTGTAGGAGTTTTGTAAATGCTGCAGATATTTTATCATTAAAAGTTGACTTGTCAGTATTTTTTGCAGCCAAATTAGTGAACATTTGTTGGGCTCCAGATGCAAGGCCTATCGAATTTTCGTAGGCGTATTGGTCAACAACAGTACTACTGCCTGACATACTTGACATACCAGACATGCTACTTGACATGTTATCACCCGTATTCATCTCTGACATATCATTTAGATCAACAGTAGCATTCGTTGCATCACCATATTTTTCTAAGGCTTCTTTTAAGACAAAAGTTACTGCCAATGCTTGAACGGTTGAATTGTTAAGTTTGTCTTTGTCAATTCTAACTGGAATAGCTTCATCAAGATACCCATTTAGTTTTGAAACATCTGTGTTAACAGCATCTTGGTTTCCAGCTTTTGCATCATTTATAGTAGAATTAATGGTATCAGGAATTTCTTTCTGTAGTAATGCATTTCTTTCTCCCATTTCTTTTGTATCATTTGCATTCCAATATTCACCTATAGCATCAGAATAGTAATCAATTGCATCCGAATCTGAAACATGTTTTGACAGGAGATTCATTTCTGTTTTTATCTCTGTTACTTTGGCAAGAAAAGATGCACTCTCGTCTCCACCAAAATTATGCGCATATGCAGGATGAGAATATATCAAACCAGAAGATATTACCACTGCTAACAGTAATGCTATAATCTTATTGTTCACAAGGTGTGGATCATTCTATCGCTTAAATATTTTCTAGTACAAATGTCGAACACCATATTATTAAAAATAAAAATAATTTCTAATCTTTAACTGATTAGTATTTTTATAAAAAATTTTACTCTGATGGTTGTGCCATTTTAGTAAAAACCATATAGCAAAGTCACCTTAACTAGCATGTACATGATTAAATTTAATGCAAAACCATCGTTTCAAATTATTCTAATTATTGTTGTTATTTCATCTGCGGTATTTGTAATTCCAAATATTCCAAATTCTTATGGACATGCTTATGTAGAAAGAAGTAATCCTGCTCAAGGACAATCATTAGTCACTCAACCATCAAAGATTGATGTATACTTTAGTGATCCTGTAGATATTAGATATAGTCAGCTAAAAGTTTTGAATTCTAGTGGAAATGAAGTGCAACAAAAAGATCTACATTACATCAATAACGATCAATCTACGTTAAGTGTATCTTTACCCTCTGGACTTGAAAATGGAATTTATACTATTACTACCAAAGTTCTTGACCAGACAGATGGTCATGTAACCAAAGATGCAATAGTCTTTGCAATAGGTCAAGCAGTACCTCAAAGTCCTTCTATTCCATCAACAGCTTCTAACTACGAAGAAATCTCAGTACCAGAAGCATTTGCAAGATTTCCTGCTTTAGTTGGTCAAGTCATGGTAGTTGGAATTTCTTTTGCAACATTATGGTTATGGAGACCAGTATCCAAGATTTCTTGGTTAGGAAATGCATTAGCAGAAACACGAATCAAAATAGATCAAAATATGATGAAACTAGTTATGATTGGTTCTATCATTCTTGTTTCTTCGGATTTTGCAATGATAGCAGTTCAAGCTTTTTCAATTGATGCAGGAGTTTTGGATGCGATCAATACCAAATTTGGCAGCATATGGGCGATAAGGATGATCGTATCAAGTGCATTACTGGCATTATCTTTTGTAATGTATCACAGGATAAAAAAATCAAATGCAGTATGTCCCAAAAGTCATGTTTTTGGATTACTTGGAATGGGTTTAGTGGTGCTTGCAACTACAAGTTTAATCAGTCATGGTGCAGCTACTGGCAACATACTACCGTTAATAGTAGATTTCATACATAATGTAGCAGCATCACTCTGGATTGGGGGTATAATCTATATCGCGTTTGTTTTAATGCCAAAACTTAGGCTACTAACAAGTGATGTAGTTAGTGCCTCCACCATATCAATAATAATTCCACGATTTACAATAATCGCAATAACAATTCTCGGGTTCATAGTAATAACAGGACCACTTTTGTTGTATACTCTTGAAAACAATCTAGCACTAACGCTAGCTTCAACGTACGGCAAAATTCTTATCGTGAAACTTTCACTTGCCGCTGTTTTGATAGCTATTGGAGGTTATCATGAGATCGCAACACGTAGACATGCAATGAATGCGGTTTCAATATCAGAAAAGAACAAAATCACTTCACAAAATATTGACGTAAAATCAATATTATCAATCTTTAATCGAAATATTAGAATCGAGGCCATAGTTGGAATTGCATTAATTGCTTCAATTGCAGTACTAGTTGATTCTGGGTTACCTGCAAGTGAATTTCAGAATCAATTACAATCAATACAAGAACAAAATGTCTATGCACTATCCACAAACAACACAGTATTTGAAAATGGCTTAACAGAAACAAAATTTGTAGAAAATGGAAGTAGAATAATCATAACAATCAATCCATTTTCTACAGGTAATAATGATTTTAAAATTTCATTCTTAGATTCTAACAAAAATCCAATTGATATGAAATCAGTACAGTTGAGATTAACACAAGTAGACCAAGGAATAGGTCCAATCATAATAGATGCACACCAAGTTTCTACAGGGGTATTTTCCGCAAACACTGCGTTTGGATTTTCAGGACATTGGAGTGTACGAATAGAGGGTGTTCAAAATAAAGAAAATTCACTTAATCTTGTTGCATCTTATGATGATTTACTTGTTAAACCAAAATTGGACAGTTTAACAACCAACATTAAAGAATTTAAAACGTCTGGAAACAATAGTTTGCCATTATATCCAGTGTATGATAACAATAGGAATGTAATTTGGGTTGGCGATTCTGTTATCAATAGTAGTAAAATATTTGAATTTGATCTAAATTCAACTAAGTTCATAGAACATAAAATTGATGGAATTAGTATTGTGTCAGCTATTGCTTTAGATTCAGGGGATAAAATATGGTACACAGATCCAATATCAAAAATAATTGGAAATTATGACCCAAACGATAACTCTAATCAAATCTATAAAATTCCAACTCAAGGTATTCTTTCTGGTATTGCAATTGACAGTTTGAACAACATATGGTTAATTGATACAACTAGTAATGAAGTTTTGAAATTCAATCCAATTGTAAAGAACTTTACTTCAATTAACCTTGGAAATGATTCACAACCTTTAGGAATTACCATAGACAAATCATCTGGACTGGTATGGATTGCAGAGGGCATAGGAAAGATAGCTAGTATCGATCCCAACAATTACAAGGTTAATGAATATGCACCTACAGGAAATAATGTTACACTTGCTACTCCTACAGGAATAATTTCTGATTCGGTAACAGGTAAAATTTTTGTTTCAGAGCATGACGGTTATGCGGTATCAGTTTTTGATCCACTTTTAAAAAGTTTTAAAAAATATACTCTGGATTCTAATGGTTTACCACTTGGAATGGTTTTTGATAATTACCATAATTTGTGGGTAGCACAACATACTCTAGATAAAATTGCAGTAGTAGATCCAAGAACAGGGCAATTTCGTGAATTTGACATACCAATGAAAAATACATGGGTCCAATGGTTAACCACAGATTCTCAAGGTAATATAATCATGGCAGAATACATGACAAGCTCACTTGGAATTATAACAATTAGTGTGAATCCTGAGTTAGCGCAAAATAATTTACAAACAAATAACTTACCTGCAGGAATTCCACATCTAGGTTTTAGCTATGCAGATATGGTAGCTCCATCAATTACGGGATTGCTAATAGTTGTTGCTTTCTTCTACTCAAAAAGTGTTACAGATCTAAAGACCAGTATAAGACAAGTAAAGAAAATACAGACTGACAAATTTAATTAATACTAGTTCTATGTTTGTACCAGTTCGTTTAAATTTCTGAAACGCTAATTTTAATCATGTTCAGATATAGTGAGATATTAGAAAATAAGTCCACTTTACTTAGCATAGTGATATTTGTAGTAGTCGGACTTTTAGCTATACCTGTTGTATTACCTCACATATCTCATCAATTCCAAGTTTTCCACATACTATTACATCTTGCAGGAATTAGTTTTGCAGTTTTTCTAAGTATTATTTCTGCTCTTGCATATTCAAAGAGTAAAACTAGAAGACTTTTGTTTACCATGATTGCATTTTCTATGTTTGTTGTATCAGAATCTTTTTCCGTAATAGATGCAGCATGGCAATATACTTATTATCTTGGAGAGTTCTCAGCAGCTGAACTAGGACATATTTTGATGATTGGTACACTAGGAATGTTTGCATTAAGCGTATTTAGGAGAGATTGAATTGGATAGAAGTTTACAGTTAATTGATATTATTGAAAAAAATCCTGGAATAAAATTTCGTGAGATAATGCGAGAGACAGGTATGAAAAACGGTGTACTAAGTTACCATACACGAAAATTAGAAAAGATTGGAGTTGTAAAAGTAGAAAGAGGTCCTAGACAAACTAGATTTTATCCTCTTGGAATTACAGGTGAAGAATCTGTTCTGATAAAGAACCTTAGACAAGAGACTCCAAGACAGATTTTGTTATCATTACTTGATGAAAAAGAGCTTACATTCAACAAGATAGTAGAAAAAGTAAAAAAATCTCCATCTACAGTTTCTATTTATCTTAGTCAACTCACTGAGAATAATATTGTCGAAATCAAAACTATTGAATTAAAAAAAGTCTTTTATATAAAAAATGAAGAAATGATTCAAGCAGCAATTAACAAATATCATCCAACATTAATTGAGAAATCAGCAGATCGCCTTGCAGATATTTTCAATTCTCTTTAGAATATTCAATAATTAGATTTTCAGATTAAAGGAATCTGAATTGCTTATTATAAACAATCCAGATCCTTATGAAGTCATTTTTTATTTGTAAGTTTTTTTTATAATAAATGTAGTACAATCATAAAATGTACTATGGTTCATTTTACGAATATACCAAATTTGTAAAATAGTAAATTAGTTTGTCCGTATATAATGAAGAACAAAAAACTTCTAGGCACAATTCTAGGAATAGCAATTGTTGTCGCAGTTGGATTTGGATTAAATCCAATACAAAAAATAACTTCTGTACAGGCAGATAGTGCACAAATTAATCCAATGCCAAATGAACAGTGGTTCCATTTGAGTGGAATAACTCTAAAATCAGGAGAGTTTCTAGATCTTGTAGACACAACACCATTCATGACTACCAAGGGACATGTTGCAGCATACCTACCATGTGATAAAAATGGCCATACACCAATAGCATATTTACAAGGAGTAGTTGATGTTGGCGTAAATACATTGACTCCTGTAGATGAAGAATATCTCCCACAACTATCTACTCCAGGACAGAACTGTCTATATCATTTTGATATAGGCACACCTGATGGAGCAACTGACTTTGCCATAATAAACACCGGAAAACAACCAGTTCACTTTGGAGATAGGAACACCTTAACATTCTCCAGCACAGAAGGATTCAAAGGCGAAGGATAAAAAATACCAAACACCACTTTTTTAGGTGAACTCCATTTTTTATTTATATTAGAAAATGATCCTAACTCGAGAACTAACTCCAGTGTTTATTTAGAGTTGAAATTAATTATAACATAGAATTGTGGATCATATGAATATAGAGTATTTTCTTCTTTTAACCCTGTTTATTTTTCCAAGTTTTCTATTTTTATCAGCTTATGGGGATGGTCTTGCAAGTGAAACTTTACCACCAGAAATGATTGGAAACAGAAATGTAACTTTGTCAATCAACTCTACACCATTCTCAATAGACAATTATCACACAGGCACAGAAATGAACTTCTTTGTTATTGATGCAAGTAACCAACAGCCACTTCCGGATGTCACAGTTGCAATTTCTGCTTTCAAAGGTGACAAAGCTCTATTTGGTCACATTTTTAAAAGTGATAGCGGAAATTTTCTAATCTATGCATATCCACAAGAATCTGGAGATATTTCGATAAATGAAGAAGGAGCTGTTTTTTCGGGCTTGCTTGACCAGCATAGTGGTAAGTATGACATAAAGGGTCCAATTTTTGATTCAGGTGGATTGTACCGATTCAAAATTAATGTATTAACAATTGGTTCATACGATAATCAAATCAGTAAATCATACAATGCAGCTATATCCATTCCAGAAACAGATCAGTACCAAGTTCATGACAAAGATTATGGCAATCAGAATGTGACCGTTATTGCCTATTATGACCAGATTAATAATTTTCATTATGATTCAGAAAAAAAATCAATAAACTTTGCAATGCCATTTAATTGGTCAGTAGACAACATAAATCAAGTATCTGTTGTTCATCAGGAGCTCAAGATTCCAAAATCATTTGGAGATTTTCTAGTTACAAAATATGATGCATATGTTAATGGAATAAAGCTACCTGATAATGCCATTACCATAGATGATTATTCATCTGATGATAGGATAGTTCACCTGATATTATACAAGCGGGAACTGTCAGATTTGGCTATAAAACAACAAACTTCCAAAACAGAAATGGATTATTCCCTAATACCAAGCAATGAAACTGGCTTTCCCATAGTGCAATTTACCAGAAATGCACAATTCAAGATTAGTTTAAGCTGGGATCCACCAAAGATTACTGCAGGATCTGATACTAAATTTAACTTTAAAATTCTGGATCCATATCTCATAAACCAAACAGTTGGTGATGTAGGATATGATTTTTCATTAATTGTAAATCATAAAACAATCTTTCAGAGATCTGGTGTAACCTCTGATTCTAGTACAGGCAATACCATTACAGTCCCTATTCCATCAAATGCCACAGGTCCAATCACAATATCATTTGAAAACATAAAGGGGAATAGCTTTGCAGGGGCAGAAATGTCATCAGTTATTTCAAATCCTATACGAGTACCTGAATTTCCATTTAGTTCATTGATAGTTTTTTTTGTGTTGTTTGTAGTTGTAATCTCGTTTTCAAGATTAGTAAAATTTAGAACTTATCCTTAATTTTATATCATGATTATTTCATTGTAAATAAATCGCTGTATTACTTTTTCCTTATCTTTGAAAACTCCAATCAATTTTTCTACCTTTTGACAATCAGTTATTGATTTGTTACCACACCTGGAATACAGACAGGATTGCCAAAGCAGTGAAGATTGGCACCAGTAAGATCATCTCCCTTTATATCAGCATCATGAAGATTAGCACCTGAAAGATTTGCATAACGAAGAATTGCGTTTTTAAGAAGAGCTTCGGATAGATCTGCTCCTGAAAGGTCAGCTCCTGTCAAGTCTGCCTCTGTCATCTCAGTATAAGTGAGATTTACTCCTGAAAGATTTGCATTTGTAAAGTTTGCCCCAAAAAGTTGGGCGTTTTTTAGGTTAGCGCCTGAGAGGTCTGCACCTACAAGGACTGCGGCATTTAGATTAACGAACACGCCATTAGCGTTTGTGATATTGACGTCGGTGAGATCAGCTCTTGCCATCTGAGCATCTATCATGGAAATGTTTCTAAGATTGGCGCCAACAAGATTAGTTTTATAAAAATATGCTCTGTTGATATTTGCATTTTCAAGGTTTACTCCTGAAAGATTTGCACTATGAAGATTGGAATGATTTAGATTGGCACCTGAAAAGTCGCAATTAGACCAGTCAACTATTGGGAATGATCTCTGAGCACAGTTAAATGGTGTGTCTGAAACGGAATTTGTTGTGAGATCAATTTGTATAGCTTGCATCATACCATGATCAATGAGATACTGGGCTCCTTGCATGTACTTTGGATAGTACATCAATCCTCCTTGCGCGTAAGCTGCAGAGAATGAATTTGATAACAATAGAATGGAAAAAAGCGAGACTGTTCCTATTAACAACAAAACATTTTGGGAAATTATTTTCATTATTTTTTCGCCTTTTCTGCTTGTTCTTCGCTCAATATCCTGACAACTTTAATCCCAGTCACGGGGCTTTTTCCAACTACAGCCCAGCGTTTGTTTTTTAATTGAACTATTTTTGGTTCTAACATCTTGACCTTTTTTCTTGCTTTCACATCATATGCTTCCCATTCAGTCATTGGTTACAACTAAAAAATCATAGTATTAAACTTTTAATATATTAATAATAATATTTATGGAAGATTGTATAATATTAATAATAATAGTTATATAGTAAAACATTAAATGCTAATACATAATGACAAAAATGATATCTGTAAACATCGACATCGCAAGGCAACAAGGATCTCAAGCCAAAGAATGGATCAACGAAATCACAAATGTCTATGCCGACATGGAAATTTCAGATGTTAATGTATCTGAAAACAAAATTTCCTTCAAGGTAGGATTTTCCGGAATGGATGACACCATACCTGAAGATATCAAGATGAAGATTGAGGAGTATCTTTCCATGAATGAAGTTATCGAGGCAAAAAACATTTCATGTCGATGATCCATTCATTATTTTCTTTTTATTGGTGGATATAAAGATGGACAAACAGCAACTACTTCCAAAAGTAAATTATCATGTCTACAAACTAGAGGCCGAAGAAGATCTTTTTACTTGTGTATTAGATTACAGTAGCTCTAATGCGACCACAATCTTCCAAATTGGCTTGACTGAAATATTTTATAAACCATTGTATTTTTCAGATGGCGATCTGACTGATGTGAATCTATACTATGTTAAAAGCCAGAAATTGAAAGAGGGATCTAATACAAGTAAAGTGATAAAATTCAACCCAGGAAATTCAGAGTGGTATCCTGTACGAGGAGAAATCAAAGAAACACATGGATGGATCTTTATTTCAAGAGTATTGGAGACAACATCAAGAGAGATTCATGAAATATTACAGCTTGAAGAAAGGACAAATTCAAAGATATGATGCAAAATCTGAAATCTAAATCAGTTGTTATCCGACTTAATGGGTCGATAAATAATTCAACGATTAATCTATTGATGACTACAATTGATAACAAGATGAGTGAGGGGGTAAGGGATTTTGTGCTCCTTCTCTCTTCACATGGAGGAGACACTGCTGCTGGTCTTACTGGATACAACTATCTAAGGGGATTACCTGTAAAAATAACCACCTGTAACATTGGTACTGTATCTTCTATAGCCACAGTATTGTATTGTACTGGTGAGAGACGCATCTCTGTGCCTCATGCAAAATTCTTGATTCATGAACCATACTGGTCATTTCAAGAATCAAAACTTGATGAGGGTGAGATTGATGAGATACTGAAAAGATTGGCAATATACAAACAAAACATAGCCAAAGTCATCGCCATAAATACTGGGAAAACAATTCTTGAGGTTCTAGATACTATGCGTCAGAGAACAACCTTTACCCCTGACGAAGCGCTAAGCTGGGGATTGATACATGAAATAAACTCCGAATTATTTGAAGAGCATTCTGAAGTCATTTCAATTAATCGGGAATCATAAAAACTATAGGACTCACCTTCAGGTCTGCATCCAAACTAATGATGAGATGAATGAAATATGTATATAATAATAATGTTTACCGGTGACAGGATCAAATAAGCTGTGGTTCCACTTTATCACACATAATTTTTCTTATGAAAATAGAAACCGACTGCCATACAAAGAATCTACAGACTTATCGAAAATAATAGAATTTGAGTCATAAGTTACTTTATGATCCTTTTGAATCTGGGATCGCCTCTTAGGTTGTTAAAAGATTCATCTTCTTTTATGCGTTCTTTTATTGTAGGTTCTTTGCTATGCTCATGGTCATGATGGATATGTTTTGGCATTAGCTTAATTGTCTTTTCCAATAATTCTATTGCTAGATCCTTTTGTACTAGCATCGACATAC
Organism: Nitrosopumilaceae archaeon; assembly: GCA_050749225.1. Taxonomy (GTDB): domain Archaea; phylum Thermoproteota; class Nitrososphaeria; order Nitrososphaerales; family Nitrosopumilaceae; genus TA-20. Next base: position 17,301 of record JBOGQR010000002.1, on the reverse strand, counting down.
TTCGTGCCTTGTTGTATAATATACCTACATCTTCTGGATCAATCTTTAAAGCCATGTTATAATACAAGATTGCTTTTTTGAATTTATTCAAAGCATGAAATGCAAGGCCTTTACTGATAAGTACGTTAACGTTTTCAAGATCAATCTTTAAGATTTTATCAAAGTAAAATAATGCACTTTTGTACTGGTCAAGCTCGTAGAGTTCGTTCCCATAACGATATAATGCATCTGTATCATGCGGATCGATTTGTATTGCTTTACGAAAGCAGTCTGCAGATTCTTTATGCCTACCTAATGTCGAAAGAGAATTACCCATGTTACATAATGTATCCATGTCATTAGGTTCAATTTGCATTGCTTTCTCAAAACAAGATATAGCAAATGCATGCTTGTTTTGTCCTGCAAATACAATTCCTTTGTTATTCAAAACAACTACATCTTTTGGATCAATTTTTAAAGCCATATCATAACACTGTATAGCTTGCGTGTGCTTGCCTAATGCCATAAGGGCATTAGCTTTATTACATAAAGTGTTAGCATCATGAGAAGAAATTTTTAGGGCCTTGTCATAATATATAATTGCTTTTTGAAATTCATCAGTTTCATAAAGTGTGAGAGCTTTATCATACAGAACATCTACATCTTCAGGTTTAATTTTCAAAGCCTTATCAAAGCATGCAATAGCTTGTTTGTGTTTACCCAATGCAGATAGTGCATTACCCTTGTTACATAGTGTGTCTATATCATTTGAATTCATCTTTAGAACTCTATCATAATACGATATTGCTTTTTTATGCTTACCAAGTTTAGATAAAGTAATTCCTTTATCATTTAATCTGGTAATTTGTTTTAGCAATACAATAGATGTATTCATTTGATATAAATTGTGTAATTAATTATTAATTCTTTTTCTTCAAATTAACTAGTGTAATTTTGATTCCGGTCTCATTTTCTTGTAAGATTCTGTTGCAGTTATTGTAAAAGCCCCAACAAAGAGCGCTAAGGGTATGGATAGCCACAAGGAATGTCTGTAAAATATGAAATCCATAGTTTCTGCACTCAATATACAAAGACTCTCAGAAATTATCATGACGTAAAGACTTGTTTTGATTATCTGTTTGGCATAGGGTTGTTTGTACAGAGAGGGTATCTTGGTAATACCTAAGGCAAAGTTTCTAAAACTTGATGAAAGATTTGGAATGAATCTCTTGTCCTTACAATCTAATGCTGAACAGCATCCATCCATTACACTATCCAAATTATATCTTCCAAGAATTGAGGCAAAGGTTGAGAATCCAGCAAGACCATAGCCTATTAAAAATCCTAACGAAATACCAGAAACAGTTTTGTATCCAAACACAAAGAAACTTGTATTTTCTCCAATCTCTGCTGAAATGATACAAAGGATCTCAATGGCTAATGCTGAAACATACATGCTTTTTACATTCAAAAAGAATTTGGTAATTTTCTTGACAGTTTTCTTAGCATGAATCTCTACACAACAGCAATCATCTTTGATACATATTTTACATTTGGGCAATTCCCAATCAATGCATGTCTCAGCGTTGCAAAAACAATCAGCACAACTCACAGACATAGATAATGAATGTATTTTCCACTAGAAAATCATATGTTAATAATGAATGGAAAGACTATGAAAATCAGATTAACATATGATAAATTATTAACTATTTATATATTGTATAAGGTTAAATTATTAACAATAAAGAGATATATTAATAACAAAATAATCTACGATGTTGAAATCGAATCAGAAAATTGGAATTATTGGGGGTGTAATTACAGCCGCAATCATAATAGCTGTTGTTATGGCAAGCACAAATGTTTCCCAGCAAACAAATTCGCCAAGTGTAACATCCACTACAAAACTCAAAGTAATAGCATCTTTTTTCCCAATGTATGAATTTACAAGAAATGTAGCTGGTGACAAGGCAGATGTTAGTGTCTTTATTCCAATTGGTGAAGAACCACACGGATGGGAACCTCCAACTCAACAGATTCAAGATGTACAAAACGCCCAGCTTTTCATCTATAATGGATATGGCATGGAGGCATTTGTTCCTGAATTTTTATCTACAGGGAATTTCCCAAATACAACATTTGTCAAAGCTTCACAAGGAATTCAGGTGCAAGATGCAGATGTTGGACTAATGGATCCAGGTGAAGCCAAATCAGTTATCGAACAAGGAGGCAAGGATCCTCATGTATGGAATGACCCCATACTTGCACAGCAAGAGGTAAGAAATATTGCAAATGCGATGGAAAAAGCTGATCCTACAAATGCTCAGTATTATGAAACCAATGCAAATACATACATTGCAAAGCTTGCCAAATTAGATCAAGATATCAAGTCTGGACTATCAAATTGTCAGACACATACCTTTGTCTCATTTCATAATGCATTTAATTATTTTTCACAGAGATACAATTTAACTGATGTTTGGGTATCTGGATTAGCGCCAGAGGCAGAGGTGTCTCCACAAGATCTAGCAAAAGTAGAAAATATTGCTAAAGAAAATCATGTAAAAATAATCTTTTCTGAAGATCTTATAGATCCAAAGCTTGCTCAATCTCTAGCAACAGACGTTGGTGCTACTACAAGAGTGTTAAGTCCTCTTGAAGGCATTAACGACACTGAGCAAAAAGAGGGAATAACATTCATTGATAAATGGTATAAGAACTTCGATAACCTGAAAGCAGCGTTAGAATGTCAATGAATGTACTTGATGTAGAAAATGTCTCCGTAAGTCACAACGGAGCTTTAGCAATAAATAACATTAGTTTCAGTGTTCAAGAGGGAGATCTTCTAGGAGTAGTAGGACCTAATGGAGCAGGTAAAACGACATTATTTAGAGCGATTCTAGGATTACAAAGCTATCAAGGAAAAATCAAATTATTTGGATACGATGGACGTCAATATGATACATTGCTTCCTATGATAGGATATGTTCCACAAAAAGTAAATTTTGAACCAAACTTTCCTGCAACTGTCTTTGATGTTGTTGCACTCGGAACCTTATCTGAAAAAAAATTAAGAAAAGGTGCTAAGCTGATTCAAAGTTGCGGATGCTGCTGGAACAGAATATTTGGAACTTCAAGTAAAGATAGCGAAAAAATAGAAAAAGTATTAGAAATAGTTGGATTAGAATCACTTAGAAATAGAAGAATTAGCGAGCTATCAGGAGGAGAACAACAACGTACGTTCATTGCAAAGGCTCTTGTTAAAGAACCGGTATTGATGATATTAGATGAACCAGTAACTGGTGTGGATATGGAAGTATCAAATAAATTTTATTCAGTACTTAGAAAGATAAACAAGGAAAACAAGGTTACTATAATATGGGCTTCACATGATCTTACTGCAATTTCAGATAATGCAACTAGAGTGGCGTGTATGAATAGAGATTTATTCTTTCATGGTGAAAAAGATGAATTTTTTTCAAACAAGGATCTGTTAAAAACATATTCAGAATCAGCTATGCAGATGCATATGCATCACCACGAAACGTGATTGTATGGTCCTTGATTTCTTGACATATGGTTTTATGCAAAGAGCTCTTGTTACGGGTGTCGCAGGGGCAATTTGTTGTGCCATGATAGGATTGTTCTTGGTCTTAAAGAGATATTCTCTTTTTGGAGATGCTCTCTCTCATATGGCATTTGGCGGAATAGCTTTGGGATATTTTATTAACGTATATCCAATTTGGACTGCAACTGGAGTTTCTATTGCCGCAGCACTAGGAATTACAAAATTAAGAAAAAGTACCAAGATATCAGGAGACGCTGCTATTGCTGTTATGCTGTCATCTGGTTTGGGCATGGCAGTAATACTTGTTAGTGCGTCCCATGGATTTACCATTGATCTTTTCAGTTTTCTCTTTGGAAGCGTTTTGTTAACCAACATGAATGATGTATTACTAATTTTAGGAATAAGTTGCAGTGTAATAGCCACATTAATTGCATTTAGAAAACCATTACTACATTTCACATTTGATGAAGAGCAAGCAAAAGTAAATGGAATACCAGTGGAGAAACTAAATTATCTCTTCATTTCTCTTGCAGCTGTTGCTGTCATTGTAACAATGAGATTGGTTGGAATTCTTCTTATTTCTGCGCTGATAGTGCTTCCAAATATAACAAGTATGATGATGGGAAAAGGATTCAAAAATACAATGATTATTTCTGTTTCTTTATCAATAGTAGCAACAATAATTGGTATAACTTTGTCATATCCTCTTAATTGGGCACCATCAGGAACTATAGTGATGATATTGGTTACAGCATATGTTAGTACATTATTGGCAAAACGTTTAGGTTTATTTTCAAAGAAAATAATATCACAAGAAAATATTATTACCAGTCGTTAACAAATAATCCAAATCTTTATAAAAAAAACATAATTCTTAAGTCATGCATTAAATTTAATTCTAGAAAATAGTTTATTATTTAAGATAAAAATGAGCAAGAAAATTTCTATTGCCTTGCAAGGATTGTGAGACATGCAGACAGGAAAATGACACAGCAGTACAAAGTAATCCTCTGCTCATTTTATCATCATTTATTCGCCTAACTTATTAATAAATCTATAAAAAATTAATAATAAACACTACTAGATTTATAAAATAGTTAATAATAATTATGAATATGCCTATTGTATCAATCTCTCTTAATGATGAGATCCTTTCTGAGATGGATAAACTACAGAAATCCATGGGTTTTTCTGGTAGATCAGAAATTATCAGAGCAGGAATAAGAAACCTAATCTCAGAAGAAAAACAAAAAAATGATCTTGAAGGTTTGATTCATGCAATATTAATGGTAGTACATAATGAGGAATCAGAACAAGTAGTTACAGGAATTAAACACAATTATGAGGATCTGATAGGCACACATCTTCACACAAAGGTGGATGGAAACAAATGTATGGAGCTCTTTTTGTTACATGGTAAAGCAGAGAAAGTGGGTATAATGACAAATGATTTTAAAACAAATAGAAAAATGGATCATGTAAAGCTTGTTGCTATGTAGAAAATAGCATTATTGATTTAAGATTTGTACAAAATGCAATATAGATTTATGATATGAAAATCCCTCTAGCTGCTTGTTGATTTTTTCTACAACAACATTGTGAGCATTACCATACAAGTCCTTTAGTATTTCACTAAGATATTCAGGATGATCATAACAGTCAGGAAGATAACAATGGTGTTTTTTATACAGATCATGAACAACCTTGTCATACGTTTCTTTTCCAATTTCAAGCAAGGTTGTTTCTATAACAAGACTGACTAGAGCCTTTTTTATTAGATCATTGTCATATGTCATCTAATACAATTCCCTTATTTTTGCTACTTCTTTACCTGTTAAAGTTTACTGATGCTTGCTTATTTTTAAATTTTAATGAGTTAAAACCCGTTTTCATTTAAAATAAGGGCTAAAAGTGCAGCACGAGTATCTTTGCCATACTCAGCCTGTTTGAAGTATTTTGCCTGTTTTGTAGAATCCAAATCATGCGAAATCTCATCAAGGCGTGGTAATGGGTGCATTATTATTACATCATCTTTCATTTTCTTCAACATATCAGGCACAATCTTGTAGCTACCTTTAACTTTGGCATATTCTTCAGCATCAGCAAATCTTTCTTTTTGAATCCTTGTAACGTAAAGAACATCAAATTCATCTAGATTTTCTTCTAGGTCTGTTGATTCTTTGTAAGGTAGTCGTTTTTTGATTTCATAAGTAGAATCAGCACGAATTTTCAAAGCTGTTGGGGAAATAAGATGCACATCAACTTTGTAGTTGCCAAGTGCATAAAGCAATGAATATACTGTTCTGCCATATTTTAGATCGCCAACAATTCCTATTTTCAGACCGTCGATTCGTTTTTTCTCTTTCCAAATTGTATAAAGATCCAGTATTGCTTGAGTAGGATGTTCCTCTGTTCCACTTCCTGCATTTATCATGGGTTTCTCTGATACTTCGGCTGCAAACCTACTAGACCCATCAAATTGATGTCGTAGTACCAATATATCAGAGTAAAGTGACATAATCTTTACAGTATCAGCAAGACTCTCACCTTTTTTGGTAGAAGAAGATGAAGCATCAGCTATTCCTATTGATGTACCACCTAATGACGCCATTGCAGCCTCAAAGCTTAATCTAGTTCTGGTACTTGGTTCAAAGAAAAGATATCCCAGAGTTTTTCCTCTAGCAAGTTCACGACGCTCGCTTGGATTCATTTTAATTATTTTATCAGTAGCATCAAAGATTGTTTCAAATTTTTTCTTGTCAAAATCACGGATTGAGACAATATCTTTTTGGAAAAAAGAATTGCTCATTCTCGTTCAATAATATATATGAGTACTATACAAAGTATTCCAATGTCAGAGTCTGATCTCATAGTAAGACGAATCAAGAATGGTACAGTGATTGATCATATTGAGGCAGGAAAAGGTCTCAAAGTTCTAAATGCGCTTGAGATAGATGGAAAGGATGGCAATGTCATAACAATAGCACTAAATGTACCTAGTTCAAAAGTTGCAAAGAAAGACATCATAAAAGTTGAAAATAGGTTTCTAAAAGACGGTGATACCAACAAGCTTGCGCTTATTGCACCAAAAGCTACTGTAAATATTATCAAAGACTATAAACTGGTTGAAAAAAGACGAGTAACTCTTCCAAATGAGATTGAACGAATCTTCAGATGTTCAAATCCAGATTGTATAACAAATAGTGGCGAGGATATTGAACCAATAATGGATGTAGTTGATAAAACTGGTCTTGTTCTTAGATGCAGATATTGTACAAGAACTCTAGATGTAAATGAATTGAAATATTATTAGTTAATTTAAAATACAGAAATTATTTTTTGACTTTAGTTTTTTCTTTTATTTCCAATTCGTACTGATCATAAGTAAACTTGCGTGTACTTCCAAATGGTCTAAATGCCCTACCGTTTCCATGATAAAATTTGGAGAAAAATTCCACATAAACCAATCTTGCTCCCTGAATACCAGGCTCAAAAACTCCAATTATTATATTAAATATGTGACCAATAAAGAGAATCATCGTTCCAAGAACAATAAACGGTATTGAATGATGTAATGTTTTTATGAAAATGAAATCAATTACATCAGCTAATATTACTGAGGCCAACAAAATTCCAACAATTCTTGTGTAAGAAAGTATGTGACTAACTATGGATGGTAATTCCATAATAGCTCTTGGACCTTCTCCAACGAACATTAAACCGATTCCCCCCAAAAGCAATCCAAAGTAACCAATTCCCTCGACATGATGAATTGGGTTGATATGCCCATGATGCAGTAATGCCAATCCTGTCATCACAACCCCCCACCCAAATAGCAACCAGCCAACTTTTCCTATGGCGTGTTTCTTCTCACCCTCTCTCAGGCTATTGAGGATCCCAAGAATTAGGCCAAATGTTACCATGCCTAGGCCGATATATCCACTGATTAGCAGGAGTTTACGCAATCCTTCAATGGGGCTAAAGATTGCTCCGCTGGCAGGAAGAAGTTGCATGCCAAGTGCCGTGTTTATGTAATTAAACAGGTAACCGTTAAGATGAAATCCAAAGTACAGATTGAATGTGAATCCTAAAATAATTCCAATAATAGCACCAGGAGTCATTGCCTTTGCCAATTTGACCATTTGTCTTGGTTTCAATATAGTAAGTGCAAACTTTCTCAAAGGCTTGGGCATGATGTTAAGATTACGCTTTCCACCCTCTACTCTTCTGATTACCCATCTGCAAACAAGTAGGATGAAAAGACAATAGCCTGCATCACCTACCATCATACCATAAAAGACCGGAAAGATAAGACCGAAAATCAATGTGGGATCAAATTCCTTGCCTTGTGGTAAAGAATAGAATCTAATGAAAGCCTCAAACAACTTGAACCTTTTTGGATTTGCAAATAGTGTTGGTGGGTTTTCTTCGGTCTCTAGTTCGTAAACAATTGTTCCTTTGGCATGCTTGTCCAGATTAGTCTTGACTGATTCTAGTTTTGATTTTGGAACCCATCCTTCAAGAGCAAAAGAATCAGATGTGACTCCAAGATTGTCAATGACTTCGAGTTTTCTGTTTTCTATTTCAAGCTGTTCTTCAATGCAGACAATATTTGCATAGTGTTCTTTGGAAATCTCGTTTAGTTGTATATCAATTTCACTTAATTTTTGAGTTAGTTCATTGAGAATAGTTCCTAGTGATTGTTTTAATTGAACTGCTGTTCCATTGAGTTTTGGTACCGCTTCAAGTTTAACATTGTATTCTTGAACAGCAGTAGCGAGGGCGTGAGGGGGGAAGTTAGGAAATGTAATAAGAACAATGCGTGTAAGTTCTTTTTCTTCTTTAGAATAAAGGAAAACATCTAGATTGTTTGTTTCTAATGCTTTCCTAAAAGATGGAAATTGTTTTGAATCCAAGCGACCAAAGTAGGAGTGTCCTAATACTAACTGGAGTACATTGAAATCTTCTGGGAAAAATGAAAACTCTTCAACAAGCTTGATATTATTTCCAGTTTCGTTTATTTTAGTTAGAAGATTTTCTTTTTCTCTTTCTAGAGAAGCTATTTTAGAATCAATATCGATTGATTTTGCTGCTTGCATCAGGTTTTCAATTGTTGGAAAACGTTGACAGCTTGAAACGGTATTAGGAGGTAGAACTGTTTTGAATGCTTTAATTCTAAGGAGTTGATCTGAAACTTGTCTGTAAAGGTCATTATCACGTTCATTTTTGAGCATAGAAGCCACGTCTTTAGATAATGGTTCTAATTGCACTATGCCCATATCATGTAAAACAGAAATTACAACTTGCCTGTCTTTTCTTAAACCAAGTACTGCCATCATTGTCATTGGGACAGGCTTGAGTACCATTATTCTACACCTTTTAATAAAATATCTAGAATTCCACGAATAGTTTTTTCATCCATTTGTGACGATATGGTTTTTGATTTTGTTTTTGCCTCCTCAATAATTTTTTTTACTTCAATTTCCGCTTTTTTTCTTGCTTGATCGATACTTGTTTCAACTAATTTGTCTCCTTGTATTTTTGTTGCATCAATTGCCTTGTCAGCATCAATTTGAAAAGATTTAACGTCTTCTGTTACTTTTTTCTTGAAATTTTGAACTTCTGCCCATGCTTTTTCTTCACCTTCCTTAATTTGTTTGAGAGAATGAACGTATTTTTCCTGAGTTGACATGTTATACTCCTAAGAAATGCTTTCCAGCATACAGTGCTATAGTAATTGTACCAAGGATGTTTCCAATTTTAAATGCCCTCATAATTAGATAGAATTTTCTTTGTTGAGGATTTGCAAAATTAGATGGCAAGTATTTCTTTCTCCCTTTGAATATTTTCTTGTTCTCTTTCACCCATCTTACGCTTTACTGTCTTTAACATGATGAATGTATCACGTTCCATCTCTGCTAGTCTGAATATGATGAATTTAACGGCACCCTCTAATCTTGGAATGAAAACATTCTCTATGGCATTAGATTTGCGTTTTGTCTTTTCAATCTCATATAGAAGCTTTCGTAATGTGGTTTCTTTTTCTGCAACATCAAGCACCATTTTGTGAACATTTTGAAATGCTTTTATTGCTTCATTAATTGATGGAGGAAGTTCCAATATATGCTCAATGATGGCAGTATTACTTTTTCCGCCCTCTAATTTTGGAATACTAACTCCCATTACATTTTTTACTTGAATTTGCAATTTACTTATTTGTGGAATCTTCATTGCTTCATTTTCTAGCCTCATCGTACCTGCAAGCATCTCTGCCATTCTGATACTTTGGTAGCCTTTTACCAATTCAGATTGTAAACCGCTTCTTAATGCAGCAGCAGTTTTGCTTGCATTAAAAAATTCTAGAATTAATGCTTGACGTTTCAGTTTTAGCAATTTTAATCCTTTTTTAGCAACAACAATTCTTCGCTTGGTACGAATGTATTCAAGACGAGTTGGACGAATGTTAATTACTGATGGCAAAGTCTATGTTCCACCCTTTGTGGTTCTTTTCCCGTACTTTGCAATAAATTCAGGTTTAATACGATTCATTTCTGAGTCAGACAGATCGCTAAGTAATTCCCAACCAATGTCTAGAGTTTGTTCAATTGAACGGTTTTCATCCATTCCTTGATTGACAAATTTTCTCTCAAAGTTGTTAGCGACCTTTAGGAATTTCTTATCTAAATCACTTAGAGCTTCTTCACCAACTATAGCTGCAAGTGATCTTGCATCTTTACCTTGTGCATATGCTGCATAAAGTTGATCTGCTAGACCTCTATGATCTTCTCTTGTATTTCCTTTTCCAATACCTTGATTCATCAAACGTGAGAGACTTGTCAGGACATCTACTGGAGGATGAATGTCTGCTCTATGCAAGTCTCTACTCATTACTATCTGACCTTCCGTAATGTAACCAGTAAGATCTGGTATAGGATGTGTGATATCATCAGCGGGCATTGTGAGTATAGGAATTTGTGTTACGGAACCATGTCGTCCCTTTATCTTTCCAGCTCTTTCATAAAGAGATGACAAGTCTGTATACATGTATCCTGGGTATCCTCTTCTTCCTGGAACTTCTTCACGTGCTGCAGCAATTTCTCTTAATGCTTCACAATAGTTTGTCATATCGGTAATAATGACAAGAACATGCATATCACGCTCATAAGCAAGAAATTCTGCCGTTGTTAGAGCGAGTCTAGGAGTAAGTATACGTTCCATAGAAGGATCAGACGACAGGTTCAAAAACAGTGCGGTTCTTCCAAGAGCTCCACTTTCTTCAAATTGCTTTATGAAAAAGTTTGATTCTTCACTTGTAATTCCTATTGCTGCAAACACAACAGAAAAGTTTTCAGAACCACCAAGAACTTTGGCTTGTCTTGCAATTTGTGCAGCAAGTAAATTATGTGGAAGGCCAGAACCAGAAAATATTGGAAGCTTTTGACCTCGTACAAGAGTATTCATTCCATCAATGTTTGACATTCCTGTTTGGATGAATTCTGAGGGTTCTTCTCTGGCGTATGGATTTATGCCAGAACCTACAAGATCAACTTTTTGTTTTGATACTATTTTTGGTCCATTATCTCGAGGATTTCCTAGTCCATCAAATACCCTTCCAAGCATTTCATCAGAAACTGACATCATAGCAGTTTCACCAGTGAATTTTGTTGAAGTTCCAGATGTGGTCATGCCAAGGGTTGGACCAAAGACCTGAACCACTGCCAAACCTTGTCTAGTATCAAGGACTTGTCCTTGTCGTCGTTCTCCGTTTGGAAGTTTTATCTCAACCATTTCTCCATAAGCTGCATTATCTACGCCTTCTACAAATATCAATGGACCTGCAATTTTTGATAATGTCTTGAATGCTACACCAGACATCTATGTAGTCACCTCAATCATCAGAGTATTGAATTCTTTTTCCATAGTAGTCATTGTATCCTTGACTAGTTGCTCTACTTGATCTTCTTTGGTCCATTTTATTCTTGAAATCATTTTTCTTGATTCTAGTGCACCAATCTTTGATGATGTTGAACCTTTCTTTATTGCGTCACTTTCTTTTCTACCAAAATCTAAAATTGTTCTAAGTAAAAGATATTGTTTTTTAATTGATGTATAAGTGTCGACTTCATCATAAGCACTTTGTTGTAGATAATCTTCTCTAATGGATCGTGCAGTATCCAAAACTCCTTTTTCTGGTTCGGGTAATGCATCATAACCTACCAATTGAACAATTTCTTGCAATTCTGATTCTCTTTGTAAAATTTCTAGAGCTTCTTTTCTTAGTGCAACCCAATCGCCTGCAACATTATTTTTGTACCACTCTCCCATGTTATCAGCATACAATGAATAGCTTGTAAGCCAGTTGATAGACGGAAAGTGTCTTCTTGATGCCAAGCTTGCATCCAAAGCCCAGAAAACTCTTGTAACTCTTAGTGTGTTTTGTGATACTGGTTCTGAAAAGTCTCCACCAGGAGGTGAAACTGCACCAACCAAAGTCAAAGAACCTACTCTTTTTTCTGGAGAAATAACAATAGCTTTTCCACCTCTTTCATAAAATTCTGCTAATCTTCTTCCGAGATATGCTGGATATCCTTCTTCACCTGGCATCTCTTCTAATCTTCCTGAAATTTCTCTGAGTGCTTCAGCCCATCTAGATGTACTATCTGCCATCAATGCTACACCATATCCCATATCACGATAGTATTCACCCATTGTAATTCCGGTATAGATACTAGCTTCACGTGCAGCTACTGGCATGTTTGAAGTATTAGCAACAAGAATTGTACGTTCCATTAATGGACGCTTTGATTTAGGATCCTCTAGTTTTGGAAAAGTTGTAAGAACTTCGGTCATCTCGTTTCCTCTTTCTCCACAGCCTACATAGACAATGACATTACTATCTGCCCACTTGGCAAGTTGCTGCTGGGTAACTGTTTTTCCACTTCCAAATGGTCCTGGAATTGCAGCAGTCCCACCTTTTGCTACTGGGAAGAATGTGTCCAAAACACGTTGACCTGTAAGCAATGGTTCTTCTGGTGGAAGTTTACTCAATACAGGTCTTGGTACACGAACAGTCCACCAACTTGACAAACCAATATCTACTTTAGAACTATTTGTTTTAACAGAACCTACAATTTCATTTACATTGTATTTTCCTTCAGATATTTCTGTGAGTTCACCTTCAATGTTATATGGAATCATTATTTTGTGCATTATCAATGGAGTTTCTTGTACTTCACCAATAATTTCACCAGGAGAAACGTGATCACCTTTTTTCTTTAATGGAACAAAATCCCATTTTTTTGTCTGATCAAGTGCAGGGATTACATTTCCTCTGCTGATAAAGTCACCACTTTGTGCTCTTAGTACATCAAGCGGTCTTTGAATGCCATCATAAATTGAAGTTAATAGTCCTGGTCCAAGCTGCATTGAGAGCGGACGTTTTGTATTGATGACCTTTTCGCCAGGTCTTAAACCAGTTGTATCTTCGTACACCTGAATTGTAGCCTTGCTGCCTTCTAAACGGATTATTTCTCCTACTAGACCAAGTTCACCAATTCGTACTACATCAAACATTTGTGCGCCTTCAAGACCACTTGCTAAAACAACAGGTCCTGAAATTCTAGAAACTATTCCATCTGTCATCTCATCATCAACTTCCTTGAATATTAACCCCCAATACCCTTTTTGCTAATACTGATATTGACTCTTCTTGAATGTTTCCCTGTAGTGACGGCATGAATAACACCAGTGGTTCGATAGATGCCTCGATCTTTGCTCTAAATGTATTTGGGAGTAAATTACGAATGAATTCGCTTACAATAATCAGACCAAACTTACCAGATGAAAAAAGTTCTTGCAACGTTTTGTTAGCATCATCCTTACTGACAATAAATGTATCGTCCATTCCAAGAAGTCGATATCCAATGACTAGCTCACGCTCTCCTATTACCGCAATCCTTCCACTTGATTCTATTTTTTGTTTAGACATTTTTATTCACTTAGCAACATTGAACTTATTTGTTCAGTTGATAAATTGTAACGTTTTCCATAGGCGATCCTTTTAATGTTTTCACGTTCATATTCTGCATTAATTATAAAGTAAAACACGGTTCCAATAGAAAGTGCAATATTTTTCAATTTTTTTACATACTGAATGTTTATGAATTTGTCAAGTGCCACTTCAAAATCAATTAAACTTTTTGTCTTTTTGTATTGTGCTAACGCGTTGATTAGAGAAAAACGATTTTCCACTCTTCCGGCAATTTCCGCAGAATCTTTTACTCCATAAATATCTAATAACTCATTTATTGGTATCCTTCCTCCGTCGATAAGATGTTTACCTACTAGTTCTTTATCCAAATTTGCTTCTTTGCCTTTCATGAGATTTAGTATGTTTTTCTTATCAATCTCTGCTCTGAAAAATTCCCTTATCATGCCTTCGTCGCCTTGGAAGAATTTTAGAGATTCAAGTAATGCTTTATAATAAAATTTTTGTAATGCATACATCATAGGACCAAGATCACCGCTTTTTTGATATTCTTCCAAGTGTTGCATTAAGATTGGACCATAGTTGTATTTCACAAGTTGATTTACTACACCATCTACACCTGGTTGTGAGAGGATGGTTTTCATCTCATCATGTGTAATATTACCTGCAGAAATTCCTGCTGGTACATTTCTGCTAGAGACTAGAAATGATTCTGTCTCAGTAATTGTTTTGCCCATACTTTTTGCAGAAAGTATCAATTCAATATTGTAGATATCCCATTTTGACAAATATGCTCTAACTGCAGATTTTCCATTAAATGGCGTTGCATCTAATGCAGTTTTATTGATTTGAACAAGGTATCTATTCAATGCAACTTCTAAAATTTCTGAAGGTTGGTAAACAGATGCGGCTTTTTCAATCTCTGGTCCATACCATGTAGATTCTAGGATTTTTGCCATTTCAACGTCATCTTTTGCTTTTAGTAGATTTTGCATAATATCTTTGGTAAGAAAATTCATCGATATTGCTTGCAATCTACCAAAAGAAGATGCGTATTGTGAAGTTCCCATTATGTTCGCTCCGTAAGAAAACCTTTTACTTGATCTTCATGAGTTCGTAAAAGTTCTTCAAATGTAAGATCTATTTCCTTTGTTCCATCATTATTTTCTGCTATTATTCCACCCAAAGTTTGAATTGTAGAACCAATGGTAATTCCCATTTCTTTTAAAACTGTACGGTCTTCTTCACGGCAATGAACAATAATTTTTTGATCTAATCTTTTTTTTGAAGTGTTTACCATAGTCTCTAATGTTTTTTTGTACTGTGGTGATTTTACATAGTTCTTAATTTCTTGTTTGATAACATCAAATGCAGATTCCAGGTTTGCGTTAATGGCATCAAACATAATTTTTTTTGCTTGTAGTCTAGCTGACTCTATTATTCTTGCCAATTCTCTTTCGGATTTTAATTTTGCCTCAATTGCAAAACGTTCCTGTATTTCTTTAATTTGTTCATCTCTTTGGTTTTGTATAGCAGTTCCTTTTTCATCTAGTTCTTTGCTAAGTTTTGCAAGATCCCTTTTTTTCCTATTCTCTATCTCAAGGAGAAAGGTCTCTATGCTCATTACAAATTCCACTATAGGATGCCAAGTAACAGAATTATTCCTAGCACAAATCCGATGATCCAGAGTGTTTCAGGAATGACAAAGAAGAATAATACCTGACCAAATTTTTCCGGTTTCTCAGCTATAATACCCATACCAGCAGCACCAATTCCTTGTTGTGCATTACCAGTACCTATCAAACCTCCAGCTATAGCAATTGCAGCTGCAATAGCTAACAAAGGTTTTGTCAAGCCGGCACTTGTAGCTGCGGATTGTGCAAATGCTGGGGTCGTAAAGAAGGTGGAAAGTGCGATCGTTAAACCTGCAACTATTATAATAGAAGATAATTTTGAACGTCTGTTCAGCATCATCATGTATGGCTCATTTGACGAGGTTATATTAAGCTAATTTTTACAACGACTGATCTATATTTTCAAAAAAATATTACTTTTCAATCAAAGATTGGATCTAAATTCAGAATGAATCCAAGTTCTGGAAAATTACCAGTCCAGATTTGGAATCTATACAAAAATTGAGTTGACAATATTATTGTTCCACAGGAAGATCCAATCTGTTTCCCCATTCTCCCCATGAACCAACATATACTTTGACATTTTTGAATCCAAGTTTTTTGAGAGCCAAAAATGAATTTGCTGCCCTATATCCCCCTTGACAATATGTCACTATCTCATCATCTTTGGATAATTTGTAGAGTTTGGAAAGAGATTCATTTTTTTTCATGGTACCATCTTCTTCTATGTTAAGGGTCCAATCTATGTTTATTGCATTTGGAATGTGACCTTTTCTTGCAGCTCGAATTGTTGTGCCGTTGAATTCTCCTTGTGCTCTTGCATCTACAAGTTTTATTTTATTTAGATTTTTTTTAATATATTCAAATCCAGCAAATACATTTTTGTTAATTTTGCCAGAAAATTTGGACGGTTTAAATCCATTTGTCTTAATCTCGACAGGGAATCCTAGGCTTTTCCATTTTTTTATCCCTCCATCTAGCATGAAAGATTTCTTATGTGAAAAATAAGTCAAAAGCCATACTCCTCTAGCTGCACTCATTCCAGAAACATCATCATAGAATATCATGGTTTTTTCTTTTGTAACTCCTAGAATTGAAAGAAGATTTCTCATTTGTATGTTAAATGCTTTCATGCCATCTTTACTAGTATCAAACCAATGATAGTAAAAGAAATCCAAGTTAACCGCTCCAGGTACATGTCCTTCAGAATAATCCTTGTATGATCTTGTATCGACTAGAATCAATTTTGGATCATCAAGCATTTTGAGAAGATCTTTTGCACTAATGAACATAAATTAGTTGTAAACTAGGTGATGTAAATTCATTTCATGTTATGTTACAGCTTATGAAACATCTAACTCTGTTTGAATGATGATAACAGAAAAATTTCTTCATGAAAAAACTAAGTTTTGTGTTGCAACTAATAGTACAAAGTTTTCAACATAATATGAAAAATACAAAAAAGTATTAAATTATTCTAATATTCTGTAAAAACGTATATTGTTATATTTGGGCATATTAAGATACTAGCACGTTATGAGTATTACAAGTCATTATTTTGTTAAACTAAATAATCGAATCCCAATGAAGATAGCGGTATCGACAACCTATAGATCATAACCATGAAACAAAAAATGCCAAATCCACAATTATCGGTTTTTCAGACCTTCAAGACTAAGGGTAAAGAGCTTACAGGCGAAGCAATACGTCAAAGAGGAATAGTCATGCATCTTGCACTTGAAACTATTCCTACCAAGAAAACAAGAACTGCCATAGCTCACAAACTCGCTGAAAGAAACGGAACAACTTGGCAAAACATCTATTCCGGAATTTTTAGGGACTTGGATGAAATTTTACTTCCTCTTAAAATTGTAGAAGAAGCAGGAAGATTGCCCATAAAACGAGGACCAAAAGCATTACAGGAAGAGGGCGTACCATATTACCAATTGACTGAAGGCGGCTTACTTGTTGCAGCATCTCTTGAAGATATGGAAAATGAAAGAGCAAAAATAATTGAACATTTTTTTGAAAAGAATTCTAATTCAAAAGATAAAGATTTCAAAAAATCTATGCTAATACTTTTGAATGTTGCACCAATCTTTATTTCTTCAATATTAAGAAAATATGTG
>JBOGQR010000001.1:0-42633 GCA_050749225.1 Nitrosopumilaceae archaeon | reverse complement strand
GTGTGGTACCACATCATTATTTTCAGATCCAATAGACATGGTAAGTGTATGTGGCTACAAGGGGTTCAAGGAATTTATTAGACTAGGTGAAAACTTACCGATCAGACTTTTCCATGTAATTCCAGGAGGTTTACCAGTTGACAGAAAATTTAGCCATGCCAAGACTTTAAGTCTAACTGAAGAAAAATCAGCATTTAATTTAAAAAATGTACTAGGTCTTGGAGAAGTTTTTTCTTGGACAAAAGTGACAATGAAAGATCCAAAAACCATGAAAACTTTGAAGAATATGATAGAAAATAATTACATCATAAATGGTCATACTGCTGGAGCAAGTGACAAAAAATTAAATGCATACATTTCATCAGGAATTCTTTCTTGCCATGAACCCATTGATTATGATCAAGTTATGGAGAGGTTGCGACTTGGCATGTGGATAATGATGAGAGAAGGTTCCATCAGAAGAGATTTAGACAAAATTATTCCTAGTGTATTATCCCATGAAACATATCTTGATAGACTAATGTTTTGTTCAGATGGAGTAAACCCAAAAGATTTGTTCGAATTTGGTCTCATTGATCATTGTGTAAGAAAATCAATCTCTCTTGGAATGGATAAAATTGATGCAATTTCTATAGCCTCGAAAAATTGTTTTGATTATTATAATATAGGGCGAGACTACGGTGGTATTGCACCAGGTAAAATGGCAGACATTCTGGTTTTTGATGACCTTGATAAACTTAAACCAAAAAAGGTCTTTGTTGGCGGCAAACTTATGGTATCTCACGGAGAAATTGTTACAAAGTTTAATGTAACTAAAATCCCAAAATGGATTACAAAAACTGTAAAGACTAGAAGAAAGTTCACAGAAAAAGACTTTGTCATAAAAAGTCTAGAAAAATCTGTGAAATCCATGGTAATAAAACTAGACACAGAAATAATAACAAAAAAAGATTATGAAGAACTTCAAACAAGAGATGGAAACGTTACATCGTCTTTTGATAAGGATGTCTGGAAGGTTGCAGCAATTGATAGAACGCATGGAACTGGCAAATTCACTGTAGGCTTCTTGAAAAACTTTGGTGCAGATATTGGGGCTTTTGCTTCTACACAAAGCTTTCATGAAAATGACATGATTGTAATTGGTTCTAATGAAAAAGACATGGCTTTTGTGGCAAACAAATTGTCCGAATTACAAGGGGGAATCATAGCAGTAAAAAACCAAAAAATATTGGCAATTTATTCTCTTCCTATTGCTGGTCTTATATCTAAACTACCATTTGAAAATGCACTTTTAGAATTTTCAAATCTTAATGCAAAAATTGTTGATGCTGGATGCAAATTCAAAAATCCTCATCTGATCCCACTCTTTTTGCCATTTCTTGCCTTACCTGAAGTAAGGATTCTGTACAGTGGAATCGTAGACATTAAAAACAGAACATACATTGACATTTTGAATCATCCCTAAGACATAGCAGAACCTGATTCAATAAGGTATTAAAAGGGGCAATCAATTATCGACAATCAGGGAATAATTTTGGCTTCAATTCAACAAACTCCACAAGGTCCTGTTTTAGTATTAAAAGAAAGTGCACTTCAACAAAAAGGCAGGGATGCACAAAAAAATAACATAGCTGCAGCAAAATTAGTAGCAGAACTTGTACGTACAAGCCTTGGTCCACGAGGAATGGATAAGATGCTTGTAGATTCTCTAGGTGATGTTACAATAACAAATGACGGTGCTACAATTCTTAAAGAAATTGATGTTCAACATCCAGCTGCAAAAATGATGGTAGAAATTGCAAAAGCGGTAGATAATGAAGTTGGAGATGGAACAACATCATCAGTTGTATTTGGCGGCGCTCTCTTGGCAAAGGCCGAGGAACTTTTGGATAAAGATGTTCATGCTACTGTAATAATAGAAGGATATCAAGCTGCAGCAGAAAAAGCACTTTCACTTCTTTCAGAACTTGCAAAAGCTGTAGATCCACGTGAAAAAGAAACTCTTCTCAAAATAGCAAAAACAAGCATGAATTCAAAATTAATCTCAGATGATAGTGATATGCTCTCAAAACTTGTTGTGGATTCTATTTTACAGGTGGTAGATAAGCAAGGCGAATCCTACAAAGTAGATTTGGATAATATTAAAGTAGAAAAGAAAGCTGGCGGTTCAATAAGAAATACTTCACTTATCAAAGGAATTGTTTTGGATAAAGAAGTGGTACATAGCGGCATGCCAACTAAAATTGAGAAAGCAAAAATTGCACTAGTAAATTCTGCGCTTGAAATTGAAAAAACAGAAATGAGTGCAGAAATTCGAATTACTGATCCAACACAAATGCAGATGTTTCTTGAAGAAGAAAATAGAATGCTCAAAACAATGGTAGACAAAATACGTGAGATCGGCGCAAACGTACTGGTATGTCAAAAAGGTATTGATGATATAGCGCAGCATTATCTTGCAAAACAAGGTATTCTTGCTGTTAGAAGAGTAAAAGAAAGTGATATGACAAAACTTGTAAAAGCAACAGGTGGAAGAATTATCACAAACCTTGATGATATTACATCCAAAGATCTTGGTTCTGCAGAACATGTTGAACAAAGAAAAGTCGAGACAGACAAATGGGTGTTCATTGAAGGATGCAAAAACCCACGTGCAATAACGCTTCTTCTACGCGGTGGTTCACAAAGAGTGGTAGATGAGGTAGATAGATCTATGCATGATGCCTTGATGGTAGTTAAAGACGTAATAGAAAAACCGGCAATTGTTGCAGGTGGAGGTGCTCCTGAAGAATTTCTTGCTTCAAGTCTTAAGGATTGGGCTGATCGCTTTGAAGGAAGGGAACAACTTGCAATCAAAAAATATGCAGAAGCTCTTGAAATAATTCCTCTTACAATCGCAGAAAATGCTGGCATGGATCCAATAAACACAATGATCACACTTAGAGCAAAACAGTCTCAGGGAAGAAAGTGGACTGGAATAGATGCAAGAAATACTCGCATAGCAGATATGTTTTCACTTGATATCATAGAACCAGTCGCAGTAAAAGAGCAAATAATTAAATCTGCTACTGAGGCAGCCTGCATGATTTTAAGAATTGATGATGTAATCGCCTCCTCTGGTGGTAGAGGCGGCGGTGGACATGGTCCTCCAATGGGCTAAAACTTTCTTATGCTAGAGCAGCTGCAAAATCTTAATTTTACTGGTTCAGTTGTAGTTTTAAATGATTTTTTTCTAGACAGAATAATAAAGATAGATAACATTACAAAATTATTTGATCTTGTTTTACAAAAAAAAACTTTTGGAGGAAGTATAAGGGGTATTAGTCAAGTAGATTTGAAGGGGGGTAATGCAACAAATGTTGCATTTGCACTTGCAAGACTTGGTGCTCCAGTTTCATTGATTACTGTAGCAAATAAGACCGGTTCACAAATTCTTCAAGATACATTTTCTAAATTTCCAAAATCATCTTTGTGTGTCATCGATGGAAAACCAGGCATGACTACCTCATTTGAATTTAACAACAACGGAAATATTGTGAATATAATGTTGTCTGATTTAGGGGACAATGAAAACTTTGGACCTGAAAAACTTGGTCCAAAAGAACAAAACGCAGTAGAAAATGCTGATGCAATCATAGTAACAAATTGGGCAAGTAATAAGAAAGGCACAGATCTTTCAAAATTTGTCTTTGAAAAATCACTAAAATCTTTACATTTTTTGGATCCAGCTGATATAGAAACAAGACAAGATGAATTCAAAAAGGCAATATCTGAACTTGCACCAAATCTTCATTCTTTATCTCTAAATGAAAATGAATGTAATCTACTTTTGAAACAATTTGGACTAGGAAATATAACTAAAGAAAATGAAACTAAAAGACTCATTTCTGAACTTTCAGAAAAAGCATCATTACCAATCGATTTACATACTACTTTTGGAGCGTTTTGGTCAAATGGTAAAGAAACAGCATTTGCAAAATCTTTCCCTACTATAGTAAAGTTTGTTACTGGTGCAGGTGATGTCTGGGACGCTGCAAATATTTTGGGCCATCTTGCAAATCTTGAACCAAAAGAAAGATTGCTTTTTGCAAATGCAACTGCATCGTTATATGTTGGTAATTCAAATGGAATGCCACCAACAATGCAAGAAGTGTTATCGTTAGTTACTGAGGTTCAATAGTTGCTGGAGGCTTGCTTGAAATTACATAGCTTACCCATACAGCATCATCAACTTCATTAGTAATTCTATTGCTTATTTTCTCTAGAATATTGACAGGAAGCCTTGTCCAATCTGCAGTCATTCCATCTACAGAATCCACTACTCTAACAGTAACAATATGGCCGTATTTTCGTTCATCTCCTACTACTCCTACTACTTTATCATCTCCTACTGCTGCATAAGCTTGCCAAACTTTATCGTGCAAATTTGCTATGACAAGTTCATCTTCAACAATCTTGCTTGCGAGCTTACAAATTTGCAATTTCTTTTCCGTCACTTCTCCAATCACTCTTACTGCAAGACCAGGTCCTGGAAATGGGTGACGATTTAACAATTTATCAGATACTCCAAGAGTCTTTGCAACCTTTCTTACCTCATCTTTATAGAGAAATCTCAATGGTTCTAATACTTGCATATTGAGCCATGAAGGTAAACCTCCAACATTATGATGTGTTTTTATCACTGAAGCAGGTCCTTTTGAGACACCACTTTCGATTACATCTGGATAAAGCGTTCCTTGAGCCAACCATTTGAAGGGGCCATTTTTTCCAGCAAACTCTGTAAATATTTGGACAAATTCTTCGCCAACAATTTTTCTTTTTTGTTCAGGATCTACAATTCCTTTTAGTCTTTTAAGAAATCTTTCTTTTGCATTTATGTGTGTAAAGTTTACTGCAAAATTATTTTTAAACATGTTTTCTACTTCTTGCTCTTCATTTAATCTTAAAAGACCATTATCTACAAATACACACTTGAGTCGATCTCCTATCGCTTTTTGAATTAAAAGTGCTGCTACAGTAGAATCTACTCCGCCACTTATGCCGCAAAGAACATTACCGTCTATCTTTGAAATTTCAATTACAGTTGTTTCAATAAAGTTTTCAATTGTCCAATCCTGTTTTGCTCTACAAATATTTATTACAAAATTCCTAAGAATTTCTGTGCCTTTCTCAGTGTGAACTACTTCTGGATGAAATTGTATTCCGTAAATTAGCTTTTGTTTATTTGCAATAGCAGCTGCATGAGAACTTTCAGTATGACCTATTATGTCAAAACCATCAGGAATTTTTTCCGCAGCATCTCCATGACTCATCCATGCTCTTATTGACTTGCCCATGCCAGATAGCAAATCAGAATCATTGTCTACAGTCAGCGAGGATGAACCATATTCCTTATTTGCACGCTTAACCTTACCTCCAAAATTATTTACTATTAATTGATGACCATAGCATATTCCCAAAACAGGAAGACCAATATCAAATATGCCTGTTTTTGGTTTTGGTGAATCATTATTGTAAATACTTGCAGGGCCTCCAGAAAAGATGATTCCTTTTGGATTCAATTTTTTTAACTCTTCAAGTGATATGTTAAAAGGTACGAGTTCTGCATATACAGAAAACTCTCGAATTCTTCTACAAATTAGGTGACTGTACTGTGATCCAAAATCTAAAACAACTATCTTGTCCATAACTTCACTTTTCTGAATTCTCAATCATGCGGGAAAATGACCATGATGCTGTGTTTATAATTTCATTTACTCTTTCTCTTTCACGATAGTTTTTGATCAAAATCTCTCTGATTTTATTTCCGTCTTTATTTATTATACAATTGATTACTGCGTCTTCTGCTATCTTTCCATTTTGTACCTCCAAATTATCTTTGTTTTCCATTCCACCAATTATTCTGCCTAGGAAAAATGACTTAAATGGATGAGTTTCCGTATCTAGTATCACATCTTCAGATGGAATAATTACAACCTCGTCTGGTGTAACATGTGCGTTTGCAATAATCTTGTTGTCCACACTTCTTTTAATTGGTATCAAAATAACCTTGTCTGGTAATGTAACACTTTTTTGCTCACTCTTTGATATCAAAGAAGATGCCTTGCTGAAGCTGGATTGTTTTATAACAGAATCTAAAATAACAAGATTTTTTTCTAATTTCTCTATGTCTTTTTGATGTTTTTCGATCTCCTCAGAAATCCATTCTTTTAACTCCAAAATATCTCGAATCTGCTCTTCTGAGTAATCCATGTTTTTTTTAATAGTACATGGATAATAAATATTAAAATGTATTAGATCTTAGAGTACCTTTCCAAGATCGGCATATCTTATCTTGTTAAAACCCTTGATTTGCTTTGATGTAGTGTATAATTCTGAATTATTCTGTAGCGCAAGCCATTCCAAAAGCTCTTTTCCACGTCTGAGTTTTCTAATCTTTGTAGTTCTATTGATAACTTTATTTTTGGAATATCTTCCTATCTTGGTTCCAAAATCCATTCCAAACAAAATAATTTTCTTTGCACCAAAGTATTTAGCTAAAAAAACACATCTGTCTCCATCCGTAAATCCACCAAAATTATGAATATTTCCAAATGGTTTTCCTTCCGTAGTTCCTATACAATATTTGAAACCTGATGCCAAGTATAATTTATCTATGTTATCTCCATGTGCATGCACTATCATGATTGCATTTTCCTTACTTGCGTTTTTTAAAAATTCTTGATCACCATCAAGATCTGTGACCACAATATCAAATTTGATCTTGTTTTCAATTAATGCTTTGGTCGCACCATCAGCAACTATCTTTGTCATGTTTTTATATTTTTTCAATAAAGATATTGATTGATTAAGAGAAGAACCAGCTCCAATGACAAAAATGGTTCGATTTTTTATCTTTTTTTCTAATTTTTTCAAAGGAAATTTTGTTTTCAAAATGGAATTTAGAATTCTGGCAGATTGTGCATCTTTTCTTCTACTATATTGAAATTCTCTCAAAATTTCAGTATATTTTTTCTCCCATCCTTTTAGTCTCATGTAAATCTAAATGTATGAGAGGTAAATCATAAACCATGTGAATAGATTAGGCCCAACTTCTGTAGGGAGATTTAATCCAGTACGAATAATGGGAATAATTAACACTAGTCCTGAATCGTTTTTTAGAGAATCTGTAATAACTGATTCAAAAAAGCTAGCTCAAATGATAAAAGAAATGGAAGATGAGGGAGCAGATTTTGTGGATGTTGGAGGCATGTCTACTGCACCATATCTGAATACTTTGATTTCTGAAAAAATAGAAATTGCAAGAATAACTAGAGCAATTCAGGTAATTCAAAAAGTTTCTAATATTCCAATTTCGGTTGATACTTGCAGAGCTCAAGTTGCAAAGGCGGCACTAGAACTTGGTGTAGAAATTGTTAATGACATTTCTGGACTTAAATATGATAAAGATATGAGAAAAATCGTAGAAAAATTTGAACCTTCTCTTATTTTATGTGCATATAGTAAAAACGTGATAAGAGGAAATCAGATCAGACAGGCAAGAAATCTTATACGTGAAAGTCTTACAATTGCAAAATCTGCAAATATTCCGTCTGACAAAATTGTTATCGACCCTGCAATTGGATTTTTTAGAAAGTTAGGAAATAACAATTTTTTTACAAAAATAAATTCAGATTGGCTAAAAAGAGATTTATTGATTTTAAATAATTTAAAATTAATCAAACAGAAAAACCCAATGCTTGTTTCTGTTTCACGTAAATCTTTTATTGGAAGTTTATTAAAAATAAAAAATCCTAATGAAAGACTATATGGTTCCATTGCTGCTGAAGTAATAGCAGTTCTTAATGGCGCAGATATTATAAGAACACATAATGTAAGGGCAACTAGAGAGGCAATTCAAATTGCACAAAAATTATCTTCTCGTTTCAGGAAAGGCTTATAACACAATTTCATTTTACACTAGAAGGTTTAGTTGGAAATACGAGAAGGACTAACGTTTGATGATGTACTCCTCGTTCCTAAACGATCGAGTATAGTTACTAGATCACAGACTAACCTACAAACTAAACTTTCTAGAAACCTTTCTCTTAACATTCCTATAATCAGCGCAAACATGGACACAGTAACTGAATCTGTCATGGCAGTTGCAATGGCACGTGAAGGTGGGATCGGAATAATACATAGATTTCTTACAATTTCTGAACAAGTAAATGAAGTACTCAAAGTCAAGCGTTCAGGAAGCATAATTATTGAAAACCCATATTTTATCAGACCAGATCAAACTGTAAAAGAAGCCGTAGAGTACATGCGAGAAAAAGGCGTGTCAGGTCTCTTAGTTACTGATAGTGATATGAAACTAGAAGGCATATTGACAAGACGTGATATTGTTATGCTAGAGCCAGATGATCAGAAAAAATTTGTAAAAGATGTTATGACAAGTGATGTGATTACTGCAAATTTTGGAATCGGTATTTCTGAAGCAAAAGAAATTTTGCGTAAAAATTGTATTGAAAAATTACCGCTCTTAAATGAAAGGGGATATGTAAAAGGACTGATAACAAGCAAAGATATCATTAATGCAGGTAATTATCCCGCTGCTTCAAAGGACAAAAAAGGTAGACCGCTTGTTGGAGCTGCAGTAGGCGTCAAAGGAGATTTTATGGAAAGAACAGAAGCCCTGCTTGATGCTGGTGCAGATGTGATTGTAGTTGATATAGCACATGGACATAGTGATAACGCCCTAAATACAGTACACCTAATCAAAAAGGCATTTCCAAACAGTGAACTAATCGCAGGAAATGTTGCAACAGCTCAGGGTACAGAGGATTTGATCAAAGCGGGTGTAGATGCAGTCAAAGTTGGAGTGGGTTCTGGTTCAATTTGTATAACTAGGGTGATAACAGGTTCTGGTGTGCCACAATTGACAGCAGTATTTGACTGTGCAGAAATTGGTAAAAAACATGGTATTCCCATCATCTCTGATGGTGGAGTAAGAACTTCGGGTGATGCAACAAAGGCACTTGCCGCAGGTGCATCAACAGTTATGATTGGTAGTATTCTTGGCGGAACAGATGAAAGTCCTGGTTCACCTGTAATGAGAAATGGAAAGAGATTCAAAATTTATAGAGGCATGGCATCGTTTTATGCCTCCCTTGGAAGAAAGTCAAAGGAAACAGGTACTATTTCTATTGGTGATGATCTCAATGATTATGTTGCAGAAGGTGTAGAAGCCATGGTTCCGTACAAGGGTAGTGTAAATGACATCATTAAACAATTAACTGGTGGAATACGTTCAGGATTAAGTTACTGTGGTGCAAATACTATTTCACAAATGCAAGAAAATGCAGAATTTATGAAAATGTCACGAGCAGGATTTGTAGAAAGCCAACCACATGATGTAGATTTAATGTAATTCACTTTTAAATATGGTATAACAGCAAAGTCCAACATGCTTACAAAAAAGACAGCCATTGGAATAGGAATTGGTAGTCTTGCTATTGTATTAGGATCATATTTTCTAGTTGTAGCAATCTCATCTAACACTCACCAAGTTAATGATGTAGTTGGAACTGGTCAAAATGATGTATTCAAATTTAATGCAGAGAAACATTTCCCCGAAGAACTTAATGTTACTGGAAATTTTTTTCATGTAAAATTAAAAACACCATCTAATGGATTACAGGTTGATAATGATTTTAAAAAAGAAACAAGCTTTTATTGGATTAGCCTTGAAAATGGAGAACATTTTATTAATATAACAAACATGGGAGATTCAGTTCTTCACGTATCAGGTAAACTAAATGCAACAACAAATCCGTTGATAATTACGTCACACCTAATAGTGATATCATCTGGTGTACTAATTATTGGAATAAGTGCAGCTTTTTCAATAAGAAAACCGCGAGGTTTTTAGCTCAATTCTGCACGTGGATATGAACCAAGTACTTTGAGAAATAATGTGTGTTGTTTTATCTTTTCAAGCATTTCTTTAACACGAGGATCTTCTAGATTACCCTCGAAATCAACATAGAAATTGTATTCCCACGGTGTAGATTTTGTAGGCCTAGATTCTATTTTTGTTAAATTTATTTTATTTGTATTAAATTTTTCAAGTATATTGTAAAGTGTTCCAGGAACATGCTTTATAGAAAATATTATGGAGGTCTTATCTTTAGCCGTCTTTTTTTGTTTTTTATTTGCGAGAATTAAAAATCGTGTATAATTATTAATATTGTCTTCTATTCCCTCTTTTATTATAGGAACTCGATAGATCTCAGCAGCATTTTTACTTGCAATACATGCCAAATTATCCTTTTTTAATTCAAGAAGAATCTTGACACTTCCAGCTGTATCATAAGTGGGTATTGGCTTTAGTTTGTGTTCTTGGATAAATTTTCTACACTGCCCAAGAGCTTGGGGGTGGGAATAAACGGTATCGATTTTTTCTAAACCATCAAATCCTATGAGGCAATGTTTTATTCTGTGATAAATCTCGCCCACTACATTTAACTTGGTTGTTAAAAGAAGATCGTAACTTTCACCTACGCTACCCTCTAGTGAATTTTCAACTGGTAATACTGCATAATCAGATTTACCTTGTTCTGTTGATTCTAAAACCTCGTAAAAAGTTGGATATGGTACTGTCTGCACATCTTTGAAAAAATGAATTGCAGCTGCTTCACTATACGCACCTATCTCTCCTTGAAATGCAGCTCGAAGCATTGTCTTTACTTGGAACCGAGTTTTATAAAATCGCTGTTTCCAAACTTGCTTGAAAGCTTTCTTTCTTCGATATAGCCACAATCAACACACTTTACATTCCCACCAATCGTGACTACCTTGCCTGCACATTTGTTACATTGTGTAAACAATACTCCAAGTTCTGGTTCACTGATTGTAGCATGGATTGCTCCATTTAGATGACTTATGACCTTTACCATTACTATATCACTAACTCTTACCATGATTCTTTTTTTTGCACCCCTTGCTTGACAAATGCATTCAAGACTGGAGTGAGTTGGTTTTCCATTAATGTAAAGTATGACTACTGCAAACATGTTATTCATAAGTGCAGATACATTTCCAATGACTAGGTCGTTGACCTGTGGAACTGCCGGTATCTTTAATCGATTAATTTTTGCAATACGATTTGTTTTATCAAAATCACTAGTACCAATTACAACTGATCTTATAGTATGACCATCATCAAATGTGTTAATACCGGTTTCAAATTCTTCAATAATCGCAATCTTATCACCTGGTAAACTTGGCTTTTGAGACAATGCCTAAATTTTGAAATTCGGTGATTATAATTGTTTATAGCCAATGTGGAGTCTGCAAAAACCCATCTATGCTCTCATTTTTTAAGAGTTTTAAAAGGGCATTTGCTTGTGGCGTTGAAAGCACTGGTTTTTGAAAATGATTGTCTATTGATATTCTAGGACATGCAACTTGGATGAACGCATCAATTCCCTTCAGATTGCCTAGCTTGTCATCAGTAATATCAGTAAGAGCAAAGAGTTGTACTTTCTTTCCAGCTTTTTCAAGCTCTTTTTTGAATTTCAGGGCAATTACTTTTGAAAACTGACCTTCTTTTAGGCCAATGACAATTCCAAAGGTTTCTGCTTCCATTGCTTTGTATATGGAAAGAATTGCTTTCTTTTGCAATTTTTCAGAAAATTCCGTCACTTCTCTCATCTCTTCAAAATATGGATCAAGAATAAAAGTTGGCTTACCCGTGGAAAGGGCTATTCCAGCAGCATGAAAAGAACTTTGACCTAAAAATACATTTGCGTCTACACTGTTTTTTGTTTGTGATGTTGGATAAAACTCACATCCAAAAACCTGACCGTCATTTAGTTGTCCTTTACCCTCTCCAATTTTAACTATGATTCCTTCTTCCTCAAGAATTTTTTTTACTTTCTCAATCTCTAAAAGATGTTGACTATCTGTAACAAGTGAAATTGTTTTTCCTGCAAGCTCAACAGCACATTTTCTTGCAACCTTTTCAAAAGAAATGTTATCATAAGCATCTATAAGAACAATATTTTCCCCAAAATTAGTTGAATTTATTGTGTGACCTATGTGAAATAGTATTTCTGCACCAAGAACTTTGGCCCCATTAGTGTTCATGTCACATGTTCCAAAACAGGTGTCTGCTAGGACATACGCTGGTACATCAAACTTTTCCATTATTTTTGATGCAGTTTCTTGAATTTTTGGTAATAACCCATCTGGACCATTCAAAGCTACTGAAACTGGTCTTCGTTTTTCTATTTCATCAAAAATTCTTTTTTCATCAATTACTATCATTTACTTCAAATCTTGTCATTTTTAATTTAAATCAACCGACGTTACACAATATTTAATATAACATGAACTAAACACCAAGATATGGCTATTGCGTTTGTTTTGATAAATGCAGAACTAGGAGCAGAAAATGAGCTTGTAAATCAATTAAAGACCATTGAAAATGTAAAGCACGTTTACGTTCTTTATGGCGCATATGATCTGGTAGTAAAGATTGAAGCTCCAAATAGCGAGATACTTAAAAAAACTATCTCAAATAACATAAGGCAACTCAAAAATGTACGTTCCACGCTTACGATGACGGCTATTGATGAAAACTGATTCCGTACTTCACATAGGTTTTGATGACACAGATTCAAGAAAGGGTATGTGTACTACATTTCTTGCATACAGGATTGTTGAATATCTCAAAAAAGAACAAGTCAAGTTTTTAGATTATCCGTATTTGATTAGATTTAATCCAAATATACCATGGAAGACGCGTGGAAATGGAGCTGTAGCATTAAAGATTAAAACTGATAAACCAGAATCTATTAAAAAAAATCTAATCGGGTTTATTAGAAAGTATTCTGCAATAAAGGATGGCGCAAACCCCGGTCTTGTTTTTTATCAAAATGAAAAAATTCCTCTATGCTTTACAGAATTTGGACATAGAGCATTATGCAGTTTAATTAATAGAAATAATGCAAAAGAATTTGTTTCAAAAAATGGATTAGAATCATTTTATCTTGGTAATGGTCAAGGTTTGGTTGGTGCTATAGGTGCAATCGGATATGCTTTTGATGATTATACTTATGAGTTAATTAGTTATAGAAATAAATCAAATTTTGGAAAGAAAAGGGAAATTTTTAAACAAAGCGTAAAGAAAATGCAGGATTTGACATACCCAAATACATTTAACAGTTTTGATGAAGAAAAAAATAGAATTCTAATTGCTCCACATGGACCAGATCCAGTTTTTTTTGGTATTAGAGGTGAAGACATCAACTCTCTAATTCATGGTAAATCACTTGTACACTCTCCTGAAAAATTTGATGGTTATATGGTATTTAGAACAAATCAAGGTACAGGAGCTCATTTAAAAAATGAACTTGACGTTCATAATTTGAAACCATTCTCATCTGGTTATGTTATTGGAATTATTTCTGATGTACCTAAAGCGGAAATAGGTGGACATGTAATTTTTTCTATAATAAAAGATGATCAAAAAATCAAGTGTGCAGTTTACAAACCAACAAGATTGACCAAAATTGCTTCAAAGATGATCAAAGGTGATGTGATAAAAGTTGGTGGCGGAATACGAAAAGCGACTAAAATTCATCAAAGAATTCTAAATGTGGAGTTTCTTGAAGTTTTGGGGTTGGAAAAAAACATGAAAGCAGTTAATCCTCTTTGTCATACCTGTAATAAAAGGACAAAATCCAAGGGCAAAAATCAAGGCTTTGAATGTATAAAATGTAAAAAAACATTCTCAAATAAAACATTTGAAGAAATTCCAAGAGAAATTGAATGCAGACTTTATGTGCCTACTCTTTCTGCACACCGACATTTGACTAGACCCATGCAAAGAATTGGAAAACTAAACAATAAAATTGAATTTGATAACTCAAGAAAATGGTTTCATATCTCAAAATCAGGACAAACAGTAAAAAAACTTGAAATTAAAATTAATACTAAACTAAAACATTAATTCAATCAAATTCTTTGTAATTTGTGAAGAAAATAGCGGGGAGTAGATTTGAACTACTGATTTGCGGGTTTCTCATCAGTTTTGATTATGAGCCCGCCGGGATGACTTCGCCCAAGTAGTCTGGCTTCCCCACCCCGCTAACTGAAAAGATGTCTGAGGGTGATATATACGCTTTATCTAATTTTAGAAATAATTAATAGGATTTGTAAAGTGTTACACTTGTGGATAAAAAAATTAGGATAATAGGAATTATTGCAGCAATTGCAGCTTCCATTATAATTTTAACATCACCATCTAATTCTATTGTAATACCAAAACCAACTGCTAGCTCAATTGGAACAGATGCTGTACAAGTTGTTGCGACAAACTTGCAAAAACCTTGGTCTTTAGATTTTATAAATGACAAAATTTTCTTTACTGAAAAGATAGGTCGAATTAGAGTCATAGATGGAGGTGTTTTAGTAGCAGAGCCAGTTGCAGATTTGAAAGTGATAGATGTTACTGATGGTGGCTTACTTGGACTAACACTACATCCAAATTTTGTAAAAAATCATTTTCTGTATGTATTTTACACATATCAAGAAGGAGATAAGCTTTGGAACAAAGTTCTCAGGATAACTGAACTAAATAACAAGATCTCTGATGCTCAGGTTATTTTGGATAAAATTCCCGGTGCTGAATTTGATGATGGTGGCGTTATAAAATTTGGTCCTGATAAAAAATTGTACATAGGTACAGGTGACGCAACAAATGATACTGCCTCTCAAGATCTAAAATCACTTGCTGGAAAAATTTTAAGATTAAACGATGACGGCTCAATACCATCAGATAATCCAATAACAGGATCTCCAGTTTTTTCATACGGACACCGGGACCCACAAGGTCTGACATGGGATAACTATGGCAACCTATACGAATCAGAACAGGGACCTACTAAAAATGATGAAATTAATCTTATAAAGTCTGGACAAAACTATGGCTGGCCAGCACAGGAATGTTCAGGATCTAAAGAATATGTAGATGCCTTGGTTTGTTATAACCCAAGCTTAGAACCAGGAGGAATTGTGTATTATTCTTCTGGCAAGCTTGATCTTGGAAATAGCCTAGTAATGGCTACATTAAGGGGAACAAACCTATACCAGTTAACAATAGGGAATGGAACTATTGCATCACAAAAAATCATATTGGACGGATTGGGAAGAATTCGTGATGTCAATATGGGGCCTGATGGTTATCTTTACATTCTTACAGGAAACACCGATGGAAGAGGATTTCCAGACAAGACTGATGATAAACTATTGAGGATAGTAAAATAAATTGGCAGATTCATCCATTCCTAAATTTCATGAAAAAAGTAGAGAAGAGCGGATAAAAAAAGTAGCATTATTTTCCGGTCTATCAAAGGAGGACATTAAGATCTTAAAAAATGAGGGCGGAATCTCCTTTAATGATGCAAACAATATGGTTGAAAACGCCATAGGTACAATATCTTTTCCACTTGGAATAGCAACTAACTTTCGGATAAATGGCAAAGACTATCTCATCCCAATGGTAATAGAAGAGTCATCTGTTATAGCTGCTGCCTCAAAAGCTGCAAAGATAGCAAAAAAACAAGGGGGATTTACTATGAAGGCAGATAATTCTTACAGTATTGGACAAATTCAAGTGGTAGATGTTAAAGTAAAATCTGCAATATCTAAGGTTATGAGTTCTAAAAAAGAAATCATAAAACTTGCTAATTCAAAAAGCAAGACACTTTCCAAAATGGGAAAGGGCGCAAAACAAGTTACTTGTAAGAAAGTAAACAGCGATTCTGGACCAATGTTGATTGTTGAGCTTCTGATAGATGTTGGAGATGCAATGGGAGCTAATGTCACAAACACAATGTGTGAAGGTGTGGCTCCTTTGATTGAAAAATTAACTGGAGGACGAGTAATTCTTAGAATACTTTCAAACTATTCCACAAAAAGACTAGTACGAGGCACAGCTATCTTTGACAAAGAAGAACTTGGAGGTCAAGAAATTGTTGATAATATAATATTGGCATATAAATTTGCAGCAAATGATCCATACCGAGCTGTTACTCACAATAAAGGAATCATGAATGGAATAATTGCAGTTGCAAATGCTACAGGTCAGGACACAAGAGCTATAGAAGCAGCTGCACATGCATATGCATCAAGAACAGGAAAATATAGTTCACTTACAGAGTGGAAAAAAGGCAAAGATGGAAACTTGATTGGTAAAATAGAATTGCCAATGTCTGTTGGAATAGTAGGTGGAATTGTAAACGTTCATCCTATGATTAAGGTGTGTACAAAAATTCTTGGATCAAAATCTGCAAAAGAGCTTGCATGCATCATTGGAGCAGTTGGACTTGCACAGAACTTGAGTGCAATACGTGCACTTGCATCTGAAGGAATACAAAAAGGACACATGAGGCTTCATGCAAGAAATATTGCAACAAGTGCGGGTGTTACTTCAGATAAGATAAACAAGGTTGCCAAACAAATGATAAAAGAAGGAAACGTCTCAGTACACAGAGCTAAAGAAATACTCGAAGAACTTTAGCGACCAAGATATATATCTAAAAACCCTTGCAAGGACTACATTGAACTCAGTTAAATTTGCAATTCCCAAAGGCAGTATTGAGGAAGCTACTTTCAAGATTCTAGAACAATCTTGGACGAAGGTAAGACGTAGAGATCGTACCTACAGAGTAGTGTTAGACGATCCCCAAATTACAGTTAAGATGCTAAGACCACAAGAGATTCCAAATCTTGTCTTTGACGGATTGTATGATGTAGGGATAACAGGAAAAGACTGGGTAAAAGAAACAAACGCCGATGTACAAACTCTTTTGGATCTAGAATATGGTAAAATAAAACTCGTCATTGCAATTCCTGACTCTTATAATTTTAAATCACTTGACGAAATGATTTCATCATATGCAAAAAAGAAAAAAATTCTTAGGATTTCTTCAGAATATCTTACAACTGCAGCAAAATTCATAAAACAATCTAAAAGCTACAAAAAACTCTATGGCTCAAAAGAACCACTAATCATAACTCCTTGGATGAGAATTGGTTCAAACAAAAATGTTCAGATCTTTCTTTCTTTTGGTGCCACAGAAGCAAAACCACCTGAGGATGTAGATGCAATTATGGATGTAACTGAAACTGGTACTACTTTAACTCAAAATCAACTAAAAATAATTGATACTGTAATGGAATCTACAGCCATCTTAATTGCAAACAAATCATCACTAAAAGACAAAGCAAAAAGAGAAAAAATCTATGACATTGTAACCTTACTGAGAGGTGCAGTAGAGGGAAGAAAACACCTACACCTCTTCCTAAACGTACGTACACAAAACCTTGATCGATTATTAAAAGAACTTCCTTCACTCAAACGCCCTACAATTAGTCCACTAAGTGAAAAAGGCTGGTATGGAATAAACACAGTAATCCCAAAATCTGAATTACATAAACTTGTTCCAAAACTTAGAAAAATTGCACAGGGATTAGTGGTTCATGAACCAAAACAAATACTGGCTCTTGAGGAGATAAAACGTGATGAGGAAAATTGATGAGAATCATTTCAGTTCGAAATATCAACACTACGGTAGAATCTGTACGGCCAACAATTAATCAGCAAAACAGGAACATAGTCAAATCCATCATCTTAGATGTAAAAAAAAGAAAAGATAAAGCTATAAAAGAATATGAAAAAAAATTTACAGGTGCTAACCTTAAATCAATAAAGGTTTCACAGGCTGAAATTAAAAATGCGTATTCTAAAGTAACAAAAGAAGAGATTGCTGCAATTAGACTAGCAAAGAAAAGACTAGAAAAATCAGAGCTTGCTGTAAAGAATCAACTCAAAAAAATTGTATTACAAATTGATGGGATAAAAATAAATCGAGACTTTATTCCTCTTCAAAGTGTAGGCTGTTACATCCCTGGTGGAGCTGCTAGATATCCAAGTACTGTAGTAATGTCTGTAACACCTGCAAAAATAGCTGGAGTTAAAAAAATTATTTGTGTGACACCACCAAACAAAGATGGCATGGTTGATCCATTAACTCTTGTTACTGGCGATATTTGTGGTATAGACGAATTTTACAAGACTGGTGGTGCACAGGCAATTGCTGCACTAGCATATGGTACAGAATCAATACCAAAAGTAGACAAAATAGTTGGACCAGGAGGCTCCTTTGTTACCCTAGCTAAATCATTTGTAAATGAGATTGTTTCAATCGATATGATTGCAGGTCCAACGGAACTGGCAATTATAGCTGATTTAACAGCAAATCCTGATCTGGTTGCTTCTGATTTAATATCACAAGCAGAACATAGCCCAGAAACAATATGCTGTTTGATAACAACTTCGACAAAACTAAAAGACCTTGTAATAGAATCTTTAAAACAAAAAATTCCTACTATAAAACGGTCAAAAATAGTAAGTGAAAGTTTAAAGAAAAATGGATTTGTTGCAATCTGTAAGAACACAGTTGACATTATAGAATTTGCTAACAAATTTGCCCCAGAACACTTGGAAATAATTACAAAAAATCCTGAAAATATGGCAAAGAAAATTACTGCGGCAGGTCTTGTTCTTATTGGAAAAAATACTCCTTCGTCTGCAAGTGATTACCTATTTGGCTCAAATCACATACTTCCTACAAATGGATTTGGCAGATCTAGAGGTTCACTTGGCGTATTAGACTATATGAAAATACAAAATAAAATAAAATCTACAAAGGCAGCACTAGAAAAAATATCTGATTCTATGTGGGCACTTACATATGCGGAAGGATTGCCAAATCACTACGAAGCAGTAAGGAGCAGATTAAATTGAAAGCAGGCTGGTTTAAGAAAAAAGTAGACGAGCTTTCAAAACTAAAAGGATACAAAAAGCCTGATAAATATTCAAACGTAATCAAGCTTGATTCTAACGAAAACTATGCAGTGAAAAGAGAATCTACTTTAGATTTGATTAACCAAACACAAGGAAATCTAGATGTCAGAGAATACCCATTAGGAGGCACAGAAAGACTCATTGAGGCGCTTTCTGATTATACCAAAATTCCATCAGAAATGATAGGAGTAGGAAATGGTTCTGATCAAATAATTGATTTAATACTTACAAACTTTGCGTCAACAGAAACAAAGATCTTAACATCAGAACCTACATTTGGTTTTTTTGAAGAGCGATGTAAACTATATTCCATTCCTACAATAAGAATTCCTTTTACAAATTGCATGACACTGGATATTGAAAAATTTCTCTCAAATGCTAAGAAAGCAAAAATATTGTATCTTGATTCACCAAATAACCCAACTGGATTTCAATTTACAAAAAGTGAGCTTGAACAACTAATTAGAGAATTTGAAGGTCTAGTCATAATTGATGAAGCATATGTAGAATTCGCAGACTATTCAGTACTTGATTTGGCCAAAAAAGTAGATAATCTCATTGTTCTTAGAACACTATCAAAATCATTTGGACTTGCGGGCTTGCGTATTGGATATTTTGTTGCAAACAAGAAGGTGGCAGATGTTTTTAATAGAGTCATTCAATATCCATATCCCTTAAACACAATTGCGATAGAAGCTGGAATCTTAGCACTACAAAAATCGAAATATTTCTTAGATATTGCAAATCAAATTAAAAAAGAAAGATCACGAATAATAGAAAAACTTCGAGCTATGAAGGTTTTTGAAGTTTATAACTCAAATGCAAATTTTGTTCTTTTTGTTGCACATGGTTCTAGTCAGCGTATCTACAAAGCTCTCATTGAACAGGGAATTTTAGTAAAAAACTTGGGAAAGATAGGAAATCACGAGGGGTGTTTGAGAGTGACCGTCGGTTCTGAAGATATGAATTTAAAATTTCTTTCGGCTATTCGTGATTTATTAACATGACACTCGAAAAATTAGATAATGGTATCTTTGTAAATACTTCGAAAATTGACAAAATAAAACGTCTTGATGGAATAATATTTGATTGCGATGGAGTACTAATTGACGTCTCAAATTCATATGATCTTGCCATAAAAAAAACAACAGACTTTATTGTCCAAAAATTTGCAAAAATAGATCAATCTAACATAATAAATACGCAAATGATCTGCGGTTTTAAAGACACGGGAGGCTTCAACGATGAAGTTGATGTTACTTATGCCATGATTTTATCTATTGTCGCTGCAAAACAATTAGAAAAACCATTTTCTAAATTCATTTTTGATGTTATAAATAATTCAGATCAAAATGGAATACAATCTGTTGAAAAATATCTAAATACTCTAAAAATTGATCTTTCTGAAATAAGAAAAAAACTTGCATATCCTGGACCTCGTTATACAAGTATACTGTCTTCTATTTTCGATGAGATATTCTATGGTGCTAAGTTGTACTATGATCTCTATAAAAAAAAGCCGGATTTTTTTAATGGAAAAGGGCTTATAGAGAATGATATTGTGCTTGTAAAAAAACAACTAGTAAATTTGCTCAAAAAAAAATTTGGTAAAAAAATTGCTATTGTTTCCGGACGAGGAATTATATCTGCTGGGTATTCATTAAAGGAATTATTTGAAGAATTTGATCTAAAGAATTCAAAGTTTTTAGAAGATGAATCACGTGATCTTGCTAAACCCAATCCTGCCTCTCTCATTTCATCAATCAAAGGATTAGATTCTACATGTACTATGTTTGTAGGAGATTCTATGGAAGATTACATCATGGCAAAAAAATCAGATGAAATGGGTAACAAGACAATTTTTTGTGGCATTTATGGTACTAGTGAAGAGCCTGAAACAAAACGTAAACTCTTTGAGGAAAAAAATGTGGAAATTATATTGGAAACCATAGATTTGATTCCGAAGACATTAAATCTGGTTGGGGCATAAACCCCTTCTCTGCAGGAATTTATATGAAATCAAGAATAGGTAATATCAATAGGAAAACTAAAGAAACTCAAGTTTCTGTAACTGTAAATCTTGATGGAAATGGCAAAATTTCTGTTAAGACAGGAATAAGCTTTCTTGATCACTTGATAACAAGCCTTGGTAAGCATTCAATGCTTGATCTTAAATTGAACGCAGTTTCAAAAGATGGAATAGCACATCATCTGATTGAAGATGTGGGTATTTCACTTGCAAGCGCGATGGATTCTGCTCTTGGTAATAGATCTGGTATAGTAAGATTCGGACATGCCTCGGTACCAATGGATGAATCATTAGCTGAAGCATCGATTGATCTAGTTAAACGACAATACCACAAAATTGATCTTGCAATTGAACAAAATCAATTAGAAGGAATATCCAAGGAAGATTTGGAACATTTCTTTCGTTCTTTTGCTCAGAATCTTAACATCTGCATGCATGTAACTGTAAAGTATGGAGAAAATGATCACCACAAAATTGAGGCAGCGACAAAGGCATTTGCAGTTGCATGGAGAACAGCAGTAGGTTCAGATAAAAAACAAAAAGGAATTCCAAGTACTAAAGGTGCCATGTGATGGTCAAAGTTGCAATATTTGATTATGGCGCAGGAAACATATTCAGTCTAAAGACGTCTCTAGAAAAAAATGACGCTACTGTGGATGTAATAAACAGTCTTAACAATACAAATGAATACTCCGGACTTTTACTGCCTGGAGTTGGAAACTTTGATCCGGCAATCCATAGTTTAGCACTATCAAAAAAATCATTTAGAGATATGGTAAAAAACCAAATTCCAATTCTTGGGATTTGCCTTGGAATGGAAATGTTTTTTGAAAAAAGTGAGGAGGGAAAGGCAAGTGGACTTGGAGTTTTGGATGGAGAAGTAATTCTACTTCCAAACAAGTTTAAGATCCCACACATGGGTTGGAATGATTTGCAAATTAAAAAATCAAGTAAACTTTTGGAAGGAATTCAAAGTGGTTCATGGGTTTATTTTGTACACTCGTATAGAGCAAAACCACAAGACTCAGAAATAATAAAAGCAGACTCTGATTATGGGATAAGTGTTCCAGCTGTTATAGAAAGTGGATCACTTTTTGGTACGCAATTTCATCCTGAAAAATCTGGTAAAGTGGGGTCAATAATGATTAAAAACTTTTTACGAGAGTGCAAAAAGTGAAAGTTATTCCAGCAATTGACATTATGGATGGTAATGTAGTGCGTCTTGTTAAAGGAGATCCAAAGAATAAGACAGTTTACAGTGAGGATCCAGTGAAAACTGCAAAAAAATGGGAGAATGCAGGTGCAGATACATTACATATAGTTGATCTTGATGCAACTCTTGGAACAGGTTCTAATTTGAAAATAATTAAAAAAATTGGACAAAACATTTCTATTCCAATTCAAGTTGCAGGTGGATTACGTAATGAAGATATCATAAATGACGTACTTACATTTGCATCAAAAGCCGTAATTGGTACACTAGCATTTAAAAAAAAAGAAATTTTGCCAAAAATTTTGGCAAAATATGGTGACAATAGAATTGTCATATCCACAGATCAATTAAATGGAAAAATTGTTATAGATGGATGGAAACAAAGCACCGATATAGAATTGATAGTTGGAATTGAGAGCTTTATAAAATTAGGATTTTCTGAATTTCTTTTGACAAGTGTTGACCGAGATGGAACTATGCAAGGACCAGATCTCACATCTCTTAGGAAGGCATGTGCAATAAGAAATGCTAAAATCATTGCAAGTGGGGGAATCTCAAGTCTAAAAGATATAGTTGATGTGAAAGATTGTGGTGCATATGGGGTTATTCTCGGAAAAGCGCTATATGATAGAAAAATTTCAATTGAGGAGGTTAGAGAAGTAATATGACTTTAACCAAGAGGGTAATTCCTTGTTTGGATGTAGACAAGGGAAGAGTTGTAAAAGGCATGCATTTTGCTTCCATAAAAGATGCGGGTGATCCTGTTCTATTAGCTGAAAAGTATAGCAATGAAGGAGCTGACGAGCTTGTCTTTCTTGATATTACTGCATCAGAACAACAAAGGGAAACAATCAAAACACTTGTCACTAAAGTAGCTCAAGTTATAGATATCCCATTTACAGTTGGTGGTGGTGTAAAAACACTACAACATGCAAGAGATATTCTGTTAAGTGGTGCGGATAAAGTTGCAATAAATACAGGCGCTGTAAAAAATCCCGAGATTCTTACAAAACTTATGGAAATTTTTGGTAAGCAGTGCGTAGTTGTCGCAATGGATGTAAAACGTAATTATGATTTTAAAAAAGGAAAGAACATTTTTTCTAATAATTCTGAAAAGTTTTGGTTTGAAGTGTATATTTACGGCGGAAAAACGCTAACAGGTCTTGATGCTATAGAATGGGCAAAAGAAGTTGAAAGGC
Source organism: Nitrosopumilaceae archaeon (assembly GCA_050749225.1). Classification (GTDB taxonomy): domain Archaea; phylum Thermoproteota; class Nitrososphaeria; order Nitrososphaerales; family Nitrosopumilaceae; genus TA-20. Next base: position 19,273 of record JBOGQR010000001.1, on the reverse strand, counting down.
GCGGTGCTGGTGAGATACTTCTTACCAGTATAGATATGGATGGCACAAAAGAAGGATATGATATACAGCTAACAAAGGAAATTGTAAACGCTGTCAACATACCTGTAATTGCCTCTGGAGGATGTGGAAAGCCAAAACACATGCTAGATGTTTTTCTTCAAACTAATGTTGATGCAGCTCTGGCAGCATCAATATTTCATTACAAGACACATTCAGTAGACAGGGTTAAAGAATATCTGAAAGAAAACGGTGTTCCTGTTAGAATATAGAAAAAGATTAAGAAAGGAAGGAAGCAAATAACATTTATGAAAAAAACAATTGAAGAGATTGATTTTGATAAAGGAGACGGCCTTATTCCAGTCATTGTACAAGATGTAAATTCAAAGGAGGTTCTCACGTTAGCATACGCAAATAAAGAATCCCTTGTACTAACACAAAAAACAGGCAATTCATGGTTTTGGAGTAGATCAAGAAACAAGTTGTGGATGAAAGGAGAAGAATCTGGAAATACACAAAAAGTAAGAGAGATTTTAGTTGACTGTGATTCTGACGCAATAATTTATCTTGTAGAACCAGCTGGACCTGCATGCCACACTGGAGATAGAGTCTGTTTTCACCACTCTTTGGAAAAATAATTCTTATTTACACAAGTCAGGCGGTATTGGTTTAATCTCGGATTGGGATCCATTAATCCAATCATTGATAATTTTAAATTTAATCGGGGTATATGGAACACCTTTGAAAACAAGGGTCCAATTTCCGACCAAATCTGTCGGATTACATAATTTTAATACAATTTGTGTATTTGGTTTAAAATAATAATGAAAATCTGTCTTAAGTGTACCATTAAACGGTATGGAATCATAAATATCTCCTTTAGTATCAACAATTACTATATTTCCTGCATCTGTTGGTTGTAGGTTGCTTACAACCATAAAGATCTCTTCTCCTATTTTGTATTGGAATTTGTTTATTGCAAAAGGACCCGAAACATTCTTCCATTGAACCTCGATTTGAGAAATTTTTTGTTGATTATAAAAATAGTAAGCTCCACTTACTATTATTATTGCTATGATTAATACGGCAATTATAGATCCTGATTTCTTCTTTTTTTGGTCAGATGTTTTCTTTTTCAATTTGATATCTTCCTTTTTATCTCCTTAATATTTTGTCAGAATGTAAAAAATTTAAAATTAATAAGAATCTTGGTTATTTTCAATATATCCATCCTAATTTCTTATCATCTTTTTTGAATAACAGGCAAAATTCCATTAAATTTTACTAAATAAATGAATTCATAAAATTAAGTAATACTTAACTTCATATTAGGACGTTTTATGTAGTATTTTACAAAGTCAGAGTTATCTTGACTACAATAAAATCACTACAGTGCAGGGAATGTAAAAAAGAGTATGCCCCTACATTCAAGTACATTTGTGATGAATGTTTTGGTCCGCTAGATGTACATTATGATTTTCCCTCTGTGAATAAAAATACATTTGCAAACCGTGAACATACATACTGGAGATATTTCGAACTACTGCCGATTGCTGAGAAATCAAACATAGTTAGTATTGGAGCTGGCATGACTCCTCTGATAAAAGCAGAAAAGCTTGGCGAAGCTCTTGGTTTGAATAATTTATACATCAAAAATGACTCTGTAAATCCAACGTTTTCATTCAAAGACAGACCTGCTGGAATTGCTGTGTCAAAGGCAAAAGAATTTGGTCTCTTAGCTGTTGGTTGTGCATCAACAGGAAACCTTGCATCTGCAACTGCGGCTCATGCTGCAAAAGGCGGATTTCCATGCTATGTGTTTGCACCAAGTGATATAGAGCATGCAAAAATTACACAGGCTCTCGCATATGGCGCTAATTTTATTGCAGTTGATGGAACATATGATGACGCAAATAGGATTGCAGCGCAGATAGGTGACAGTAAAGGAATTGGAATTGTAAACATAAACATGCGTTCGTACTATGTAGAAGGATCAAAGACTTTGGCATTTGAAGTTGCAGAACAACTTGATTGGCAAGTACCAGATAATCTAGTAGTGCCTGTTGGAAGTGGTGCAATGTTAAATGCAATATGTAAAGGGTTTGAAGAATTAGAATCTCTCTCTTTGTTAGGTAAAGTTTCTAACATGCACATGATTGCAGCTCAACCACGTGGATGTGCACCAATTGTAGATGCCTTTAAGAAAAATAGTTCTGACGTTATACCTGTAGAAAGCCCTAACACAATAGCAAAAAGTTTGGCAATTGGAGATCCTGGCGATGGAAGATACGTACTAAAACGATTAAAACAGTATAATGGTTATGCTGAAGAGTCATCTAATAGAGAAATTCTTGATGCAATACTGCTACTTGCAAGAACCGAAGGAATTTTTACAGAACCAGCAGGCGGAGTGTCTGTTGCTGTCTTAAAAAAGATGGTAGAAGAGAGAAAAATCGACAAAAACGATTGTACAGTTTGTTATGTGACTGGAAACGGGCTTAAGACAACTGAGGTTTTGATGGAAATCCTGTCAAAGCCTGAAACAATGCAAGCAGATATTGCAAAAATTTCTGCAATGGTGAGATAATTGGCAAGTATAAAGTTCACAATTCCGTCTGTTTTAAACAAAGGTGGCGGAGAAAAAAAAATAGATGTTTCTGCAACAACACTTTCGGAAGCATTTGCTAAAATTTCGCAAACCATGGGAGACGAATTTCAAAGACGTGTTTTAAATCCTGATGGTACGCCTCGTTCTCTTATCAATATATACATCAATGGAAAAAATATGCGATTTTCTGGTGGGATGCAAACAATACTAAAAGACGGTGATGAGGTCTACATACTTCCTGCAGTAGCAGGAGGATCTGAGCTTTCAAGTAGAGATCTGGAGAAATACTCAAGACAAGTAATGCTTGATGAGATTGGCTATGAAGGACAGCTTAAACTAAAAAATGCCAAAGTTTGTGTAGTCGGAGTTGGGGGATTGGGAAATCCAATTATTTCAAGACTTGTTGCCATGGGAATTGGAACTATACGAATAGTTGATAGAGATGTTATAGAATTATCCAATTTGCACAGACAAACAATGTTTGATGAATCTGATGTTGGTCAGATTAAAGTTGAAGTTGCTGCAAAGAAATTAAAAAAAATGAATCCTGATGTTTCCATAGAAGCATTACCGGTATCTGTAAATGATTACACCGCACTGGATATCATAGAAGGATGTGATGTTGTTATAGATGCACTTGATAGTGTCAACGCAAGATATTCGCTCAATAAAGCCTGCATTAAAAAAAACATTCCCTTTGTAACTGGTGCCGCAGTTGGGGTATCAGGTCAAGTATTTACAATTATACCTAAAGAGACTGCATGTTATCACTGTCTATTTCCAGCACTAGATGAAGATTCAATGCCAACATGCAGCATTGAGGGAGTACATCCATCAATACTTTCCATAATAGGTGGTATCGAAGTTGCAGAAGCTGTGAAAATAATTACTGGTAAGAAACCAAATCTTGCTAATAGAATTTTGCATGTGGATTTGGAGAACCTAGAATTTGTAAGCACTCGTACCTTAAAAGTGGATGAATGTCCAGTATGTGGTTCTGGTAAAACAGAGGAGATTGCAAAAGAAGAATTGATAATTGAGGAGCTTTGTGGTCGTAGTGGTGGAAAACGTACGTTTTCTATAACACCAACTACAATGTTTGATCTTAACGTGGAAAAAATAACAGCCGCTGCTGCAAAAAAAGGATTCAAGATACAAAATCAAGGAGAGATGGGCCTTTCTCTATCTACTGATACAAAATATGCTAGCTTTCTTAAGAGTGGCTCTGCAGTAATAGTGGGAGAAAAAGATGAAGAGGCAGCCATCATACTCTACAAGACACTCATTAACGCATAATCAATTTTGCAAATAGTGAAAATCCTAATCACAACTATTGCTATTGTGATTGGATTAGGCTGTGATTGATTCTTTTTTTCTTGTAATTATGGTGCAAAATCCAACAATTGCAACTGCTGCAATCTCAAAATAGATCCAATCTGTGTTTGGAAATGATATCTGGTGACTATAAAACGGAACAAAGATTGGGAATTTGGCATCATTTCCTGAAAAGGCATCAAATGAGAAATGTGCAAGCAGTCCTGCCATGGCTGCTGCAGCAAGACGATAGTCTTTCTTGCCAAATAATATCATCAATACTACAACTGAAATCATGCCAAATGATATTGAATGGCTCATCTTGTAAACTGCATCTACATGTAACAATCCTATGAGATGGTCAGAATCTATTAGAATCGCAAAAAGCCCTGTTAGGATAAAGTATCTCACACTAAGAGCTGCTGCGCCAGCTACAAGGCCCCATATCAAATGTCCTAGAATTTCATGAATTGTAAAACCTCCAACTGGATTTTGTAGCGGGCCTTTTTCTGCAAGAAAGATTCCAACAAAAGAAAAAGCCATTGAGAGGGAGCAATATACCAGTGCTGTTTTTACTATATACCTTGCATCTGTTTTATGAATTTGTAACAATAGTCGGAAGATGTTTCTAATCAGACTTTATTAATTTACTTGCATCATCATTGATGATAATATCTTTCGCAGTTAGTTGCAGTGTTTGTACCATTAAAATCTACACATACATCAGAGCCATCTCCGCCGTCTATTGTATCGTCACCTGTTTGTCCCCAGATGATGTCATTTCCAGCATTGCCGTTTAGTATGTCATTTCCTGGACCGCCAACAATTCTGTCATTTCCTTTTCCAACAGTTATATCATCATTACCAGGTCCTCCCCAGATCTTGTCATCCCCACCAATACCAAAAATGGTGTCATTACCCGCTCCTCCAGAGATGTAATCATTACCATTTCCTGATATGATACAGTCATTACCAGCTTTTCCAAAGATTTTGTCGTTACCGCCATTTCCCAAGATAAGATCATTTCCACCTGATCCAATTAGTACATCACTACTAGCTGTGCCGTTAATGAAAGCATCAAACTGATCAATTGTTTTTCCACAGTTGGTTCGACCAAAAATTTCATATAAAATCTGTATGTGGGTACTATCAGATCCTCCTTGCAGTGTATATCCGGATGCAACCCATTTTCCATTATCTGGCTTGAATGGCTTGACTCTGACAAAATCTCCCCATTGATCATCTACATTTGTACCGTTTGTTGAAGTTTTTACCGTGGAAAAATCAAAACTACTTCCAGGTGTTAGTGCATCATGTATGCCAACTATGTATGCAGGTTTTTGAGCACCGCCCATGTGGAAAAGAGCAATACCGACATCACCATTTGTGGTTACTCCAGTGTTTGCAAAATTTGTTGCAGTAGTTGTAGAAAAAATAACAGGATTGTCTATCAACGCTCCAGTAGTCTCATTTACTCTGATGTAATTTTCATATGGATATGGGAAGGATCCTCCCTGTGCAGCGTCCCAAACAAACCCAATTATTCCATGTGCTAGATATCCTCCCAATACTCTAGGATCTGATCTACCGCAAGGACTATGTCCTCCATCAGTAATGGGACAGCTATATGCCCCGTTGATTGGATACGACGTATAACTAACAGTGTTATTGGAAAGTGTACTGCTAGAATCTAACCACCTGTATATTTTTGAGTGCGAACCATCCAACTGGGTTGCAAAATACATTTTATCAGTTGCTCCATTTACTGGTGTGAAATTAAATTCGGTTGATCTCAAAAATACATCAAATGATGTAGTTGAACAGTTTGCAAGCCCGTTCAAGTCAAAACGGAGCATAGCGGTAGCCGCAAATGTGTTATTATCTGAGCGGAATATGTTAGTAGAAAGGTACAGCTTGTCACTAGTTACTTGCATGTTTGGATAATCAAGCCAATGATTTGTAAGACTAGGATCTATATTTGAGGCGGTAATATTAAAAAAGCACCAGCTTGCGCCATCGTTAGTAGAAACCCCGATTTTGCTTACATTAATGTGTGCAGGACTTACACTTGGATCTCCCATTCTATACCAGACCCAGAGGTTGTGGTTATCACTGTACACTACATCCTGGTCGCAACAAAAAGTACTAAAATCAGAATATGGATTTATGTAAGAAAAGTTATTTCCCCCATCAGTAGATCTTGCAGCCCACCAGTTACCTGTCATGAAAACAACATTTCCATGGTTTGCAACTGCAGGTTCTGAAATTAGACTCAGATCTCCCAATGCAAATGTGTGGTTTTCAAGACTTGTATTTGCATGAGGCGTTACGCTAAAACTACTAAATGATCTTGATTTTGATCCCACATCAAGATATCTATCTAGGGAGATTGCACCAGGTGGTGTAACGGCATAGTATTTCTTGTCATCGAAATATTGTGGATGCCATCTTTTTTCAATATTCTCGAGATGTTTTTGCTTGTCAAGCATTTCCTTTGTTAGCTCTGGCATTTTGTTACTGTATTTCAAGACAACATTTTTTTGTACATTACTTTCTGTAATGATTCTTTGAATTGAGCGGTAATTGTCAGACCATTGATTTTTTGTAAGAGTTTCCTTTCCAAGTTCATTTTTGTATTTGGCAGAAATTTCAGTCTCAGTAAATTGAGTAATATGATTGGAATAATTTGACATCACATAAGAGTGAGGCGTCTCTTTGAGCTGTATGGCCTGATTGTTTGTAGATTCACCTAAGACATTGTGAAGAGTAAATGCTAACACAAAAGCAATTGCAACGGAAAAAGTGATTCCTATCGTTTTGGTATTTATTTTTATCAGAACCTTTGATGTATGTTTCAATTCTACTTTGATGATTTATCTTTTGCTGATTCGGATCTAGACTGTCGCGAGATATTTTTGAATGTTTGTGTTTTGCTTTAAATTTATTTGAAAGGTGTATATAGAATGATTAAGATTATTTCCATATGAAATTTTTTAGATTCTTTGCCGTACTTACAAGTGTTTTGCTTTTGCTATCTGTATCCCAAATAGGTAATTTCTATGCCCAAGCAACAAACTCTACTTCAAATTCAAACTGTGCAAATAAAATTACAAAAGCTATTCAAGAAGGCAACCAATCTGGAGACAAAATAAAGGCTATCTCTCTAGCCCTTAACTCTACTGAATTCAAATCCAAAGTTAAAGGATACAATTACACATTTAGCAACATGTATAACAGTTGGACATGGAATCACAAGACCTGTAGCGACATAACACATGATGTTAATGTGGTTTTCACATTAACTGATTCTGCAGGTAAACTTGTAAAGTATGTTGTAGTAGTTGAAGACTCTACATATGCCAAGATAAAAGAGATTTCTGAGCAAAAAAATGAGGATGACTCACTTGATAATATGGATCAACAAACACCAAATAAAACAAGTACCAGCACTACAGAAAATCAAGTCATTGGTAACCCCATTACATTATTGCCTCTTTCAAATCAAACCCAATCGTTGTCTCCCTTGAAACAAATCAAATCAGGAGTTTCTTCACAGGATGTCGCATGCAAGCCAGATTTTCAGCTGTTAATAAAACTAGAAAATAATTCTCCGGTATGTGTGAAACCTGCTAGTGTGGAAAGACTTGCAAAACATGGGTGGGTACTGGCATCATACAGCAACTCTTTATCAAAAGGAATCTTGATTGGTACAGTAACACTTTCTCCTTGTAGACCAGTAGAACGTGTTGGTGATATGCCTTGTTTTGGTAATGGAAGTAATTATACAGTAACAGTATACCAAAGTGATGGCACAATAGCAGGGCAAGCAAATTCTGATCAAAACGGTATCTTTAAAATTGAACTAAATCAGGGCGACTACATAATTCATACACCATATAGCGCAATTTCTCCAAACTCGCAGACAACAAACCAGATAAAAATTGAGGCAAACAAGATCACCGTTTTTAATATTGTTATAGATTCTGGGATAAGATAAAGTTACATCAATTATCATTATTTAGGAGTCATCTCTTCCATCTTATGATGACTTATTTTTGTATAGCTTCCAATCCATTTTAAAATGCATCTGCTAAGAAATTTATCTCTTCTAAATTTATTTAGTTCATTAAAAATATCTCTAGTAATTATTTTATCAACACTGTTTCTTAAGCCAACAAGCGATCACATAATGTGTTGTATTAATTACTTAATTTTATAAAAAAATAATAAAATTGCTAAAAATCCTACTTGTTATATGACAAATACAACTTTATTTTTTTATAAAAAGATCATGTTTAATTAGGGTTAATTTCTTATCCAAATTGGATTTGGGTAATATTTCTAAGCTCTTAACAGGTACTATTTTGTTTGTATTACTGTTTGTTGCCTTTAGCCCTAACTTGATAAATTCTTCTTTTGCACAGACATCAACCCCAATTCCTGGAACGATAGATAAAAATAATATTTCAAAAAATCTCTCTCATACAGCTATCGAGAACGAACTGCTTCCAGTTCTGCCAGACCCTAACTCACCTGTAACCTTCTTTGGTCATGGAGGATATTCTGCTGATGCACTAGGTCAGAATGGTGGTGGAGGTACAATACAAGCACAGATACCGCCAGGTTCAACTGTTCGACAAGCTTATCTTTATGCTTCAACCATCTGTGGTGGAGCAGTTCCATCACTAGATGTTAATTTTGACGGAACAATATATACACTAAATCCAATCCCATACGGTGATGTTAATTGTCTACAATCATACAAGTATACTGGTGTTGATTTAAAAAATCAAGTTGCCGCCAAGTATGCATCTGCTGGTCCGGGAATTATTAATTTTGTAATAGGAAACGATCCCCCAACTATGGATGGAGTGATTCTAGTTGTAATATACTCAAATCCATCAATTGATGAGACATCAATTTTGTTGTCAGATGGTGGATTGCCACAAGGTGGTGCTACTACCGTCTTTGGCTTGGGCTTGCCATTGGATAAAACGGATCCTGGATTCAATGCAACTCTGGCTTTAGGAATTGGTTATAGCTATCAAGGAGTTAATGGACACCAATGTGGAGGTGGTCAATTTAGTACTGTTGATATTAATGGACAAAGACTGACATCATGCGCAGGCAATTATGATGATGGAGTAGGCAATAACGGTGGGCTCATTACCATGGGTGGAGTAGGTGATAGCATCAATAATCCTGCAGATGTTCCAACACAAGACGATGAACTTTACAACTTGGCGCCATATCTTAACAACGGAGACACACAAATTGTTATGAACACAAACAATCCTTCATTTGATGACCTTATTTTCGTTTCTATAGTTCAATTAACTGACGCCAAAATTACCCAACTAAACGCCCTTGGTTCAATTAGTGGAATAAAGATTAACGAGACTGACGCCGATGGGATATTAGATATTAACGAAAACACAGTTGCAGGGGTTCAAATTTGCCTTGACAGAACATCTCCGTTTGGTTTTGTCATACAAAATATGGGATGCATACCTACGAATCAAACAGGAGATTACTATTTTTCCAATTTATTTAGTGGATTCTATAAGGTAAGAGAAATTACTCCGCCAAATACTGTTCAAACTTTTCCACACAACAATAAACCACATTATCTTCTCTTAGCGCCGTCACAGAATTTAACAGGAGTCAACTTTGGAAATACTCCTAGCATTCCAGGATCGATATCTGGAATCAAGTTTAACGATACAAATGGTGACGGTATCTGGAATTCAACAACTGAAGATGGAATACCCAATGTAATAATAACACTGAGGGACTTGAATCGCACGCTAACTGATGAAAACGGCAATTATAGTTTTACAAATCTGCCACCTGGAAACTATACTGTCAGTGAAACACTGCCACAGGGAACTATTAGTACAACACCATTATTCCAACAAATACAATTAGGACCTGGTGATAATGTAGTAAATGTAAACTTTGGAAATACACCAATAGTTCCACCACCTCCAGAAGTTCAGATTAAAAACCAAACTTGGACTTATAACAATCTGCCAGTAGTCTACTGGGGCACTGGACAGACCTTCACAAAAGATGTGATAGATCACTGTGGTTCTGACCAACCAGTTGCAGTAGAGCTGTATCTAACATTTTCAGAATCAGGACATGTACGCCATGGACCAATGATACATACAGGTCCAGGTGAGGTATGGTCTGCGACATTTTTGCCATTTGTAAATCCTGGTAACGGTTCTGCCTTTACAGACCACGGTCAGGTCAGCTTGAAATTCCTAGTTGACTGCCCACCTGCAACTATAGGATTCCCGCCAGCAGATCCTACAGATCTTGGAGCACTTGATGGTGAAGACGAGGTCCAGTTTGGAGGAATGATCTATGTTGATCCTAGCGGACACATTGTAGATGTAAACGGAAACCCGATAGAAGGTGCAACAGTAACACTACTAGTAGAGTCACCACCTGACACTGGCAACTTTATCTTACCAAATTCTACTGAGATTCTTCCAACAACCAACCCACAGATAACAGGACCTGACGGAATGTATGGATGGGTTGTGAGTCCAGGAAACTGGAAGGTAAATGCCACAAAGATAGGTTTTATGACAAATTCCAGCGCAGTACTTTCGATACCTCCTGCAGTGACAAATCTCAACATTACACTTTCAGCCCAGACCTACTGTGGCAAGTCAGTAGACCAGTTTGATAGTGTGATTCCAGGCAGTACAGGAAGTGATGTACTAGTGGGAACAAGCGGAAATGATCTTATGGTAGGAAATGGCGGTAACGACAATATCTTTGGAAGAGCTGGTGATGATTGTATCATATCTGCAGATGGTAGAGATTATATTTCTGGAGGAGCGGGTAATGACACCATTTCCAGTGGAGCTGGAAAAGACAAGATCTGGGGAGGCGCAGGTAATGATACAATATCTGCAGGAGATGGAATTGACAAAATTATAGGTGGCCCTGGAAATGACATACTAAACGGAGATACTGGTGATGATATCATATGGGGACAAGCAGGTGACGATACAATAGACGGCGGAGACGGCTCTGATGTATGTGTAGACTTTGGTGGCACAAACACTGCAACTAACTGTGAAGTATATTACCACTCGTAAACCTTGTGCTGTTTAAAGTAACAAAAGAAACTTTGTACTAAATTTTGGAAGAAGGCGGGATCTTTATTTTATGTATCAAACATAGTTTTTGTTTTTCTGGTAAGATACAGATTAGTCAGGTTGGGGATTGGAAAATTTTTTATTATATCATTTTTGCCCATGCGTTTTACTTTTGAATCTTTATCATCTATTACATAAATAAAAAAACCCATCTCTTTGATTAAATCCAAAAAAGACTCGGGGCTAGTTTCTGCTAGCTTGAATGTAAACGGATTATATTCTGTGATAATTTCCAAATCTGGATTTTGTTCAATTGTTTTTTTCATTCCCTCAAAGATATATTTTTCAGATCCTTCAGCATCCATCATTACAAAATCAATTTTTGTGTCAGAACCAAGAAAATCGTCAATAGTTACAGTTTCAATCTGTGTCTTTTTTAGTTGTGGATAGCTTTGGGTCCTTAGCTCTGAAACAAAACTATGGGTAGAGCTACCACCTACCCAAAGATCGGACTTGCCGGTCTTGTTTGAGACGGCCTTGACATGTACTTTGACATTCTTGTATCCATTGGCATCGACATTTTGTTGCAGAAAATTTGCAGTTGTTATGCCGGGCTCAAATGAAATCACGCTTCCCTTGGGCCCTACCTGCCTAGCAATTAACAACGTAAAATATCCTATATTTGCACCTATGTTAATTACATTCATTCCGGGTTTGACAAGTTTTTTTACTGCTTTTGTAGTAGCTGGTTCGTATTCATTTTTTGAAAATATCTCACATAGGACTTTGTCATTTGGATCAAAATACAAGACATGTTCATCAATTACTTTTTTTGCAACATTGTCAACCATGGAAAAAAATGGTTCACCCTGGTTTTTACGGTCTTTGAGTTTTCGTTCTTGGAGGTTAATGAATTCTTGAGAGTTTTTGAAAATTAAAGATATAGACTCTAACGAGATCTCATTATTTTTTATCTTGTTAAGATAAAATTCCATACCTGTAGCATCTGGTTCTCTTTCAAGAATAGTAAGATAGTATTTTCTCAGGATTTCCTTTAATTCCAAGTCATCCCACTGCTTTGTCATATTACAAACAAAATATTTGCATCTTATCAAAGTTTGTTTATTTTTGCCTGTTGTAATAAAACTGGTTTTAGAAAAACAGATGCTTGACGGACACATTCATAACGCAATTTTTCCATAATCTTAACTCAATATAGTTTAAAAGTGACATATTTTCAAAAATATTATTAATATAATCCTGAAATACCATTTTAGGTTTTTAAATGAATTTATAATAATAGAAACTTTGTCTAGTTGAATAAAAGTGAAAAAACCTAGTCAAATTCAATATCAATTAAAAAAAGATGACATCCTCTATTTTATGCACATCCCAAAGACAGCAGGAACCACGCTGGTTACCATTATTGACGACCACTTTGACCTTGACTCGATATGTAAAGCGCAGCTGTGGGTGCAGATACTGCAAAACAGGCATCAGGACTTTGCAAAATGCAGATTGATACGTGGGCATTTTGGATACGGGCTGCACAACATTCTGCCAAAAAAGCCCGCATACATCACCATGCTACGAGATCCCATAGAAAGGACAATATCGCAATACGAACATTCACGTCGAAGTAAATTTGCCAGACTAAAAGATAGCTCAATTATAGATACCAGTTTTTCACACCTGATAAATGATCCAACTGCTAGTCCAATATTTACAAACAAACAGACCCGTCATCTTGCACTAGACCTTGACGTGTTGTCTTTGACTGCACACATGGACAAAGACAGTAAAGATAATTTTTTTTATGACTCGTTTATGGCATTCATGTCACCTGACATCTCTGATGAAAAGATGCTAAACATTGCAAAGCAGCACCTCTCCGAGTTTGCATTCTTTGGCATTACGGAAAGGTTTGAGGACTCGTTATCATTGATGTGCTATACATTTGGCTGGAAGCCAATACCTAATATCATAAAACAAAATGTGGCTCCAAGCAGGTCAGCCAAGGAGGAGCTTGCAAAAGAAACTCTTGATGCCATAACAGAATGCACAAGACTTGATACTGAACTATACCAATATGCATGTAAGATATTTGACGATCGTTTTTCACAAATGGTACAGGATTTAAAGGAAAGATACACGTCAGACATGTCAAAGCAAACAGTACATGAGCTGCTGGAAAAAAACTATCAGGACAGAAACGATATGAAAAAGACGGATTCATTTGAGCTTGGTTTTGACAAAAAAATATCAGGAAATGGCTGGTATCCGCGGGAAGACTATAACAACAGTGGGAGGATATTTAGGTGGACAGGGCCTGACAATGTTTCCACGCTTGATTTTGCAATATCTAATAAAAAAGATCTGAAAATAGAGTTTCGAGTGATAATGTGCTTGGATTCTAAAATTTTGGAGAGCTTGCAAGTGAGAGTAAACAACAATCCAATAGCTATACAAGTCAAGTCCAAAGAGGATGGTATGACAACGTTTGAGGGAGTGATTCCACATACTATACTGCAAAACAAAATTACGGAACTGTCATTTGTGGTGGCAAATACAACAAGCTGTCATGATGTGGATAAGAACAATACGGACAAGAGAAAGCTTGGGCTGGCAATAGACCATATCAAGATACATCCTGTCCAGTAGTGCCTGTAATTAATACAGTTTAATTTTTAATCACTTATTGAACGCAGATAAAATATGTTTCAAAGAGATTTATTCCACTAGGAGAAATTCAGTTTATTCTTGAAAAAAATACTCATTACTGGCCATACTGGTTTTCTAGGAACTCATCTAGCAAACAAGTTAATGAAACAATACTACGTGTTAGGAATTTCTAAAAATTCAACAAGATTGCCCATAAAACAAATTAGAAAAGATATTGTAAAAATTACTGCAGACGAAGTACCAAATGATGTCTACTGCATCATACATCTTGCTGCTATAACTGATGTAGAATACTGTCAAAACAATCCCGCCAAGTGTTTTCAAATAAACGCTCAAGGAACGCAAAATATGTTGGAGATTGCAAGAAAAATCAACTCAAAATTTCTTTATCTAAGCACTAGTCATGTTTATGGGCATCCAAAGCAACTCCCAATACCTGAGGATCATCCAAGGAACCCAGCTTCAATATATGCGACAAGCAAATTAGTTGGAGAAATAATAGCTGAATCATACGCCCGATCCTATGGGATGGACGTCTCAATACTCCGACTTTTCTCGGTTTACGGAATTCGAAGTCCTCCGCACTTGGTTATAGCAAAAATAATTGCACAATTATTGTCAAATGACGTGATTGAATTGGGAAATTTATACCCTAGAAGAGATTTTGTATATATTGATGATGTGATTGCATCGATAGCACTTGTAATGAAAAAATCAAAAGGGTTCAATGTGTTTAATGTTGGAAGTGGTAAAAGCTATTCAATTTTAGAAATATGTAATATGCTAAAAAGACTTGGTGGAAAAAACATACGAGTCAAGTCATTAAAATCACTTTCACGCAAGAACGAAATAAAAAACATAACATCAGATTCTACTAAAATCAAAAAACTTGGATGGGTGCCTGCTACAACCATTCATGTAGGCCTGCAAAAAACATTGCAAGGATTTATTGGGAAATAGCAATTGAAAATTCTTTGTATAGTTCAAAGATTTTTTCCTGCCATTGGAGGCGCTGAACAGGTGGCCGAGCAGCTGATGGATTTTTTATCCCAAAAACACGATGTTACGGTTTATACTACAAACGCTATTGAGTTAAATTCATTTTGGGATCCTAGTGCAAAGACAACAGGAAATATTCAAAATTTCCATGATAAAAACTACAAAGTAAAGAGATATCAGATTTTGCAGCCAGCTGCTGCCACAGACAACTCGGATCCATTTTCTATTCTTTCTCCAGGACCATTCTGTCCTGGGATGTGGAATGATCTGTTGAATATGAAAGACAATTTTGATCTGATTATCGCTACTGCATTTCCATATGATCACATAATTCCAGCCCTTATTGCGTCAAAGAAACAAAAAATTCCAATAATCATGATTCCTCATCTGCATCTAGAGTTTCCAGAGTTGTACTTTACTGGACTGCGAATTATGTTATTGCAAGAAGCAGATGCAATTGTAGTGAATACAGAAACAGAAAAAAATTCTTTGTTAAAATATGACATTGTAGAATCTAAAATCAGCATCATCCCTGCAGGGATTCCAATTCATAAAGCAGAGCCTGCCGACTTTAGAAATAACCTGAATATTAGTAAAGATTCGTTGTTGGTTTTATTTGCAGGAACAAAATCGCATGCAAAAGGTACGATAAATCTGATAGAATCTATGAAGAAATTCTGGGATGCCTCAATAGATCACAAACTTGTACTCATAGGCCCGTCGATGAATGATTTTAATGAATATCTAAAAAAACAGGATCAAAAATATCTTAAACACATTCACGATTTGGGATTGGTTTCTGATACGGAAAAGTGGAATGCGTTTGCCTCATGTGATATATTTGCACTTCCCTCAAAAAGCGAATCATTTGGGATCTCATACCTTGATGCATGGTTGAACAAAAAACCCGTGATAGGCTGCAGTATAGATGCAGTACAAAATCTGATTGATGACAACATGAATGGACTGTTAGTTGGATTTGGAAATATAGGGGAGCTTTCTAACGCGCTTGATAAATTACAGGATCCGAAACTTCGCGACAAGTTGGGTAAAAACGGGTTTGAAAAACTACTAGCTAGATATGATTCGCAGAAAACCTGTAAACAATTTGAAGAATTGTGTAATTCATTTTCAGAATTGCGAGGCTAGCTCTATTGATCTTACCGCAACCCCAAGTGGAAAGTCCGGCAAGTTTTTGTCTAGGTATTTTGATGACCAATGTCTGTTAGTTGAAATAGAAATCTTTGATAAATTGTCTTTCACTAGTTCTGGGCTGATCTCAACAGAAACATTGTGTTCACTCAAGGTAGAAATCGAAAAATGATGGATTGGTTTATCCTCAAATTTCACAATTCCTGAAATTTTTGGTATGGAAAGCAAGGAAATTTTCAATACGTGTTTTTCCTTGATTTTTGTTGGAAAATAAAATGATGCCTCTCCCTGAGTTACTGCTATTAGATTTCCAAACAGTGCTGGTGTAATAAGGCAACCAATTCCAATATTCTCAAAGCCTATTTTTTTTTCTACATCTAGAAGATTTGAAATTTTAATTTTTATCAATGATTTTCTTATGTAATCGTCAATGACTCTCATGTTGGCGGACTCGCTACCTGTAGATTTTAAACGATTTTTTTTGTAAATCCTTCTTGTAATCTCGCCTGTCTTTAATCTAATATAATATTGTAATAATGTCCAAGTTCCTATGTTTCTACCGGAAGGATTTCTTTTTTGATACAGATCAAAAATGAGTTTAATATTCAACCCTGGTTTTCTATTTGATAGATCTTATTTATCTTTGACAGTTTCTGGATTTGTACCCAGTTTCATCAAATCAGTATATCTGGCAACAACTTGTTTTGGATCTCCTATTTCTACAATTTTTCCCTTGTCAAGAAGCATTACTCTATCGCATAACTTTGACAAGTTTTCTAGGTTGTGGCTCACAAATACCACTGTTCGTCCAGCATTCTTGATTCTTAAAAATTCATTAAAACTTTTTTTTTGAAATGAATAATCCCCTACTGACAAGGCTTCATCAATCAAAACTATGTCAGGCTCAACTGATATAGCAATGGAAAATGCAAGTCTCATTAACATTCCAACAGAAAAATCCTTGATCCTCACATCACTGAATTTCTCCAACTCTGCAAATTTTATCACAGAATCTACTTTCTTTATCATATCTTTCTTAGATTCTCCTAGTATCATTCCATAAAGAATGATGTTTTGTTTAACTGTCAGATCTGGATGTAGGCCAGAACCTAGTGATATGAATGAGGAGATTTTTCCACTGGTATCAACTTTACCTGATGATGGCCGCATAATTTTACCGATGATTTTTAACAGTGTTGTCTTTCCTGAGCCGTTCCTGCCTACAATTCCAAGCATTTCTCCTTTGTAAACATCAAATGAAAGATTGTCTAAAACATTCAATGTCTCATATTTTTCCTGTCCAGATAACATGAACACCAATTTAGAAAATACATCAGCATGCGTCTCATGGTAAATCTTAAAGGACCTAGAAAGATCGCTTACCCGAATTGCAATGTTATCAGATACAACCAACCTATATCACCTCATCGATGACGCGATTCATCTTTCTAAAAATTAACCAGCCAATAACAAGAACTGCAAAACTAATTCCTGCTGTATATCCGAATTGGTTTATGGTTGGTAACTTATCATAAAGCAGCGCATTATGGGCCATTTCTATTAGTTGAGCTACAGGATTTAATTGTACAACCGTTGAAATTGGAGCTGGAAGGAAAGTGATTTTATAAAAAATAGGAGTCAGAAAGAAAAGTGCCTGCGTTATGACCGTCCAAATAATTCTGACATCCCTAAACCTTGCATTTAAGATAGAAAGTGGCATGGAAATTCCTAGAGTGAAAACAAAAAGAATTCCACATAAAACAGGAATGATAAAAACTGTGTATGTGGGAGTAAATTGAAAAATAGCAACAAAAGCTGCCACTATTGAGAATTCAATTGTCATCATAAGCAAGGCAGTGATGGTTGCAGCTATTGGGAAAATTTCCCTTTTTAGGTAAACTGATTTTATTATGGGTGCCCTACCAAGTATGCTTTCAATGGATAAACTTGTTCCTCTGGTAAACATGTGGAACATTGTTAAACCAAGAATCAGGAAAATTGGAAAATGCTCTATATTGTTTTTTAAAATGGTACTAAAAACAATGTTTAAAATAGAAAGAAGAAGCAGCGGCTCTAAAAAGGACCATCCGACTCCTAAAATGGAATTTCGATATCTTAATTTTAAATCCATTACAGCAAATGTCATTATCAAATTTCGAAAACGCCCAATCTCTCTTAACTCATTCAGCACAATTTTTTTCTGCGAGGCCTCTTAATCATGATTTCGATTTACTCTGTGAAAAGCATAGATTATACAGGTTTGATCATTCGATTTCTATTGCTGTGCCAAACAATATTTCATTGTAGGTTTTTAAGCATCTATTTAAGAACTAAAAACGGTGAAATTGAATTAAAACTGCATTAATAACCGGAGTTACAGGTCAGGATGGGGCATATCTTGCAAAATTCTTGTTAAAAAAAAATTACAAAGTGTTTGGAACATATCGAAGATTGTCTACACCAAACTTTTGGAGACTACACTATCTTGATATTTATGATAAAATAAACTACATTCCAACAGATATCCTAGATTCGAGATCCATTTCTGAAGCTTTGATAAAATCAGATCCCGTCGAAGTCTATCATCTTGCAGCTCAAAGTTTAGTAGGTGTCTCTTTTGATCAGCCGCTCTACACTGGTGAGATTACAGGATTTGGTGTGGTTAGAGTGCTTGAAGAGATAAAAAAATACAACAAGCAAATTAAATTCTATCAGGCCTCTTCAAGCGAAATGTATGGTAATGTAAAAGCAGATGTAAAAAATGAGAATACTCCTTTTCATCCTTGCAGCCCTTATGCAACAGCCAAAGTGTACGGCCATTGGATGATCAACCTGTACAGACATGCATATGGTATGTATGCAAGTAACGGCATTTTGTTCAATCACGAATCTCCAATAAGAGGCTTGGAGTTTGTAACAAGAAAAGTATCAAATGGAGTTGCCAAGATATCACTGGGGCTGGCAAAAAGCTTGAAGCTTGGCAACCTGTCAGCAAAAAGGGACTGGGGTTATTCACCTGAATATGTAGAAGGAATGTGGATGATGCTGCAGCAAAAAAAACCAGATGACTATGTCTTGGCCACAAACGAATCACATTCCATAAGAGAATTGGTAAATGAGGCATGCAAGGTGGGTGGGATTTCGACATCAAAAATAGAGTCATCTAAGGAAAATTTTAGACCGTTTGATGTTTTGGATCTAAAGGGGGATTATTCCAAAGCAAGGAAAAAGCTTGGTTGGAAACCAAAAACAACTTTTAAGAAATTAGTAAAGATAATGGTAGAAGAGGACATTGAGCGTTGGCAAAGATGGCTAAAGGGAGAACAATTTCCGTGGGATGCTGCAACATCTGGTGAAGATTCATACATAATTTCTAGTAAAATGGTGTGACTAATCTCTGAAC